>NZ_JCAFRT010000004.1:0-288788 GCF_059368495.1 Stenotrophomonas sp. YJH_SMC_91 | reverse complement strand
CGTGAAGCCACGCTCGATCACCTGCTTCACCGCCTCTGCCCGGAACTCATCCGTGTACTGCTTGCTGTTGCCCATAAACACCTCGGTCATTGCCATCAATTATGGCAACCGGATGTCTACGAAAGGCTGGCCGGTCCAAAGGAAGTCGTGGACAAATTCGCCCCCAAGGTGAAGGGCCGCCTGCTGGTTTTCTTCCCCGGCAGCTACGAGGACAACAATTACCGCTTGCTGGATGGGTACGACGGCTGGAACTACCTCGCCGTACCGATCACGGCAGACAAAGAAATCTGAACAGGGGGAAGCACATGCTCAACCGCGACATCTATCAAAAGGACCCGTCGACCCGAAAGCTGGTCAATGAGGGCGTGGCCAGTGTCAACGACGAGAAAACCAATCAGGCCCTGTCCGTCTTACGGTACGAGCTCGAAACCTTCGTCTGCGATGGCCAGTACGAAAAGGGTCTGGAGCACATCCTCGACGTCTATCTGAAGAACATCGAGCAGGCCGAGCAGCCTGCTGTGTGGGTCAGCGGCTTCTACGGCTCAGGCAAGTCGCACCTGGTCAAGATGCTGCGTGCACTCTGGGTCGACAGCGAATTTGACGACGGCGCCACCGCGCGGGGTATCGCGAACCTGCCACAAGGCGTGAGCGACCAGCTCAAGGAACTCAGCACCCAGGCGAAGCGCCACGGCGGTCTGCATGCAGCGTCTGGCACGCTGGGCTCCAGCTCGCGCGACAAGTCCGTGCGCATGGCCCTGCTGGGCATCCTCTTCAAGTCCGTCGGTCTGCCGGAGCAGTACCCGGTGGCGCGCTTTGTCATGTGGCTCCAGCATGAAGGCATCTACGACGCCGTGCGGGTGCACGTTGAGAAGAGCGGTTTCGACTGGAACGAAGAGCTCGACAACTTCTACGTTGCCGAGGGCCTGCATGAGGCCCTGGTCAAGGCCAAGCCCAACCTGTTCACGTCGCCAGCGTCCTGCGTCGAGACGCTGAACAACCTGTACCCCTATGTGCAGGACGTCTCCAGCGGCGACATGCTCAAGGCCATTCGCCAGGCGCTGACCCGCGACGGCAAGTTCCCTCTCACCCTGGTGGTGCTCGACGAGGTGCAGCAGTACATCGGCGAAGACAGCCAGCGCTCCATCGACGTGCAGGAAGTGGTCGAGGCCTGCTGCAAAAACATCGGCGCCAAGATGCTGTTCATCGGCACCGGCCAAACCGCTGTCACCGGCACCTCCAACCTCAAGAAGCTCGAAGGCCGCTTTACCGTGCGCGTCGAGTTGTCGGATGCCGATGTGGACGCGGTAATCCGCAAGGTCATCCTGGCGAAGAAGCCCGAAGCCAAGGAACCGGTCGAAAAGGTGATGCAGACCAACCTCGGCGAGATCTCCCGTCATCTGGCCGGCACCACCATCGGGCATCGCGGCGACGACACTCCTTTCTTCCCGCAGGATTACCCCATCCTGCCGGTGCGCCGCCGCTTCTGGGAGAGCACCCTGCGCGTGCTGGACCAGACCGGCACCGACAGCCAGTTGCGCAACCAGCTTTCGATGATCCACAAGGTCATCCAGACCAACCTGGACGCGACGGTCGGCAGCGTCGTGCCCGCCGACTACCTCTACTTCGACGCAGCTGACAAGCTGCTGCAGTCGCGCATCCTGCCGCGCAAGGTGCATGAGAAGACCATGGTCTGGGCCAAGGGCACCAACGACCAGCGCCTGATGGCTCGGTCCTGCGGCCTGGTGTTTCTCATCAACAAGCTCGCCAGCAGCAACAGCGAGATCGGCATTCGCGCCACCGTCGACACCCTGGCCGACCTGTTGGTGGAAGACCTCACCCATGGCTCCAGCGCGCTGCGCAGCAGGCTTCCGAGCGTGCTGGACAAGTGCGAGCTGCTGATGAAGGTGGGTGACGAATACCGCATCCAGACCGAGGAGAGCGCCGCCTGGAACGACGAGTTCCTGAGTCAGCGCAACAACCTGGCCAACGAAGCCCACCGGGTGGATGCAGAGCGGGACGACCGCATCCGCAAGAAGTTCGGCGAGATGGTGCGCAAGCTGTCGCTGACCCAAGGCACGTCCAAGGTCACACGCGACATCTTCCCGGTGTTCGACGCGCAGTTGCCGAGCGACGCTGCGGAGAAGATCTGCGTCTGGGTACGCGACGGTTGGAGCATCGACGAGAACTCGGTCCGTGCCGACGCTCGCCAGGCGGGCAACCAATCGCCCACCGTGTTCGTGTTCATTCCCAAACGCTCGGCCGATGACCTGCGCCATTACCTGATCGACTTCAAGGCCGCCAGCGCCACGCTGGACAAGCGCGGCGTGCCCAACACCGCCGAGGGCACCGAGGCGCGCTCGGCTATGGAGACCACCAAGCAAACTGCTGAAGGCAAGATCCGCGAACTGCTGCAAGAGGCCTTCTCGGGTGCCCGTGTCTTCCAAGGTGGCGGCAACGAGATCCTGGGCAACGACCTTCAAGACATGACACTGGAAGCCGCCACCAACGCGCTGCAGCGGCTCTACCCGCAGTTCCACATCGCCGACCACGCAGGTTGGCCCAAAGTCTACGAGAAGGCACAGAAGGGAGCGCCGGATGCCCTCAAGAGCGTGGGCGACGACGGTGAGCCAGCCAAGAACCCCGTCTGTAAAGCCATCCTGGCCTTCATTGCTGGCGGCAAGAAGGGCATCGACATCCGCAAGAACTTCGAAGGCGCCAACTACGGATGGCCTGGCGACGCGGTGGACGGTGGCCTGCAGGTGCTGCTGGTGGCCGGGCTGATCCGTGCCCAGGACGACAAGGGCCAGACCATCGACCCGAAGGACCTGGAGCGCAAGGTCATCGGCAAGACCATGTTCAAGGTCGAGTCGGCCACGGTGTCAGCGGCGCAGCGCATCCAGATCCGCAAGGTGCTGCAAAAGGTCGGCCTCACCGCCAAGCAGGGAGAAGAGCTGGCCCACGTGCCGCAGTTCCTGGTCAGTGCGCAGGAACTGGCCAACCGCGCCGGGGGCGACGCTCCGCGCCCGGCACGCCCTGCGACCACCACACTGGAAGAAATCCGCCTGACCGCCGGTAACGAGCAGCTGCTGGCCCTGTACAACCAGCGCGATGAACTCAGCGCCGCCATCGACGCCTGGACGGATCTGGCCGAGCGCATCGACAAGCGCATGCCCGCTTGGAACACGCTCAAGCGCCTGCTGGCCCAGGCCAATGGGCTGTCGGGCACCGAGGTCTTGGTGGCGCAGGTCACACACCTAGAACAGCAGCGCCAGTTGCTGGAGGAGCCCGATCCCGTCACGCCCCTGGTGGCCAGTCTGACGCAGTTGCTGCGCGACGAACTGAACCGGCTGCACGCCGACTACCAGACCCGCCACAAAAACGGCATGGCGCGCCTGGAGGCCGACACCAACTGGAAGCAGCTGGAGCCCGAGCAGCGCAACAGCCTGCTGGCCGCCCAGAAGCTCACCCTCACCGATGCACCCAAGGTGCAGGTGGCCAACACCGACGAAGTGCTGGCCACGGTCGAGCGGCTCTCGTTGGGGTCGTTCGCCGACCGCGTGGCCGCCATCGACTCGCGCTTCGACGCCGTGCTAGTGGCTGCCGCGGAGTTGATGGAGCCCAAGGCGCAGTTCGTCAAGCTGCCCCACCGCACCATCAAGACCGACGAAGACATCGAGGCCTGGCTGCAGGATGCAAAGCAGACCATCGCACAGGCCCTGAAAAAAGGCCCGGTCATCCTTCACTGAGGCCTGATTTCCCATGATGCAAGCACTCGACAAAGACCTGCGCGGCGCGCTGGAGAAGACCGTCAAAGCGGCCCGCACAGTCGCTGAGACTGCTGCGCATGCGGCGGTAGAGCAACTGGGCGTTGGCCACGACAAGCCCGAAGCCTTTCTGAGCGACGCTGAGAAGGCGCTGCGCAACCGCCTGCGCACCCACGGCAAACAGCTCGGAGACGCCCGTGATTCCAAGAGCCCCAACCCGACCTATGGCAAGCAGGAGGTGCAGCGCCTGGTGCAAGAGGTGGCCTACCAGCACTGGCACCGCATGCTGTTCGCGCGCTTCCTGGCTGACAACAACCTGCTGATGTACGACGGCGTGGCTGTCACCATCGAAGAGTGCGATGAGCTGGCCCCGGACGAAGGCGCCAAGAGCGGCTGGGAGTTGGCCAGCAAGTTGGCCGCCCGCATGCTGCCGCAGGTATTCACGCCTGGCTCGCCAGTGTTCGAGCTGACCTTTGCGCCCGAGCACCAGGGCGAACTCGAACGGCTGCTTAAGGACTTGCCGGATGCAATCTTTAAAGCCAGCGACAGCCTAGGTTGGGTTTACCAGTTTTGGCAGGCCAACAACAAGGAGCGCATCAACAAGTCGGAAGTGAAGATTGGTGCCGACGAGTTGCCCGCCGTCACGCAGCTCTTCACCGAGCCGTACATGGTGGCTTTCTTGCTGCACAACTCGCTCGGGGCCTGGTGGGCTACCCGGCACCCGGGCAAGCCATGTCCGGTGAAACTGGACTACTTCCGCACCCTAGAAGACGGCACGCCTGCTGCCGGCAGTTTCGACGGCTGGCCCGATTCACTGGCCGACTTCAAGCTGCTGGATCCGTGCTGCGGCTCGGGCCACTTCCTCGTCGCCGCGTTTTTGATGCTGGTGCCGATGCGCATGGCCGCCGAAGGCCTAAGCGTGCGCGAGGCGGTGGACCGCACGCTGGCGCAGAACCTTCACGGCCTGGAGCTGGATGCCCGCTGCGTGGAGATCGCGGTGTTCGCTGTGGCGCTGGAAGCCTGGCGCTATCCGGACGAGAGCGGTCAGCCGCTGGGCGTGCGCGAGATTCCCAGCCCGCATATTGCCTGTTGCGGATTGAAGGTGGCCGGCAAGGCCGAGGACTGGCAGGCACTGGTGCCGGACGATGCCGCGAATGCCAATGCCTTGCGCGAAGGTCTGGCTCGGCTGCATCAGCAGTTTGCGCAGGCGCCGCTGCTGGGTAGCCTGCTCTCGCCAAGCCGCCAGAAGGGTGACTTGTATAGCGCCGACTATGCGCAACTGGAACCGCTGCTGTTGGCGGCGCTGAAGCAGGAGAGCAGTGGTGAGGAGGCCGGTGGGCGGCGCGAATCGGCGCTCAGTGCGCTGGGCCTGCTGGATGCCGCGCGGCTGCTGGAAGCGCGTTATCAGTTGGTAATTACCAATGTGCCGTATCTGGCGCGCGGCAAGCAGAGTGAGGCGCTGAAGGACTATTGCGAAGCCCATTACGCGGCGGCGAAGAACGACCTGGCCAATGTGTTCCTGGAGCGTTGTCTGGAACTGTGTGGGGATGGCGGCGTGGCGCAGATCGTGATGCCGCAGAACTGGTTGTTCCTGAACAGCTACAAGAAGCAGCGCGAGTCGCTGCTCAAGCGGGTGCAGTTCAACCTCATTGCTCTGTTGGGGGCCAAGGGGTTCCAAACCCCAATGTGGGATTTCAATGTTCAGTTACTAACCCAGACCCGCGTCACACCATCACACGGT
Source organism: Stenotrophomonas sp. YJH_SMC_91 (assembly GCF_059368495.1). NCBI lineage: Bacteria > Pseudomonadati > Pseudomonadota > Gammaproteobacteria > Lysobacterales > Lysobacteraceae > Stenotrophomonas > Stenotrophomonas sp. YJH_SMC_91. Next base: position 283,283 of record NZ_JCAFRT010000004.1, on the reverse strand, counting down.
TTTCAGCTTCGTGGAGTGGATGTCAGTGCTCCGAACGTGGTGCAGAAGAAGGCGGCGTTGCTGCGCGAAGGTGAGCTGGTGGAAGTAAGTCAGCATGCTCAGCTCCGTAACCCGGATGCACGTATCGCGTTCGGCGAGAATGATGACCTGCCTTTGCTGAGTCGATATGCAGAGGGCCTTGTCGGTCTCCAAACCAGCGATGATCCAATGTTCGTTTGTGGCTTCTGGGAGCAACCGCAGGTTGATCGTGCTGTTTGGGAGTTGATGCAAAGCACTCCCGATGAGTTTAAGCCGGACGCCGGCAGTTCGTGGCTTGTTCGCTGGGAACAGGGTAAGGGACTTTTGTTGTCATTGCCGACGGCGTATCCAACAAAGGGATTAAAGGCGCTTGGTAGAGCTGGCGTCGCCGTTCATCGCATGGGGCAGTTGTACCCCTATGTGTATGCGAAGGAGCGATTCCACCAGAACGTTGCGGTTATCGTCCCTAGCAAGGAAGCCCACCTCCCCGCTATCTGGTGCTTCTGCTCCTCGTCCGACTACAACGAAGCCGTTCGCCAAATCGACCAAGCGTTGAAGGTCACCAACGCCACGCTGGTCAAGGTGCCGTTCGATCTTGAGCGCTGGGAGCAGATCGCCGCCGAGTGCTATCCCCACGGCCTGCCGCAGCCCTATTCCGACGATCCTATCCAATGGATCTTCCACGGCCATCCCTGCGGCTCGGTGGTCTGGGACGAGGACGCGAAGCGCACCGCCGGTGGCCCGCTGCGCGCGGATGCCAACGTGCTGCAGATCGCCGTCGCCCGCCTGCTCGGCTACCGCTGGCCGGCGGAAACCGATGCCGAGATGGAACTGGCCGACGAGCAGCGCGCATGGGTCAAGCGCTGTGAAGCGCTGGCCGCGCATGCCGATCGCGACGGCATCGTCTGCCTGCCGCCGGTGGGCCGGGAAAAGCCCGCCGCCGATCGCCTGCTAAACCTGCTCGCCGCCGCCTACGGCCCGGCCTGGAACAACGACGTGTTAGCCCGGTTGCTGGCCACGGCCGGCCACGCCGGCAAGTCGCTGGAGAGCTGGCTGCGCGAAAAGTTCTTCGCCCAGCACTGCGAGCTGTTCCACCAGCGCCCCTTCATCTGGCACATCTGGGACGGCCTGCGCGACGGCTTTGCCGCGCTGGTGAACTACCACCGCCTCGATACCAAGACCTTGGAGGCGCTGATCTACACCTATCTTGGAGACTGGATCAGCCGTCAGACCCGGAATCTGGCTGCAGGGGTAGACGGTGCTCAAGAGAAGTTGGCTGCCGCCGAAACGCTCAAGAAGCGCCTGGAGCTGATCCTGAAAGGTGAGCAGCCTCACGACATTTTTGTGCGCTGGAAGCCGTTGGACCAACAGCCCATCGGCTGGGACCCGGACCTCAATGACGGCGTGCGTCTGAACATCCGTCCCTTCTTGTCCGTGCCGGATGTCAGCAAGAAGGGCGCCGGCGTCCTCCGCGACCGCCCCAAAATCAAATGGGACAAGGACCGCGGCAGCGACGTGCCGTCCGCGCCATGGTACGACTTGGGACCCAAGTACGGCGGCAAGGTGGGCGACCGGATCAACGATCACCACTTGAGCTTGGCCGAAAAGCGAGCTGCCAGAGAAAAGGCCAAATGATCAAGTCGGTCAACAACTACCCCGTCTCGCAGCTCTTCGACATCGAAGCAGGTGTCGTCTACGCGATCCCACGCTACCAGCGCGAATACACCTGGAAGATGGATCAGTGGGAGTCGCTCTTCGATGATATCGAAGAGAACCACCCCGGGTACTTCCTGGGTTCGATCATCTGCATCAATCAGACCACCGACACCCTGGCGGTGCAGCGGCTGGAGGTGGTGGACGGCCAGCAGCGGCTGACCACGCTGTCGCTGCTGTTCGCGGCGCTCTACCAGTCGCTGAAGCGGCACGAGAAGGACCTCGACGACGATCAGCGCGTGGAGCTGATCAACCTCAAACGCAAGTTGGTGCTGAAGAAGGGCGACGACCAGCTGCGGGTCATCCCGCAGATCCAGAACAACAACCAGAACGACTACTGCGCCGTCTTGTCCGACGTGGGGGTAATCAGCTCATTCGATACGCCAGCCTACGCCGGCAACCGGAAGATCTATCGCGCCTTCCGGTACTTCCAGGCTCGTATCGAAGAGATGGTTGACGGCGAGAACGATCGCCTGGTGTCGATCATGGCCTTCCTCGACAAGGTGAGCCAGGCCTGCCTGGTGAAGATCGAGGTGGCCAGCCACGCCGATGCCTACACGCTGTTCGAGTCACTCAACAACCGGGGCATGCCGCTCACGGCCATCGACCTGATCAAGAACAAGCTGCTGGCACGGCTCGAGACCAGCGAGCCCGGCAAGGTGGACCATTACTTCGACGTGTGGAACAAGCTGCTGGGGTATCTGGGCGACGACTACAGCGTCCAGGAGCGCTTCTTCCGGCACTACTATAACGCGTTCAAAGACTCGTTGAACGTCCCGTTTCGCAAGGACGACGACAAGAAGAAGGACCCTCTGGGCCCGGTTGCCACAAAATCTAATCTGATCCAGATCTACGAAAAACTGATCAACCAGGACGCCAAGCACCACCTACAGGCCATCCGCTCCGCTGGCCAGCTGTATGCACTGATGCTGGCCCGGAACACCGACGAGGCCTGGGCGCCGCTGGACAAGCCGCTGAAGGACCTGGACCGCATTCAGGGCGCTCCGTCTTACCTGCTGATGCTGTACCTGCTGGTGCGGCGCGAGGCGCTGGGCATCGACGTGGCCCAGCTGAAAGAGATCGCGCGGCTGCTGGTCTGCTTCTTCGTTCGACGAAACCTCACCGACACGCCTCCGACCCGCGACCTGACGCGGCTGTTCATGGCCATCATCGACAAGGTGGCAGGGCTGTCAGGATCCGCCGTGGTAAAGACGATTCGCGACGAGCTGCTGGCGGTGTCGGCCAGCGACGAGACTTTCCGCAGCAAGCTGGAAGGCGCCATCTACGAGGAGAACGCCGGGGTCACCCGGTTTGTGCTGTGCGCCTTGGCTGAGCAGAGCATGACCAAAGAGACCTGGGTCGATCTGTGGAAGTACGAAGGCAAGCTCTTCGTATGGACCATTGAGCACATTTTCCCGCAGGGCGACAACATTCCCACGTCTTGGGTGACGATGATCGCGGGCGGAGACGAGAGGAAGGCCAAAGCCATTCAGGAAACGCATGTCCACAAGCTGGGCAACCTGACGATCTCCGGCTTCAACAGCGCGCTCGGCAACAAGAGCTTCAAAGAGAAGCGCGACCGCAGCGACAGCAAGGGCCGTGAGGTGGGCTACAAGAACGGGCTCAAGCTCAACGCCGAATTGGCAACAGCAGAGGCGTGGAGCGTGGCGCAGATCGACGCGCGGACGACCAAGCTTGTGGGCCAGGTGATGGGGCTCTTCGCCCTGACGGAAGGCCAGCCATGCGCGTGATCGAACATTTGGTCAAGACCCTGCGTGACTCGGCGATCTTCAACCCCGAGGTTCAAGTCTCGCCATCGTGCATCTTGTGGCCTGACAAAGATCGCCAGTGGGAGGCAGTGATCCCGCGCCTGCAGAGCGAGCTGGCGGAACTGCTGGTGCTGGGGGACTACGCGCCCGAGAACCGCACTGGGCCGGCCATCTGGCTGCGCTGCGTGATTGCGAGCAAGGCGCCCGATGTCACTATGCCAGCCGACCGCGTGCCGGTGTTCTACCTGCCTGGCGTCAGCCGCCAGGACCTACGGGCGATCGAAGACTGCCCGGACCTCTTGAAGCCCTTGGCCGAGCTGCAGTACCGGGGCGTGCTCTGGTCGCAGGCGAATGCCAAGGACTGGACCATCATGGCCTTCCTGAAGTCCGACCAGGGGGGCATGGGTCTGGACGTGGCCCAGGACAACGACGCCAAGAACGCCATGCAACTGGCGCTGTACCGGCTGCTGGACGAAGAGCTCGAGCGGTTGAAGGGCAAGCGGCTGGACAAGAACTACTTCAACACCCTGCTGACCGGCGGTGACCCGGTGCGCGACTTGCTGCAGTGGCTGGATCTGGGTGACGCGTTCCAGACGACGCGCGGCGCCAACGAGTGGAAGGCCTTTGTGGAGGTCTGCAAGTCACAGCTGGCGTTCAACCCCCAGGCCGATGGCGTTCTGGCGGGTGCCAGCAAGTTGGCGACGCGCGAGGGACCCTGGCATTCAGTGTGGGAGCGGTACAGCGAAGCACCGAAGCGTTACCCCAATATCCCGAACCGAATCCGCCAGTGCAAGCCGCCCACCTTCGATCTTTTTGTCACCGCAGATTTTGCTGGCGGCTGGCCGCAATGGAACGAGGAGCAGGAGCAAAGGCTCCGGCGTGATCTGATGGGCCTAAGAGATCTACCTGCGCACGAAGCCAGGAAGCGGTTGCTGGAGTTGGAGAAGGCGCATGCCCCCCGTCGTGAGTTGGTGTGGGCCGAGATGGGTGAGGCGCCCCTGGCGCTAGCCGCCAAGCATCTGGCCGTAGTGGCGGAGGTCACCAAGACAGCGCTGGTGGCCGGCTCGGTCGCCGACTTGCAAGCAGGGTATGCGACAGAAGGATGGCGTGCCGATGACGCAGTGCTGGCTGCCTTAGCGTGCGTGGACAGGGCGGCGGACGTGGATGCAGCGACAGTAGCGATACGGACAATCTATCTGCCCTGGCTGGAAGAGTCTGCACGCTATCTACAAAAGCTAGTCGACGGTTCCGCATACCCAGGTGGACGAATAGCAGAAGCGCCAGCCTTTTATAAAGTCGGCGGGCAATGCGTGCTGTTTGTTGACGGCTTGCGCTTTGATACCGCTCGCCGCCTATCGGCAGCGTTGGAGGCACGCGGCTACCAGGTAGCGGAGGCCATGAACTGGACGGCCTTGCCCAGCGTGACGGCTACTGGGAAGGCGGCAGTTTCTCCTGTTCGGAACTTGATCGGCGGTTCCGACGATTGCGATGACTTCGAACCTCGCGTCGCAGCAACCGGCCAAACCTTAAAAGGTGGCTACCACCTGCGGAAGCTGTTGAACGACAACCACTGGACGGTGCTGGACCGTACCGAGAGCGGCAATGGTCAGGGGAACGCGTGGTGCGAATTCGGTGACATCGACAGCGAGGGGCATGAGCGTGGCTGGAAGCTCGCCAAGCACATCGACGCACTTCTCGCAGAAATTGTGGAACGTATCGGCGCCTTGCTGACTGCCGGTTGGACCAGCGTTAGGGTCGTGACCGACCACGGCTGGCTCCTCATGCCAGGCAAGTTACCCACGATTCAGATGTCCAAGGACCTCACCGACAACAAATGGGGGCGCTGCGCCTCGATCAAGCCCGGCGCTTCCACCGGTGAGCGCTTGTACCCCTGGTTCTGGAACCCCCATCAGCAGTTTGCACTGGCCGACGGCGTGAGCTGCTATGGCAAGTCCGTTGACTACAACCACGGCGGGTTGAGCCTGCAAGAGTGCCTGACCTTGGATCTGGTGGTGACTCGGAGCGGGGGCGCTTCGGCCAAACAGGTGGCCGAGGTCACCGACATCGCCTGGAAGGGTTTGCGCTGCACGGTGGCCGTGGACGGCCAGTACGCGAATCTGTCCCTGGACATTCGCACCCAGGCGGGCGATCCGGCTTCCAGCGTGGTCGTGAGCGTGAAGCCGCTCAAGGACAACGGCACCGCATCGGCGGTTGTTGAAAACGAAGAACTGCAAGGCCGTGCGGCGTTTCTGGTCCTGCTCAGTGCGACCGGCGAGCTGGTGGCCGAAGCAAACACCGTGATCGGCGGAGGATGACGCATGATTGAACTGGATCAGATAGACAAGAAAGCCGCCTCGGTACTGGACGGTTACCTGGTCCGGAAAGACTTGGTCCGCACCTTCAGTCGCCAGTTTCCGGTCCCCACCTACGTTGTCGAGTTCATGCTCGGGCGTTACTGCGCCAGCACGGATCAGGAAGAGATTGACGAAGGGCTGGAGATTGTTCAACGCCAGCTCAAGTCCCGCACGGTGCGGGCCGGCGAGGAAGAGCTGTTCAAGGCCAAGGCTCTGGAGACCGGCGAGGTGAAGATCATCGACCTCGTGACAGCGCGCGTGGACAACAAGGGCGAGTATGTCGCGAGCCTGCCAAGCCTGCGCCTGACGGATGTGCGGATCAGCAGCGAACTAGTCAACCAACACGAACGCATGTTGACCGGTGGCTTCTATGCCGAGCTGGGCGTGACGTTCGACGTGGCGATCGCGCAGGAGGCCAAGGGGCGTCCGTTTGGGATCACCTCCTTGCGGGAGATTCAGCTATCGAAACGCGACGTGCTGGAGACGCTGTCCAAGGCACGTGCTGAATTCACGAGCGAGGAGTGGAAGTCGTTTCTACTCCGGTCCATTGGGATTGAACCGACTGGTTTGAACGAACGGCAGAAGAACGCGCTGCTGCTGCGAATGGTGCCGTTCGTCGAGCGCAACTACAACCTGGTGGAGCTCGGTCCGCGCGGCACGGGCAAGAGCCATCTGTTCCAGCAGGTTTCGCCTTACGCCCACCTCATCTCAGGTGGCAAAGCCACTGTGGCCAAGATGTTCGTGGAGAACACAGCCAAGGGCCGCCGGGGCTTGGTGTGTCAGTACGACGTGGTCTGCTTCGACGAGGTGTCAGGCATTTCCTTCGACCAGAAGGACGGCGTGAACATCATGAAGGGCTACATGGAGTCCGGCGAATTCAGCCGCGGCAAGGAGAGCATCCGCGCGGACGGCAGCATCGTCTTGGTCGGCAACTTCGACGTCGATGTGGAACACCAGCAACGCGTGGGGCACTTGTTTGGGCCCATGCCGCCGGAGATGCGTGACGACACCGCCTTCATGGACCGCATCCATGCGTTCTTGCCTGGTTGGGACGTGCCCAAGATCAACAAGGACCTGGTCACCAATCACTTCGGGCTGGTGAGCGACTTCCTGTCCGAGTGCTGGAGCCAGCTTCGGAACCAGAGCCGGGTGAGCGAGTTGCAGAACCGCGTCTTCTTTGGCGGCGCCCTGTCTGGCCGGGACACGAACGCGGTCAACAAGACGGTCAGCGGCTTGCTGAAGCTGCTGTACCCAAGCGCGGATGTACCGGTCCCCGACGAAGACCTGGAATGGGCCGTTCGAATCGCCATGGAGGTCCGGCGCCGCGTCAAGGAGCAGCAGAAGCGGGTCGGTGCCGCCGAGTTTCGGAACACCCATTTCAGCTACGTCATGGGTGCCTACGGCGTCGAGAAGTTCGTCTCCACACCGGAGCTCCAAAGCGACAACAGCATCGGCGGCGACCCGCTGGAGCCAGGACAGGTATGGACCATCAGCCCCGGCGGCGGGGAGGAGAACTCCGGCCTCTACCGCATCGAGGTCAACGAAGGCCCCGGATCGGGCTTGAAAGTTCTCAACAAGCCCATTCCGCCCGCGTTCCGCGAGAGCATCGGCTTCGCCGAGCAGAACCTGTACGCCAGGTCCATGCAGTTGGTTGGCGACAAGGACCCCAGACAGCACGAGTTCACGGTACAACTTCGGGCTTTTGACGCCGCCAAGTCCGGCGCAAAGCTCGGCGTGGCCTCGTTGGTGGCCTTGTGCACGTCGCTCTTGAAGCGAAGCGTGCGCGGCGGCTTGATCATCGTTGGCGAGATCAACCTCGGGGGCTCGATCGAACCGGTTCACAACGCGGTCACGATCGCCGAGATCGCCGTTGAGAAAGGCGCGACGTCGCTGCTGATGCCGGTGGCGTGTCGGCGCCAGCTGGTCGACTTGTCCGACGACATGGCGACCAAGATCGACATCCAGTTCTACTCCGACGCCCGCGACGCGCTGTTGAAGGCCATGGCCGAGTGACCCACGGTAAGCGGTTAACAGAAATGCCCGGCGGCTGCCGGGCATTTCTAGTCGCTGGTCCGCACTTACCGCCAAGTAAGGTTTCGCGACCTCGAGAACATCTTCATGCAGTTAATGAACGTGGTTTTGCCGCCGCAAAGCTCGATCAGTTCCCGTTGCTCCATGCGTAGGAGGGCCGCGCGAAGGCGGTTGCTAGGAATGCCCAGCAACAAGCCGATGGGCTCCGTAGGAACCTCCTTGTAGTCGGTTTCAAAGCGGAAGATCTTCAGGTGCTCGATAACGGCCGCCACGTCTGCCTCCTGCTGAGGCAAAGGCGGCGGCGGGACGAACACGAGCTCGTACTGAGTGGCATGCCAGGAGACAAGCGCCCAGGCGCGCTGGAGGCAAGAGAGCGAGACATAGTGGGTTTCGCTTTCCCAGACATGCAGCACTGCAGCCAGGCGGGCGGTCAGATTGAGCATCTTCGAGACGAAGTCTGCGATATGCGCGAGCTGCCCGAACTTGAGATTGTTGGTGATGCGGCACAGTTCGTCCCAGTAGCCCAGGGCGTCAGGTGCGAACACGAGTTCGATGGGTGCGATGCCACCGGTTTCCTGGTTGTCCCGATGTAGGTCGTAAAGCTCCTTGAGCGCCTCGTGGAGGTCCGAGAGCGCCTCGTCGTCCCCATTGGCGCGAGCATACTGGTTGCCCATTGGCAACGGTTGCGCAACGCAGACGAGGAGGCGCGAAAAGAAGCCGAGTTTGACGGCTTTATGTTCGTTATATTCGTTGCGCTTGCACCGAGGACGGAACGGGGTGATTGCTGCGGACTGCGCCAGCAGACCAAACGTTCCCCGCGGATGGCTGGCGTAAAGATGCTTCTTCTTCTCGCGTCGGTACTCCAATGCCTTGCCGTCAATCAGATCGACCATGTCAGATACGTGACGCATCAGACTGGAGCTAAGCAGCTTGTCGCCTTCGTCGGTGATGAAGTCAACGGCTTCGTACTCGCCGTCCAGCTGGTGGAGCAGGCTTTCCAGGTCAAGGTTGCTAGCCAGGCGTGGACGATGTTTTGGGTTCACCGAAGGCGTCCGGTTCAGCTCGGCCAGCGTGGCGAGGAATTCTTGCGCCGAATCGTTTTTCCGCAGGCAGCGCGCGATCTCCGCCTTCAGCAGCTTGACGTGGAATTTTGTTTCGTCCGAAGCCGCGTTCGCTTCGATCGTTGCGGCCTCGTACCGCGCGAAGTTTTCCTTGGCATGGTCCTTGAGCGGCCGGATCAGGAGCTCATGCACCGGACTCTTGCTCCCACCGACATCAGCGACGCACAGGGTGCTCACGCCAATCGGGATGGGCGTCCAGTTGGGCGGGATCACCGTGTAGAGGGGCGCCACTGCCGAGGACAGGATCGACAGCAGGTGCGTCCGCACCATGCTCGGGCAGGCCTCCTGGACCTTGGCGCACACGGCGCGCGCGGCAGCTTCGGCCAGCGGCGGGAGCATGCTGAAATTGGGGTCCTGAGCTCGAAATGTGTGGAATGGGGCGAGCATGTTCATGCTGCCGCCCCATCGCGGTGACCGCTAAGCGCGGCTGCCAGTGGGTGGGGGTCTTCGTTCGTTACCGGGTCATCGCTCTCGTTGGCCGAAGCATCTACTTCGGACTTGGCCAGACGCCCCCGCAGCTCCTTGAGCTTCGCCGGATAGAACTTCTCACGTAGGCCCAAGGAATTGATCAGTTCGATCAATTCCTTGTCGCTGATGCCATCCGCCTTGGCGGAAAGGATCTGCGGTTTGATGAGCGCCAGGAGACGCTCGATGTCCTTCTTGTCTTTAAGGGTCTGGTACGCCGCGATGAACTGCGCGGCCATTTCGTTAACGTTGCTGGGTGGCATGTGCTTCTCCTCCATTGGACTTGCCGGAATGGCGGTCCTGAGAAGGCATGCTGAGCAGATGCGGAGACGTTGAATAAGGAGCGGATTTCCCCGGAGTCGTCGAAAAACCGCGACGGAAATTCAGCCGAAGGCTGCGCGGCAGATCAGTGGCGGGGGAGGATTGCCAACACCCCTTTGGGTGAAGCCCCGTCTGCACGAGGTGGTGCCGTACTGCCTCCCCCCAGCTCCGCTGGCCGGTGCTGCACAACACCTCACAAGGGGCCCCAACCGTAGCCAATGCGCTGTGGCATACTGGATGGCATACTGGAGCGAGCAGAAAAGAACTAAGCCCCTAGAAATTAGGGGCTTAGTTCAATTAACTGGCGGAGAGAGGGGGATTCGAACCCCCGAAGCGCGGTTTAGACGCTTACACACTTTCCAGGCGTGCTCCTTCAACCACTCGGACACCTCTCCGGATCCCTGCCATCGGCAAACGCCTCAGCAGGGGCGCAGATTCTAGCGGGCTGCGCGGCACTTCACAAGCACCCCGGCCAGGAACCCGCGAAAGATGTGCCGGAGGCGAGGGGGCTGGACAGGCATGGCACAATGGAACATCCGATGGAAAACGGTGGCCTGATGTCCTATCTCGTCCTTGCCCGCAAGTGGCGTCCAAAGCGTTTTGCCGAGCTGGTGGGCCAGGAACACGTGGTCCGTGCGCTCAGCAACGCGCTGGACAGCGGCCGGGTCCACCATGCGTTCCTGTTCACCGGCACCCGCGGCGTGGGCAAGACCACCATCGCGCGCATCTTCGCCAAGTCGCTGAACTGCGAACAGGGCACCAGTGCCGATCCCTGCGGCCAGTGTGCAGCCTGCCTGGATATCGACGCCGGCCGCTACATCGACCTGCTGGAAATCGACGCCGCGTCCAACACCGGCGTGGACGACGTGCGCGAGGTGATCGAGAACGCGCAGTACATGCCTTCGCGTGGCAAGTACAAGGTCTACCTGATCGACGAAGTGCACATGCTGTCCAAGGCGGCGTTCAATGCGCTGCTGAAGACGCTGGAAGAGCCGCCGGAGCACGTGAAGTTCCTGCTGGCCACCACCGATCCGCAGAAGCTGCCGGTCACCGTGCTCAGCCGCTGCCTGCAGTTCAACCTCAAGCGCCTGGACGAGGACCAGATCCAGGGCCAGATGACCCGCATTCTGGCGGCCGAGGAGATCGAGGCCGACGGCAGTGCCATCGTGCAGCTGGCCAAGGCCGCTGATGGCAGCCTGCGGGACGGCCTGTCGCTGCTGGACCAGGCGATTGCCTATGCCGGCGGCGCGCTGCGCGAGGACGTGGTGCGTACCATGCTGGGCACGGTCGACCGCACCCAGGTGGCGGCGATGCTCGATGCGCTGGCTGACGGCGATGGCCCGCGCCTGCTGCAGGTCGTGGCCGCGCTGGCCGAATTCTCGCCGGACTGGAGTGGCGTGCTGGAAGCGCTGGCCGAAGGCCTGCACCGCATCCAGGTGCAGCAGCTGGTACCGGGTGCGGCCGTTGCCGAAGGCCTGGATGCCGCCGCATTCGCCGAGCGCCTGCGCCCGGAAGTGGTGCAGCTCTGGTACCAGATGGCCTTGAACGGCCGTCGTGACCTGCCGATGGCGCCGAGCCCGCGCGCGGGCTTCGAGATGGCCGTGCTGCGCATGCTGGCGTTCCGCCCGGCCGCGGCGGTCCCGCCGGTGCCGAAGTCGGTGGAGGGGGCAGGCAATGCGCCGGGTGGCAATGCTGCCGGTGGTGGCACCCGTGCGGGTACCCACGAAGCGACGCCGGCGACTGCCGCCGCTTCGGCAAGCCCGGCCGTGGTGGCGCAGGTGGCCGCTCCGGTGCAGGCCGCGCCGCGCGAACCTGAACCCGAACCTGAGCCGGCCCCGCAACCCGAACCGGACCCGACGCCGGAGCCCGAGCCGGTTCCGGTGGAAGAGCCGGTGTCACCGCCGCCGGTGAAGGCCGAAGCAGCGGCGCCGCCGTCCGTTGAAACAGAAGTGGGCGACGACCTGCCGCCGTGGGCCACCGACGAAGCCGAGGCACGTGACGAGGCGCTGGCGGCCGAGATGGCTGGGCCGGAAGCTGCCATGGTGGCGCCCTGGCATGAGCCGCCGGCTCCCGTCGCGGCTCCCAGCGAGCCTGCACCGCCCGAGCGCCCGTTCCGCACTGAAGGCATTGCCATCGCGCCGGTCGAGCCGGCGCCAGTGCAGGAGAATGCGCCGCTGGAAGGTGTGAGCGACCTGGCCAGCGCCGAGGACTGGCTCGATCTGGTCGCCAACAGTGGCCTGAGCGGCCCGTCGCGGCAGCTGGCCGCCAACGCTGCCTTCATCAGTTGCCAGCACGGGACCTTGAAACTGGGCCTTTCGCCCGGATTTGAATACCTGCGCTCGGAGCGCGCGCTGGCCGCCCTGGGCGAGATGCTGGAGAAGGCCCTCGGCCAGGCGCCGAAGATCGTGGTCGAGACCGTGGAAACCGAACACGTTCCGGCCGAGACCCTGCACCAGCGTGCCGACCGCCAGCGTAGTGAGCGGCAGCAGGTGGCAGAGGCCGTTTTCATGGACGACCCGGAAGTGCAGGTGCTGATCCAACAGCACGGTGCCCGGGTTGTTTCCGATTCCATCCGTTCTTTTGACGAGTAAGACACCATGCGCGGAAACATCGCACAACTGATGCAGCAGGCCCAGAAAATGCAGGAAAACCTGCAGAAGGCCCAGGAAGAAATCGCCAAGATCGAAGTGACCGGCAGCGCCGGCGGCGGCATGGTCAGCGTGACCCTGACCGGTGCCAAGGAATGCCGCAAGGTGCGCATCGACCCGTCGCTGACCAGCGACCCGGAGATGCTGGAAGACCTGATCGCCGCCGCCTTCAATGATGCCTCGAACAAGATCGATGCCGAGTCGAAGTCGAAGATGGGGTCGGCCACCGCCGGCATGCAGCTGCCGCCGGGCATGAAGCTGCCGTTCTGATTTCCCAGGGGGCGCCTGCCGCTGCAGGTGCCCGCTCCAACCCTCGGTCGAGCATGGCTCGACTCTACAGACAGCTGTCGAGCGTGCTCGACGCCATGAAAGCATGCCGCCGTGTCCGCACCCCTGCTTGAACAATTGATCGACGCATTGCGGGTGCTGCCTGGCGTCGGCCAGAAGACTGCACAGCGCATGGCCTATCACCTGCTCGAGCGCGAGCGCGAAGGTGGCCAGCGTCTGGCCGAGACACTGGCATTGGCGGTGGAGCGAATCGGCCACTGCGTGCAGTGCCGCGATTTCAGCGAAACTGAGCTGTGCCCGACCTGTGCCAACGGCAGCCGCGAGCGCAGCCAGCTGTGCGTGGTCGAATCGCCGGCCGACCGCCTGGCCATCGAGAACGCCACCGGCTTCCGCGGTGTCTACTTCGTGCTGCAGGGGCGGCTGTCGCCGCTCGATGGCATCGGCCCGCGCGAGCTGGGCCTGGAGCAATTGGAGCGACGGTTGGCCGAGGGCGAGGTGCAGGAGCTGATCATCGCCACCAGCGCCACTGTCGAGGGCGAGGCCACCGCGCATTACCTGGCGCAGCTGGCGCGCGCACGCAAGGTGCAGCCGAGCCGTTTGGCGCAGGGCCTGCCACTTGGCGGTGAACTCGAATACGTCGATCGCGGCACGCTCTCGCACGCGTTCGGAACGCGCAGCGAATTCCGCGATTGAATGCCGGCCGGGCATCCCCCGGCGCGGCCGGCCTACAATGCGGATGACATCCCCGCCGAGGCCGACCATGAGCAACGAAACCCTCTTCAGCAAGATCATCCGTCGCGAGATCCCGGCCACCATCGTCTACGAGGATGACGAGGTGCTGGGCTTCAAGGACATCGCACCGCAGGCACCTGTGCACGTGCTGTTCATTCCGAAGAACGAGATCATTCCGACCCTGGATGACCTGCAGCCGTCGCAGGCGCACCTGATCGGCAAGCTGGCGCTGGCTGCCGCCGAGTACGCGCGCCGCGAGGGCTTCGCACAGGACGGCTACCGCATCGTGATGAACTGCCGCGAGGATGCCGGGCAGACCGTGTTCCATATCCACATGCACCTGCTGGCCGGTGCACAGCTGGGGCATTTCGGTACGCCGGGGCGTTGAAGGTCCTGTCCACGCCATGCGTGGATGAAAAAGGCCGCCCGAGGGCGGCCTTTTCCGTCACGCGTGCCGGTTGGCGATCACCACCAGCCCCAACGGCCGTAGCCACCCCAGTACGGGCCATACGGGCCCGGGCCCCAGGGGCCATAGGGGTAGGGCACCACGTCGACCTGACGCTGTTCCGGCCACAGGTAGATCACATCGGCCGACAGCTTTGGCAGGCGGTAGTCGTAGTCCCCGATGCGGGTGTTCTGGTAGCCATCGATCTTGCCGATGAAGGTCACGTCACGGCCTGCTTCAAACACGGCCGGGTCGTAGAAGCCGGCGCGGCAGGCGATGAAGCGGCCGTCGCTGGCGTCGGACGAGGTGGTGTTCGGGCGGCCACTGCCATTGAGCGGGCGCGAGATGATCTGGAAGCAGGTCTCGCCCTGGCCGGGCTTGGTTTCGATGATGCGACCGCCCCAACGGACCGGCGTGCCGACCTGCTGGGTAGCGACCGAGTCGCGCGGGGAGACCAGGCTGAACTGTCCCTGCAGCGGCTTGGGGGCCGTGGCGCAGGCCGACAGGGCCAGCGTGGCCACAGCGGTGAGAAGGAACTTGGTGTTCATGGGGAGGCTCCGGAAGTCGGGCGATGCCTGCGCAGGTCCCGCAATAATGAAGCGAGGTCGGTGCAAGTTCCAGCGTAGCGCGCGTCGGCGAAACGCTGGCTGAGTGCGAGCAGGGCCGGGTCAGGGCGCTGCCGGTGCACCCGCTGGGCCCAGTCCTGTGCGGTTTCGTGCGGTTCACGGGCCAGGCCGAGGCGGGCGTAGCGCCGTCCGAGCCGGTGCCAGGCGCGCAGCAGCGGGTCGCGTTCGCGCTCGCCACGGGCCAGCAGCCAGGCCATCCACGCCAAGGCCAGCATCGTTGCCACCACGAAGCCAGCGACAAGTTGCGTGGGGCCCAGATCATCCAGCCCGAACGGCGTGAGCAGTTGCTGCTGGCGGCGTGCATCGAACGAGAGCACCAGGTCGTTCCAGCCGCGGCGCAGCCAGTCGCCCATCTGCCCCAGCTGCTGCCAGCGTTGCTGCAGTGGCGTGTCCGTACCGGCCTGCAGGCGGTCGTCCAGTGTGTCCAGGATGCGTTCCGGTGCCACGGCTGCGGTCGGGTCAACCCGTACCCAGCCGCGCTGCGGCAGCCATACCTCGGCCCAGGCATGGGCGTCCATCCGCCGCACGATCCAGTAGTCGCCAAGGCGGTTGTAGGTGCCACCGGCAAAGCCGGTCACCACCCGTGCCGGGACGCCGGCATTGCGCATCAACACCACGAAGGCCGAGCTGAAGTGTTCACAGAAGCCGGCCTTGTAGCCGAACAGGAACTCGTCGATCGGGTCGCGCCCTGCCGCAGGGGTGTCCAGCGTGTACGAGAAGTCGGTGGTGATCCACTGCAGCGCGCGGCGCACGATGGCCTCGTCATCGCTGCCAGCCTGCTGCCGCCATTGCTGCGCCAACGTGGCGGTGCGCGGGTTGAAGCCACTGGGCAACTGCAGCGCGGCCCGTCGCAGATAGGGTGACAGCGTGCTGTCGAAGCGTTGTGGTGGCGCCGAATGCAACCGCCAGCGGCTCAGCGACGCCAGTGACCGCTCGCTGCTCAGGCTCATGTCCGCATCCAGCGTGCTGCCTGCAGGCGCGCGGCTGGGCAGGTCCAGTGCCACCAGCTGGCGGCGGTCGGTGGGTTCGTAGTCGATCTGGTAGTCCCAGCCCTGCGTGCCGGCCTCGACCACGGCCGCCGGCCGTCGCTCGCTGGCGCGGTCACGTGTCCAGCGCCGGCCATCGAAGGCGGTCAGTACCGGTCCTCGCCAGTAGCGTTGCATCGGCTCGGGTACCGCGCCGAAGAACTGCACGCGCAGCGCCGGGGCATCGTCGGCCATCAGGTCCAGCCACTGGCCGGGCTCCATGCTGTCGGACAACCCCGGCGTACCCACGGCGCGCTCGGGAACACCCCACAGTGGCGTGGCCAGGCGCGGGAACAGCCAGAAGCAGGCCAATGCCAGCGGCAGGCCGATCGCCAGCAGGCGGCCAACGCCGCGCAGCTGCCCTCGCAAGGGCAGCGGCGCGGCGTGGCCTTCATCCCCGGCCAGCCGTTGCAGGGCGAGCAGCGCGCTGATCCCCGCCAGTGCGGCCAACACCGTGGTCAGTGGTCCTTGGTCGAGCAGGAACGCCGCAAACGGGGAAAACAGCGCGAACCCGAGCAGGCTGCGGGCATCGCGCCGGCTGCGCAGTTCGCTGGACTTGATCGCCAGCATCGCTGCCAGCAGGGCGCAACCGGTATCGCGCCCAGGTCGGACCATCCCCATCTGCCAGGCGATGGCACCGAGCATGGCCAGCACCAGCAGCAGGCGCACCGGCATGGGCAGCACCTTCCGCCACGACAGGACCGCAGTCACGAGCGCTGCGGCCGCGATCACGCCCGCCAGCAGGGGCGGCAACTGCAGCAGCAACGGCAACAGCGCCAACGCCGCGCTGGCCAGGGTCCAGTTGCGGGCATTGCGGTCGAGCGCGGGCGTGGTCTCAGTCATGCGGCATCAATGCCAGTGCACGCAGGCACAGGTGGTGGTGGCTGGCGCCCTGGCCTGGCCCGAACGGCGGGTGTGCAGGCAGCAGCAGGGTGTAGCGGCGGCCTTCGCGCTCGGCCATGTCGACCCATCGCGCCAAACGCGCGATGCGTGCTTCATGGCCCAGCGGGGACAGCGTGCGCCAATCGAGGATGACTTCGATGCCAACCGGCTTTTCGTACTCGCGCACCAGCAGGCTGTCGCGGCGTGCCGAGTGCTTCCACGAAATGCTGCGTGGCGCATCGCCCGCACGATAGGGCCGTAGCTGATGCAGTTCCTCGCCACTGGCATGGGCGCGCGTGTGCAGCGGATCGTTGCCGCTTTCCGGCAGTGCAGGGGCCAGCGCCTCGGGTTGCGGATAGACCAGCAGCGGTTGTTCCGGCCACACCCACGACCATGCCCGCACCAGGCCCAGTGGCTGGGTGGTGGAGAGGCGGATGCGCGGGAGCTCCAGCCAGCCGCGGCGTTCGCTGGGAACGTGCAGCTCCACTTCACCGCGGCCGTGTGCAGGCAGCGAGGTCCAGGCTTCGCTGTCACCCAGCTGCAGGTGCAGGCCGTGGCGTGCGCGCGGATCACGCAGTGACAGGTCCACGCGCAGGCGCAGTGGTTGCCCGGCAGGAACCGGCTCGGCGGAGATCGCGTCGATCTGTACGCCGGACAGCTGCAGGTGCGCGGCGATGGCGCTGGCGATCGCCGCTGCCGCCAGCAGCAGGGCCAGCAGCAACGCCGGGTTGTTGTTGTAGTTCAGTGCGCCCAGCAGCATTGCCGCCAGCAGCGCGGCGACGAACAGGCCGAAACGGGTGGGCAGCACGTAGATGCGATGGCGGTCCAGGCGCTGCGGCAGTGCTTCAGGCCTGCGCGGGCGTGCCAGCAGTTGCAGTCGTGCCCAGCGCGTGGCCACCCTCAATCCACCGCAACGGTCTGCAGGATGGCCCGTGCCAGTGCCGGCCCCGAGCTGGACTCGGCTTCGGCCACGAGGCGATGACCGGCCACCGCCACGAACAGGGTCTGCACGTCCTCGGGCACCACGTGGCCGCGGCCCAGCAGAAGTGCATGCGCCCTGGCCGCGCGCAGCAGCGCAAGGCCGGCACGCGGTGACAGGCCCACGCGCACGCCGGCGTGCTGGCGGCTGCGGGTCAGCAGGGCCTGCACGTAGTCGACCAGTGCATCGCTGGCATGGACCTGGCTGACGGCTTCACGCAGCGCGCGTACCTGGGTGTCATCCAGCTTCGGTACGGCACGTGCGATCAGGTCGCGGCGGTCTGTACCACGCAGCAGTTCGCGTTCGGCCTGCGCACTGGGGTAGCCCATCGCCAGGCGCAGCAGGAAACGATCCAGCTGCGAATCCGGCAGCGGGAAGGTACCGGACAGGTCCACCGGGTTCTGCGTGGCGATCACGAAGAACGGATCGGGCAGGGGATGGGTCTGCCCATCCAGGGTGACCTGCTGTTCGGCCATCGCCTCCAGCAGCGCGCTCTGCGTGCGCGGCGGCGCACGGTTGATCTCATCGGCCAGCAGCACGTGGGTGAACACCGGCCCCGGGTGGAACTGGAACTGGCGGCTGCCGGCCTCGTATACCGAAACGCCCAGTACATCGGCGGGCAGCAGGTCGGAGGTGAACTGCACGCGCTGGAAACTGAGGCCCAGGCTGCTGGCCAACGCATGCGCCAGCGTGGTCTTGCCCAGGCCGGGCAGATCCTCGATCAGCAGATGGCCACCGGAAAGCAGGGCGACGAAAGCCAGCCTGACTTCTGGCACCTTGCCCAGCACCAGTGCGTTTACCTGATCCTGTGCCTCCCGCAGGGCCTGGCGCAGTTGATCGGTTAGCATGCTGGGATTGGGGGACGAGGCTGGCATGATCGTCTCAGGTCTGGAATCCATTCGATTATCCATAGAGCAATGCAGGGCGAACAGCGCGCGCGGACAATATTTCTCTGGTTATGGACGCTGGTCACAGCGGCCAAGCTGGTAGTGGCTGCGCGGCTGCCACTGTTTGTTGACGAGGCGTTCTATTGGCAGGAAGGCCAGCATCTGGCCGCTGCGTATTCGGACCTTCCCGGACTGACCGCGTGGTTGGCGCGCCTGGGTGTGGAGATCGGTGGCCACCATGTGCTCGCGTTGCGCCTGCCGTTCCTGGCCATCGGCGCGCTGCTGCCGTTGCTGGTGGTGCGCACGGCCACGCGCTGGTTCGGCAATGTGGCCGGTTGGCAAGCGGGCAGCCTCACGCTGTTGATGCCGTTGTCGGCGACGCTGGGCCTGCTGGCGGTGCCGGATGTGCCCATGGCACTGGCCGCGGTGATCTGCCTGCACGCCGGTGCGCGGCTGCTGCACAACGTTGATGCATCGTCGGCGATGAAGCTTGCGCTGGGCCTGTCGATCGGTGCGCTCAGTCACTACCGTTTCATCGGTGTCATCGGCGTTGGCTTCATCGCGTTGCTGGCGCTGCCGCAGGGGCGGCGCATGCTGGCCGATCCGCGCGTATGGGTCGCGCTGGCGGTGGGCGTGCTGGCGTGGCTGCCGTTGCTGGCATGGAACGCGGACAACCACGACGCCGGCCTGAAGTTCCAGGTGGTCGAGCGCCATCCCTGGACGTTCGAATGGAACGGGCTGTGGTTCCTGGTGATCCAGCCCATGCTGGTCACCCCGATCCTGTGCATGGCGATGTGGAAGGTGGCGCTGGCCGGTACCCGCAGGGGCGGCGGCACGCGCGTGCAGTGGCGCTACTTCGGCCTGGTCGGGGGCGTATCCACGCTGGGCATCTTCCTGCTGGGCTTCTTCACCGACGTCGAGCGGATCAGTTTCCATTGGCCGCTGCCGGGCTATCTGGCCCTGCTGGTGGCGGTGCCGGTGGTGCTCAACGGCTGGCCACGCTGGCTGCGGCGCACCGGCTGGTGGCTGGCGGGCGCAGGCATGGTGCTGGCGTTCGGCTATTACCTGATGGCCTCCACGCCTGCGTTGCGCGAGCAGCTGGCAGGCAGCAAGTACTACCCGCGCAATTTCGCTGGCTGGCAGCCGTTGGTGATGGCGGTGCGCGAAGAGTTGCAGCAGATGCCGGCGGGCACGCGGGTGCTGGCGGGGAACTTCAAGGTTGGCGCCGAGCTGGGCTTCCAGCTCGGCAATGGCGATATCGAAGTGCTGCCGCATCCGCTCAACGACAAGCATGGGCGCACCGCGCAGCTGGCGCAGTGGGAACTGCTGCATGAGGGCAAGCGCTCGACGCCGATGCTGCTGGTGCTTTCACCCAGCGACCAGCGTTACCGCGATCTGCTGGCGCGCTATCACGCCATCTGCGGACAGGTGGGGCCGTTGCCGGCGCCGCGTGTGGTCAGCAGTGACCATGGCTTCCAGCGTTTCCTGCTGTTCCGGCTGCCGGCGCAGCAGGCGCCCGGGGCGTGCGTGACTCCGGCAATGGCGTGGCTGGATACGCCTTCCAACGGCGAAAAGGTGTCTGGCACGCTGGCGATCAAGGGATGGGCGTTCAAGGATGGTGTCGGCCTGGCACGGGTTGAGGTGCTGGTCGATGGCCGCTCGATGGGGGATGCGCGCTATGGCCGCGCATTCGACGTGCGCCAGACCTGGCCGGACAGCACCGATCCGCAGCATCCTGCGGTGGGCTTCGATGCTTCATTGGACACGAGCACGCTGGCGCCGGGACGGCATTGGCTGGGCCTGCGCCTGCACGGTCGCGATGGCAGCGTGGAGGAATGGCAGGAGCAGCCGTTCGAGGTTCGCGGGCGCTGAGGCGGAGCGCGGTCCAGGTGGTCGCGCGCCAGGTTGGTTGCGTGCTCCAGGTTGGTCGGGTGCTCCAGGTTGGTCGGGTGCTCCAGGTTGGTCGGGGGCTCCACGTTGGTAGAGTCGACTGTTAGTCGACTGCTCTTCCAGCCGCCGGCAAAACCCCGCGCTGCGCGCGATGGTCGACTGACAGTCGACGCTACCCGGCTCAGGTCCTACCCGGCCCATGTCCGGCCTGTTTCCGCGATCGGTGCCGGCAATCAGTGTGTCGCCTTCAGGGCACCGCGAACCGTGCCTGGCGCAGCAACCCGCACAGCGCGATCAGCGGCAGGCCGATCAGCGCGGTCGGGTCGCGGTTGTCGATCGCTTCGAACAGGCTGATGCCCAGGCCCTCGCACTTGAAGCTGCCGGCACAGTCCAGCGGCTGTTCGGTGGCCACGTAGCGTGCGATCTCCTCCTGGCCCAGCGCGCGGAAACGGACCTCGGTCAGATCCACGGCACTGAATGATTCTCCGTCTCGCGTGAGACTGATGGCGGTATGGAAGCGTACTGTCTGCCCGGACATCGCCGCCAGCTGCGCGCAGGCCGCCCCGGCCGTGCCCGGTTTACCCAGCGGCCGCCCGTTCAGGTCCGCCACCTGGTCCGAGCCGATCACCCAGGCGCCGGGGTGGCGGGCGGCGACTTCGGTTGCCTTGGCCGTGGCAAGGCGCGTTGCAAGGGCCAGCGGCGTCTCACCGTTCAACGGGGTTTCATCCACCTCCGGGCGCGCGCAGTCAAAGGGCAGGCCCAGCCGCTGCAGCAACTCGCGGCGGTAGCGGGAGGTGGAGGCCAGGACCAGTGACATGCGAGAATACCGGGGCAGGGTGCGGCAGTCTGGCCTGTGCGCAGCGCCAGCAGCAAGTGCTGTATGGCGGGCATTTGACAGCAGCCCCCCCGATCCTTAGTATTCAGCGGCTTATGTCCGCGAACGTGCCCGAATCGCTGGATGCTTGGCGGATGGTCGTAGCGCGAAGGCGCTTCGACGGCCAGGTTTCCCTGGCTGAATTGACCCGCCTGCAGGGGCTGGTCGCAGATACCGACGGCGAGTGTTCCTACTCGCTTGAATTCGGTCGCGACGAAGTCCTGCGGGTATCCTATGTGGAACTGACCATCGACACCGCGTTGCCGCTGACCTGTCAGCGCAGCATGCAGCGATTCCTGTTGCCGGTGAAGGTGACCCAGAGGCTTGGCCTGATCCGCGACGAGGACGAGGAATCGTCCCTGCCGGAGGAGTACGAGGCGTTGCTGGTGCCGGAAGACGGCCAGCTGCGTCCGCTGGACCTGGTCGAGGACGAGTTGGTGCTGGCGGTGCCGGTGGTTCCGCTGTCGCCCGACGGTGAAGCAGTCGACAAGGACTGGGCGCCGAGCGAAGAAGAAGCAAAGAAGGCCAATCCGTTCGCGGCATTGGCGGCATTGAAGAAACAATAGCAGCCGGATTGTCGTCGGCGGCTGCGGCGAAAGCGAAAGTGTGCTGGGCGCTGGCGTCCTGCGCGACGATACGACGAAGCAAAACGAACCGAGTTTGGAGCAATCCCATGGCTGTGCAGAAATCCCGTGTTACCCCGTCCCGCCGCGGCCAGCGCCGTTCGCATGACGCCCTGAGCGCCAAGCAGCTGTCGACCGACCCGACCACCGGCGAAGTGCACCTGCGTCACCACATCACTGCCGACGGTTTCTACCGCGGCAAGAAGGTCATCCAGACCAAGACCTCGGCCGTCGAAGAAGATTGATGTGCCGGGAAGGCCGCTGCCCCCGGGCAGCGGCCTTTGCCTTCTTTCCCGGGCGTGCCGGTGATCGGCGGCCCGCGCAACAGGAAACATGATGAGCAAGCGGATCTATTCGAGGATCGCGGGCACCGGTAGCTATTTGCCGGAAAAAGTCCTGACCAACGCCGACCTGGAAAAAATGGTCGAAACCTCGGATGAGTGGATCCAGTCGCGCACCGGAATTCGTGAACGGCACATCGCGGCCGAAGGCGAAACCACCAGCGACCTCGGCTACCAGGCCGCGTTGCGCGCACTTGAAGCGGCCGGTATCGACGCTTCGCAGCTCGACATGATCGTGGTCGGTACGACCACGCCTGACCTCATTTTCCCCTCCACCGCGTGCCTGATCCAGGCCAAGCTCGGTGTTGCGGGGTGCCCTGCCTTTGACGTCAACGCCGCCTGCTCGGGCTTCGTGTTCGCGCTGGGCGTGGCCGACAAGTTCATCCGTTCCGGCGACTGCAGGCACGTGCTGGTGATCGGCACCGAAACGCTGACCCGCATGGTCGACTGGAACGATCGCACCACCTGCGTGCTGTTCGGCGATGGCGCCGGCGCCGTCGTGCTCAAGGCCGACGAAGAAACCGGCATCCTCAGTACCCACCTGCATGCCGACGGCAGCAAGAAGGAGCTGCTGTGGAACCCGGTGGGCGTCTCGACCGGCTTCAAGGACGGCGCCAACGGTGGTGGCACCATCAACATGAAGGGCAACGACGTGTTCAAGTACGCCGTCAAGGCGCTGGACTCGGTCGTGGACGAGACCCTGGCTGCCAATGGCCTGGACAAGTCCGACCTGGATTGGCTGATTCCGCACCAGGCCAACCTGCGCATCATCGAAGCCACCGCCAAGCGCCTGGACATGTCGATGGACCAGGTGGTGGTGACTGTCGACAAGCACGGCAATACCTCGTCCGGCTCGGTGCCGCTGGCGCTGGACGCTGCGGTGCGTTCGGGCCGCGTCGAGCGCGGCCAGCTGCTGCTGCTGGAAGCCTTCGGCGGTGGCTTCACGTGGGGTTCGGCCCTGCTGCGCTATTGATAGTGCAAGTTACGACAATGTGAAGTTTTGTCGTTACGGCCCCTCTGGGGCCGTAACGCGTTTAAAGGAGTACACGTCATGGTTGAGCCCATCGTCATCGAAGGGCAGCGCGCCTGGCTGAAGCAGTACGGCAAGGGAAGCCGCGCAGTGGCCCTGGGCCTGCTCAATTTCGTTGCCCGTCGTTTCCATCTGGACGCCCCGCGACCACCGCCGCACCGTGGTGGTGATGCCGCGCGAGAAACCGAAGCCCGTCGCCTGGGAGAACTGCAGGCGCAGGGCGTGAACGTGCCCGAAGTGCTGGGCAGCGGCCACGCCGCGCTGGTGATCGGTGACAACGGCAGCTCGTTCAACACCTGCCTGCGCCAGGCCGACGAGGCCGGCCGCGACCGGCTGGTGATGGCGGCCATGCAGGCCATCGCCGAAGCGCATGCGCGCGGCGCCTATTTCGGCCAGCCGCTGCCGCGCAACCTCACCTGGGATGGGCAGAAGGTGGGCTTCATCGACTTCGAGGAAGATCCGCTGGAAGTGATGGATCTGTCCGAAGCGCAGGCCCGCGACTGGCTGATGTTCGGTTACGGCGTGGCCAAGTACTACGCCGACCGCCCCGAGCAGCTGCAGGCGATGATGGCCGAGGCGATGGGCGAGGCCCAGGCGCCGGTGCGTGAACACGTGCACGCGGTCAGCGGCCGCCTGCGCAGCCTGGCCCGGGTCTGCATGAGGCTGGGCCGTTCAGCGCGCGCGCTGGCACATTCGATCTTCATCGCCCATGGCGCCAGCACGGCGGGCGTACTGATGCTGGTGGGCCTGTGCGTGGACTTCCTCGCCGACGGCGACCTGGACGTGCTGCAGCTGTTCTGCTGATGGCAGGTTCGCGCTGCTGGCAGGTTGGCGCTGCGGTAGAGTCGACTGTCAGTCGACTTCCGCGCGCAGCGCGGGTTTTCAGCGGCTGATCGAAGCGCAGTCGACTGACAGTCGACTCTACCAGGGCGGGGCACCGCACCGGATGCCGGGTTGTCCCGCGGCGGCGCTCCATACGCCTGCATACGCGCACGTACAGACGACACAGCGGATTCGCCCTTATCATGGCCCGCTTCGATTGCAACAAGCGGATGACCGCGTGACCGTATCCACCCTCGCTTTTGTCTTCCCCGGCCAGGGCTCGCAGTCTGTGGGCATGGTGGCCGAGCTGGCCGAACTGCACCCGCAGGTGCGTGAAGCCTTCACCGAAGCATCCGATGGTGCCGGCGTCGACCTGTGGGCGCTGTCCCAGGGTGGCCCGGAGGAAATGCTCAACCGTACCGAATACACCCAGCCGGCCCTGCTGGCCGCGAGCATCGGCGTGTGGCGTGCCTGGAACGCCTTGGGCGGTCCGCGCCCGTCGGTGCTGGCCGGCCACAGCCTGGGCGAGTACACCGCCCTGGTCGCCGCTGGCGCGCTGAGCCTGCATGACGGTGCGCACCTGGTGCGCCTGCGCGGCCAGCTGATGCAGGAAGCCGCACCGGCCGGTGTCGGCGCCATGGCCGCCGTGCTCGGCGCTGAAGACCAGCTGGTGCTGGACGTCTGCGCCGAAGCCGCGGGCAGCCAGGTGGTGGTGCCGGCCAACTTCAATTCGCCGGGCCAGATCGTGATCGGCGGCGACGCAGATGCGGTTGACCGCGCGCTGGCGCTGCTGGCCGGGAAGGGCGTGCGCAAGGCCGTCAAGCTGGCCGTGAGCGTGCCCTCGCACACCCCGCTGATGCGCGAAGCCGCCAACCGCCTCGCCGAAGTGATGGCCGGCCTGTCCTGGCAGGCGCCGCAGCTGCCGGTGGTGCAGAACGTGGATGCCCAGGTGCATGACGGTATCGACGCGATCCGTACCGCGCTGGTCCAGCAGCTGTACCAGCCGGTGCAGTGGACCGGATGCGTGCAGGCGCTGGCCGGCCGTGGCATCACCCGGATCGCCGAGTGCGGCCCGGGCAAGGTGCTGACCGGCCTGGTCAAACGCATCGACAAGGCCATCGACGGCCGTTCACTGGCCACCCCGGGCGACTTCGAAGCCGCCCGCGAGGCATGGTCGGCCTGACTCCCCCTGTTCCTGCCGACCGTACCGGTGGCCGCTGCACGCGGTACGGGTACGGCGGCCGCCCCAGCCTGAGGAAAACACCATGAGCAAGCCCCTGCAGGGTGAAATCGCACTGGTCACCGGCGCCAGCCGTGGCATTGGTGCCGCCATCGCCGATCTGCTGGCCGCCCAGGGCGCCACCGTCATCGGCACCGCCACCACCGAATCCGGCGCTGCCGCGATCGGTGAGCGCCTGGCCGCCCACGGCGGCCACGGCCGTGCACTGAACGTGACCGACGCTGCCGCGCTGGACAGCGTGCTGGACGGCATCGCCAAGGAGTTCGGCCCGATCTCGATCCTGGTCAACAATGCCGGCATCACCCGCGACAACCTGCTGATGCGCATGAAGGACGAGGATTGGGCGTCGATCATCGACACCAACCTGACCAGCGTGTTCCGCACCAGCAAGGCGGTGATGCGCGGCATGATGAAGGCACGCAAGGGCCGCATCATCAACATCGCATCGGTGGTGGGCGTGACCGGCAATGCCGGCCAGGCCAACTACGCGGCCGCCAAGGCCGGCATCATCGGCTTCAGCAAGTCGCTGGCCAAGGAAATCGGTTCGCGCGGTGTCACCGTCAATGTGGTTGCTCCCGGCTTCATCGACACCGACATGACCAAGGCGTTGCCGGAAGAAGCGCGCGCCGCGCTGATCAACGACATCGCCCTCGAACGCCTGGGTTCGCCGGAGGACATCGCCCATGCGGTGGCCTTCCTGGCCAGCCCGGCTGCCGGTTACATCACCGGCGAAACCCTCCATGTGAACGGTGGCATGTACATGCCGTAAGCAAGGGGCGCAGGGATTGCGCCGCAAGTGGTTGATCTGCTGAGGTTTTTGCTGCGATGCAAGGCCGCGCCGGTTTCCACTACACTATCCCACGGCCATCGCCTTTGATGGCGACCACTTTTGAACCACAACTCCATCTGGAGCGAGATCCCATGAGCACCATCGAAGAACGCGTCAAGAAAATCGTCGTCGAACAGCTTGGCGTCAAGGAAGAAGAAGTCACCAACAGCGCATCGTTCGTCGATGACCTGGGCGCTGACTCGCTGGACACCGTCGAGCTGGTGATGGCCCTGGAAGAAGAATTCGAGTGCGAGATCCCGGACGAAGAAGCCGAGAAGATCAGCACCGTGCAGGCCGCCATCGACTACGTCAAGGCCCACGTCAAGGCCTGATGTCAGACGGCAGTGCGCGTGCAGGTATTTCCTTGCCGCGCACCGCACCCCATGGGGCCGCTGTTGCGGCCCCGTGTGTTTGGGCATCACATCGAAGCAAACCGAGTTACCCGTAGAAATCATCCGGGTCAGGAGAAACAGCAATGAAGCGTCGCGTCGTCGTAACCGGCCTGGGTATCGTCTCGCCGTTGGGCAATGATCTGGCCAGCAGCTGGGAAGGCATCACCCACGGTCGTTCGGGCATCGGTCCGCTGACCAACGTTGCTGATGCCTACGTGGATCGGTTCACCACCAAGATTGCAGGTGAGGTCAAGGGATTCGACATCACCGCCGACAATGAACTGTTCGGCAAGTTCCGGGTCAGCGGCAAGGATGCCAAGAAGATGGACCCGTTCATCCATTACGGCCTCGGTGCCTCGTTCATGGCCCTGCATGATTCGGGCCTGGAGATCACCGACGCCAATGCCGAGCGCATCGGCGCCATCGTCGGCGCCGGCATCGGCGGCCTGCTCGGCATCGAAGAGCAGACCATCGAGTTCCACGAGGGCAAGAAGATCTCGCCCTTCTACGTACCGAAGACCATCATCAACATGCTGCCGGGCCAGCTGAGCATCATCACCGGCCTGAAGGGTCCGTCGTTCTCGGCGGTTTCGGCGTGCGCGACCTCGAACCATTCGATCGGTACCGCGATGCGCATGATCCAGTACGGCGATGCCGACGTGATGGTGGTCGGTGGTGCGGAGCGTGGCTCCTCGCCGACCGCGCTGGGCGGCTTCTGCGCGATGAAGGCCATGAGCACCCGCAACGACGCCCCGGAACAGGCCTCGCGCCCGTGGGACAAGGATCGTGACGGCTTCGTGCTGGGCGACGGCGCCGGCATCCTGATCCTGGAAGAGTACGAGCACGCCAAGGCACGTGGCGCGAAGATCTACTGCGAACTGGCCGGC
The DNA here is from genome assembly GCF_059368495.1 of Stenotrophomonas sp. YJH_SMC_91. NCBI lineage: Bacteria > Pseudomonadati > Pseudomonadota > Gammaproteobacteria > Lysobacterales > Lysobacteraceae > Stenotrophomonas > Stenotrophomonas sp. YJH_SMC_91. Next base: position 256,051 of record NZ_JCAFRT010000004.1, on the reverse strand, counting down.
TTCGGCGCCAGCTCCGACGCGTACCACATGACCGCCCCGAGCGAGAACGGCGAAGGCGCCGCGCGCTGCATGGTCATGGCCATGAAGGACGCCGGCGTGACCCCGGAACAGGTGGGTTACCTCAACGCGCACGGCACCTCCACGCCGCTGGGCGACCTGGGCGAGACCATGGCGATGAAGACCGCCTTCGGCGACCACGCCTACAAGATGATGGTCAGCTCCACCAAGTCGATGACCGGCCACCTGCTGGGTGCCGCCGGCGGCGTGGAAGCGATCTTCTCGGTGATGGCGCTGCAGGACAACGTCATTCCGCCGACCATCAACCTGCAGCAGCCGGGCGAAGGTTGCGACCTGGACTACGTGCCCAACGAAGCACGCCAGGCCAAGGTGGATGTGGTGATGTCCAATGGCTTCGGCTTCGGCGGCACCAACGGCACGCTGATCTTCAAGCGCGTCTGAGTGGTGTTGCGACGTCGCGCCACGCTCGACGTCGCATTGGTAGAGTCGACTGTCAGTCGACTGCCTTTCGATCCGCCGCGGTGATCGTTGATGGGAAAGCAGTCGACTGACAGTCGACTCTACCCATCGGCAATCCGACAAACGGATCAACGCCGTGCACCACGGAGCCGCCGCAAGGCGGCTTCCGTGCATCTGAACTCCCGAACTGGCTGCCATGACCCACGCACCGCTGATCCACCCGCTGCCGCACCCGATCGATCTGCTGGCCCTGCAGCAGCACGACCCGGCGCGTTTCCCGCTGCTGATGGAATCCACCGCCTCGGGCACCGCCCAGGGCCGCTGGAGCCTGCTGCTGGTCGCGCAGGGCGATGGCCTGCGGCTGGATGCCGACGGCCAGGTGCGCGACCAGCACGACCTGGTGCAGCCCGGCACGTTCCTGCAGGCACTGGATCGCGCCTGGCAGCATGAGCGCCTGTCGCATGACGGCAGCCACAGCCTGCCGTTCCGCGGCGGCTGGGCGTTGATGCTCGATTACGAAGTGGCCAGCCAGATCGAACCGGTGCTGCCGGCGCGTGCTCGCGGGGATGGCCGCCCGACCGCGCTGGCGCTGCGCTGCCCGGCCGCGGTGCTGCACGACCACCACAACGAGGCCAGCTTCGTCATTGCCGAAGCCGGCGAGCAGGCATTGCTGGATGCGCTGGTGGCACTGGCCTCGGCCGCGCTGCCCGAAGCCGGGCAGGGCTGGCAGCCACCGCAGGCGGTCGGCGAGGACGCGCCGCAGCGTTTCACCGATGGCGTGCGCCGGGTGATCGAGTATCTGCGCGCCGGCGACGTGTTCCAGGTGAACCTGTCGCGGCGCTGGAACGCGCAGTTCGCTGCGCCGGTCAGCCCGCAGGCGCTGTACGCACAGCTGCGTCGTGCCAACCCGGCGCCGTTTGCCGGCCTGTTCAGCGCGCACGGCCGCCATGTGGTCAGTTCCTCGCCGGAGCGGCTGGTGTCGGTGCACGCCGGCCATGCGCAGACCCGTCCGATTGCCGGTACCCGTCCACGCTTCGAAGGCGACGACGATGCCGCGCGCATCCAGGAACTGGTCGGTCACCCCAAGGAGCGCGCCGAGCACGTGATGCTGATCGACCTGGAGCGCAACGACCTGGGCCGCATCTGCCTGCCGGGCACCGTGGTGGTCGATGAGCTGATGACCGTGGAGAGCTACGCGCACGTGCACCACATCGTCAGCAACGTCAGCGGCCATCTGCGCCCGGAGGTCACGCCCGGCGAGGTGATCGCCGCCACGTTCCCGGGTGGCACCATCACCGGCTGCCCGAAGGTGCGCTGCATGCAGATCATCAGCGAGCTGGAGCAGGTGCCGCGCGGCGCCTATACCGGCGCGTTCGGCTGGCTGAACCGCGATGGCGACCTGGACCTGAACATCCTGATCCGTACCGCCGAAGTGGATGGCCACGAGGTGAGCTTCCGCACCGGCGCCGGCATCGTGGTCGATTCGGACCCGGACAAGGAGCTGGACGAGACCCGCGCCAAGGCCCGCGGCCTGCTGCGCGCACTGGGCCAGCAGGGGTAGTGCCGGCCGCTGGCCGGCAACCTCATTCATCCGCGGTCCACGCGATTGCCGGCCAGCGGCCGGCACTACCGGTACCGGCGGGTGCCGTTGTTCCGGTGGGTGCCGACCGTTGGTCGGCACGGCTGCGTGGCCCCGGTCATGACCCCAATCCACCGGCACGGTATCCTGCACGACGGAATCGAGTTCAGAGGTAGTCCATGGCGGGAGCCAAGCGCGGGTGTCTGTTCGTGGTAACGCTGGTGGTGGTGCTGGGCGCCGTCGTGGCCGGCGTGGGCGCGTGGTTCTTCTACCAGCAGACGCGTTTCGCCGATGCCCCGATCACCCCGACTGCCGAGAGCATGGTCATCGCCAGCGGCGATGGCATGAACAGCGTGCTGCGCAAGCTGCGCGATGCCGGCGTGGACGAGGGCCAGGACACCCAGTGGCAGCTGCTGGCGCGTCAGCTTGATGCCGCCGGCAAGCTGAAGGTGGGCGAGTACGCGCTCAGTGGCGACCTGACCCCGCGCGAGCTGCTGCTGCGCATGCGTGCCGGCAAGGTGCTGCAGCACCGCGTCACCATCGTGGAGGGTTGGAACATCCGCCAGCTGCGTGCCGCGCTCAAGCGCGCCGAGCCGCTGCTGCACACCACCGACAATCTCGATGACGCCGCGCTGATGCAGCGTCTCGGTTTTGGTGGCCAGCATCCGGAAGGCCGCTTCCTGCCGGAGACCTATGTCTACCAGCGTGGCGACAGCGATCTGGACGTGCTCAAGCGCGCCCATGCCGCAATGGAAAAGGCGCTGGACGAGGCCTGGGAAAGCCGCGCGCCGGACCTGCCGATCAACACGCCCTACGAGCTGTTGACGATGGCCTCGATCATCGAGAAGGAAACCGCGCTGGCCAGCGAACGCCCGCAGATTGCCGGCGTGTTCATGCGCCGCCTGAAGATCGGCATGCGCCTGCAGACCGACCCGACCGTGATCTACGGCCTCGGTGCCGCGTATGACGGCAACATCCGCCGCCGCGACCTGACCACCGATACGCCGTACAACACCTATACCCGTGCCGGCCTGACCCCGACCCCGATCGCGATGCCCAGCCGCGACGCGCTGATGGCGGCCGCGCAACCCGCGGCGGGCGACGCGCTGTACTTCGTCGCGGTGGGCGATGGCAGCGGCGCGCACGTGTTCTCGCCCAGCCTGGACCAGCACAACGCCGCAGTCGCCCGCTACCTGCAGCAGCTGCGCCAGCAACGTACCCAGGAGACCCCGGCGCAATGAGTCCCGCGCTGCTTCGCCACCCGCGTTTCGTCAGCCTGGAAGGCGGCGAGGGCGCGGGCAAGACCACCGCCATCAATGCCATCCGAGACTGCCTGCGCAGCCACGGTCATGAGGTGGTACTGACCCGCGAGCCGGGCGGTACGCCGCTGGCCGAGCGCATCCGCGGCCTGGTGCTGAAGCCCGATGCCGAGATCGCCGCCGAACCGCTCAGCGCCGAAGCCGAGCTGTTGCTGGTGTTCGCCGCGCGCGCGCAGCATGTGCGCCAGGTGATCCAGCCGGCGCTGCAGCGCGGTGCCTATGTGCTGAGCGATCGTTTCACCGATTCCAGCTATGCCTACCAGGGCGGTGGCCGTGGCCTCGACCCGCAGTGGATTGCCGATCTGGAGCGCCGCGCGGTGGGCCTGCTGCCGGGCCTGACCCTGCTGCTGGACGTGGACGTGGCCGTCGGCCGGGCACGCGCCAATGGCCGTGATCTGTGGCCGGACCGCATCGAGAGCGAACAGGATGATTTCTTCCAGCGCGTGCGCGAAGTGTTCCGCAGCCGTGCGCAGCGGGATCCGCAGCGCTTCGCGTTGATCGACGCCGGCCAGGTACAGGCGCGCGTCGCCGCTGATGTAGTTGCGCTTGTCGAGCGCTGGCTGCAGGACGGGGAGGGCGCATGAGCACGTTTTCGCCCTGGCAGCAGCGCGCGTTCGACCAGACCGTGGCCGCGCTCGATGCGGGTCGCCTCGGCCATGGCCTGCTGATCTGCGGGCCGGCCGGGCTGGGCAAGCGTGAGGTGGCGTTGGCGTTGGCTGACCACGTGCTGGCGCGCGGGGATGCCGCGCACGCCACGCGCACGCGCCAGCTGATCGCCGCCGGTACCCATCCGGACCTGCAGCTGGTCAGCTTCATTCCGAACAAGAGCGGCGACAAGCTGCGTACCGAGATCGTCATCGAGCAGGTGCGCGAGATCACCGACAAGCTGGCGCTGACCCCGCAGTACGGCGTGGCGCAGGTGGTGATCGTCGACCCGGCCGATGCGATCAACCGCTCGGCGGCCAACGCGCTGCTGAAGACGCTGGAAGAGCCGCAGCCCGGCCGCTACCTGTGGCTGATCAGCAGCGACCCGGCACGCCTGCCGCAGACCATCCGCAGCCGCTGCCAACGCCTGGAGTTCAAGCTGCCGCCGCAGCACGAAGCGCTGGCCTGGCTGCAGCAGCAGGGCCACGGCGAAGCATCGGCGCGCGAAGCGCTGGAGGCCGCCCGCGGCCATCCCGGCCAGGCCGACAACTGGCTGCGCGAAGACGGCCTGAGCCTGCGCCGCGAAGTCGGTCGAGATCTGGAACAGCTGGCCGCCGGCAAGACCGGCGCGGTGGAGCTGGCGCAGAAGTGGTGTGGTGACGACAACGCGGCGCTGCGCCTGCGCTTTGCCGCCGACCTGGCGCTGGCCCAGGCCAGCACCGATGCCTTGACCACGCCGGAGCGATTGCACAAGCTTGCAGCCTGGTTCGATGCGGCCAACCGCACCCGCGACCTGCTGCGCACCACGGTGCGTGCAGACCTTGCGGTGGTCGAGTTGCTGCTGGCCTGGAACAAGGTGAACGAGCGGCCTGCCGCAAGGGGAAATCGATGAGTGCCAGCAACGCCCGCCAGGGCATCCTGTCCCTGGCCGTGAAGGACAAAGCCGCGCTGTACAGCGCGTACATGCCGTTCGTGAAGAACGGCGGCATCTTCGTGCCCACGCCCAAGCGTTACTTCCTCGGTGACGAGGTGTTCCTGCTGCTGACGCTGCCCGATTCCAGCGAGCGCCTGCCGGTGGCCGGCAAGGTGATCTGGGTGACCCCGGCCGGCGCGCAGGGCAACCGTACCGCCGGCATCGGCGTGCAGCTGGCCGACGGTGCAGAAGGCGAGGGCGTACGCCACAAGATCGAGACCCTGCTGGCCGGCCTGACCGGTTCGGACAAGCCGACCCACACGATGTGAGGTAGCGCCGGGCCATGCGGCTGCATGCCTCGAAACGCCCGTGAACACGAATGTGAAAAAGTGTTGACGGCCTCTGAAAAGCCCCTATAATGAGCGGCTCAGCAACACACCGGGCGGTTAGCTCAGCGGTAGAGCATTGCCTTCACACGGCAAGGGTCACAGGTTCGATCCCTGTACCGCCCACCATGTTGCAGAACGAAAGAAGCCTCCAGAAATGGGGGCTTTTTTGTTGCCTGACCATCAGCGCGGCTTTCCGGCATCGTTGGAAGCGCGACTCACCGGCTCCCTCAACCGCGCGAAGCGCTCGGGGGACGCACTTCACCGATGCGGGCACAGGATTCCATCCATGCGCTGTTCCGTGGTTCACGGCCGGCGTACTCTCGAGGCAGTGCCGTGCCCCCATTCCCTGGAGTGCCACCATGCCGCTCGCCCGCATCGATCTTCGCAAAGGTAAATCCGCCGACTACCTGCAACGTGTCGGCGAAGCCATCTACCAGGCCATGCGCGCGGTGGGCGTGCCGGAGAACGACCGCTTCCAGATCTTCCAGCAGCACGACGCCGGCACGCTGATCTACGACCCCGGCTATCTGGGGGTGGACCGCACCGACGATTTCATCTGCATCCAGATCACCTGGAACGAAGGGCGTACGCTGGAGCAGAAGAAGGCGTTGTACGCCGGCATCGCCGATGGACTGCACGCGGCGGTGGGCATCCGCCGCGAGGATGTGTTCATCAATCTTGTTGAAGTAAAGAAGGAGAACTGGTCGTTCGGCAATGGCGTGGCGCAGTACGTGAGTTGATGCGCGGAAAGCACCACGCATGGCGTGAATCTACACTTCGCTGCCGACCTGTTCGCCTTCGCTGGCCGGAGCATTGCTGGCCGCTTTCACTGCGTCGGCGCTGTTGGGTTGTTCGCATTCGATGCGGGTGATAAAGCCCTCGCTGCCGATGCTGTGCTCGGCACGCTTGACCAGCCACTGGCCATCCACGCCCTCGCGGAACCCCTGCATCACCACGGTGGCTTCGGCCATCAGTGTTTCGCGGCCGGGCAGGGTGTAGCTGAGCGTCCGCGTCTGCCGTGCCTGTTCGCGATGCTTGGCGCGCGCCGCCGCTTCTGCGCTCTCCCGGTCGGCATAGGCCATGCGCAGGCGCATGATCGGTTCACCGCTGCCGACCTTCACTTCCTGGCGCTTGGCACTGCGCACGTCGCGGTAGTACGCAATGGTGGTACCGGCATCTTCGCGTGCGGCAAGGCTTACCCGGTAGTCGCTGCCATCGGCCGGGGTGAGGGTGACATCGGGAATGCGCTCGCCGCTGGCGCTGGTGGATTCGCCCCGCTTCACGAACACCAGGCGCCCGCCTCCGGGCTTGGCGATGGCATCGTGCTGTTTGGCCAGGCGCAGCAGCAGGTTCATGTCCGACTCCTGCGACTGCACCGTCAGCGGCAGCACGATGGACGCCAGCGATGCGCTCACCGCTGCGTTCAGCCCATGCTCGCCGGCCATGCGTCGCACCATGTCGCCGATCGTGGTGCCCTTCTTCCAGGTGCGTGTCTTCTGCGTCTGCAGGTCGCTCTTGCCCCCCTTGCTGGTCTCGAACGGTGCCGCCCGGGCGCGCAGCGTCATGCTGCCGGGAAAGCCGGAGATCTCCACCTCGTCGCAGATGTACAGGCCTACGCGCCGCACTTCGCCGTCATAGCCGATGAAGGCCTCCAGTTCCGCGCCAACCGGTGGCAGCTGGATCGGATCGGACGGATCGTGGTCGGCCAGCTGCAGTTCCAGCGTGTCGGACGTGTTGCCGGTCTCGTCGGTGATGCGCAGCGACTTGAAGCGCGCCATGATCTTGTCGGTGATGTCCTGGCTGTTGGCCACCACGCGGAAGGCCGGTGTGATGTTCAATCCCACAGGGCGACTCCCTTGCGCTCGCTGGCCGGGCGCTGCACCTCCGGCAGGGTGATCGCTACGCCGGCAGGCAGTACCGGGCCGCGTGCGGCCAGGCCCGGGTTGGCATCGAACACCGCGCGCAGGATGGCCGGTGACTGCTCGCCATAATGCGCGTACGCGATACGGTCTACGACGTCGCCGTCGCGGGTGCTATACGTTCGTGCCATTGCTGTGCTTCCGCAGTGAAAGGGTGAATTCCTGTTTCAGGATCGCGCTGTCGGCGGTGAACTCGCTGGCGGTGGCATCGATCTTCTCGATGACCCACAGGCCCAGGTTGCCGCCTTTGCCGGTCAGCAGTCGATGAGGCGTGCCCTGCGCGGCCAGCTTGCGCAGCTGTGAGAGCTCGTTGCCGGCGCCGCGGAACTGGTAGTAGATGACGCCCGGCAGGGTCATGCTGGCTGAGCCCGGTCCGGTGTACTGCAGGGCCGCCATCTGGCCGATGCGGTCCTGCGCCTGCCAGCGATACTCGTTGGATTGCTGGATCTCCCGGAAGACCGCGGTGTTGAGGCTGAACTTGAAGCCGCCCAGCATCAGCAGGACCGGGGCGTTGCCGGAGTCATTGGCTTTGAACTGCGACAGCAGCTTGTCCACAGTGCCGGTTACGAATTCGCGTTTCATGCTCAGTTCCTGTCTGCCAGGCCACCACGGGCGGCAACCGCGTTGCGACGCTGCAGCTCGTCGGCCGTGCGGCGCGCCACCGCCTCGCTGGATTCGCCTGGCTGCTGGTGGATGGTGATGTTGTTGGTCTGTTGCTGCTGCACGGTGGTCGGTGCGCGCATCGTGGGCGAGGGCATGTCCGGCGCACGGCGTCCCTGCGCGCCGCTCAGCTCGGCCATGCGGCGGTTCAGGCCATCGTTGTCGTTGGTGCCGACCGCGTACGCCACGCGCGCCATGTCGCCGATGCCACCACCGCCGCGCGCCTTCATGCCGCTGTAGATGTTGGCGGCGCCCACTGCGGTCTGCAGCCCGCCCTCGGCGACCTCCAGCGCTTTGTCGTTGGCAGCCCCTACGCCACCACCAAGCTTGTCCATGAACCAGCCGACGCCTTCGATGACTGGCTTGAGCTTTTCCAGGATGCGGTCGAACGCTGCGGTCGCCTTCTGGCTGATCGACTCCCAGATGTTGCCAAGGGTTTCGTTGATGAAGCCGGCGACGGTGCCGAGCATCTCGCCCAGCCACACCACCGCCCCCACCACGCCGCCGATGACCTGGATCACCAGCCGGAAGTTGGTCAGCAGCGTCTCACCCACCAGCGAGCCGATCTGGGCGACGCGTGACAATTCATTGCCGGTGTACTGCGCCGGTTCCAGCATCTTCGACAGCCAGTCCCAGGCCTGGCCGATCAGCCCGCTCATGACTTCCCAGGCGGGGCGCAGTGGTTCAACCGCGCGCATCAGTTCACCCATCGCTGCGGTGCCTGCACCGCTCAGGCCTTCCCAGACGCCGCCCAGGAATGCCTTGATCGGTTCCCAGTACTTGCGCACCAGCAGGGCGCCGGCGGTGATGGCGGCGACGGCAACGGCGATGGGGCCACCGCCGATGGCACCAATGGCAGTTGCGACGATGCGGAAACCCGATGCCAGGCGCATGGCCATCGGCCCAAAGCGCCCCAGCTGTGCCAGCAGGCTGCCGCCACGGAACAGCTGGATGGCCTTCTGCACGCCCAGGATCGGGCCCTGCAGGAAGGTCCAGGCATAGCGAGCGCCGAGTACCGCCGCGCGCATGCCCAGCATGCCGACCACGATCTGCGTGGTGTTGGCGATCAGCTTCGGGTTTTCCTGCACGAACGAGGTAACCCCGTTCAACAGCTCGGTCAGCTTGACCGCGGCCTCGCCCACCGCGGGCAGCAGCGCCGCACCGAACGCCTTGGACAGGTTGTCCACGGCGATCTTGGCGCCTTCGATCTTCTGCGGATCGGTCTGCATCGCGTCGGCATAGGCCGCATCGGTGGTACCCGCCGATCCATTCAAGGCCTTGTCGCGGACACGGATGTAGGTGTCCCAGTTCTCGATCATGGGCTGGACGAAGTTCTTCGCCTGTGCATCGCTGAACAGGATGCCGATCTTCTTCTGGTCGCCCGCAGTCGCCTGGATGATCCCCTGCATCGCAGCATCGAAGGGATTGCCGCCGCTGGTCTGTGCATCGCCGATGATCTTGCGCAGATCCAGGTTCAGGCTCTTCTTGGCCTTCTCCTGAATGTCCGGCGAGAGCACCTCGGACATGAAACTCTTCATGTTGCTGGCGGCCTTGTCGGCGCCACCTGCCGAGTCCAGCGTGGCTTCCAGTGCCGCACCCAGCGTAGCCGCCGCCGATGTGCCCTGCAGCTTCATCGCCTCGAACGAGGAACCCAGCACCGGCAGCACCTGGGCCATGTCCTTCAGGCCCAGGCTGCCCTGCTGGCTGTTCACCACCAGCACGTCCAGCGCGTTCTGCATGCGCGAGGGATCGATATCGAACGACTGCTGCAGGGCGGCCGCAGCTTGGGCCACATCATCGATGCTGGCACCGGTGACGGTGGTGGTCCGCCCGACAGCACCGAGGCTGGCCTGCGCGGACTGTGCGTCCATGCCGGCCGCGACCATCAGCTTGATCGACCGCTGCAGATCGTCGGCGCCCTGGTTGGTTGCACGCGATTGCTGCAGGATCGCCTGGCCGAGCGCACTCACCTGCGCGCGGCTGAGGTTGGCTGCCACGCCGATCTGCTGGTTCTGGCGGGCGAAGCCGGAGGCGTTCTCGACCGGCTTGGCCAGTGCGGTGACGGCGGTGCCGAGTGTGCCGCGCGCTGCCTTGAACGAGGCGCCGAGTTTCTCGCGCTTCTCCAGGTTGGCGGTGCGCTTGGCTTCGACACGCTCCAGCGCTTCCTGTGAGGCGCGCAGCGCATCGGCCTGCGCGCGCATGCGGGTGTATGCGGTGCCCGACTTCTTCATCGCGGCGAGCTTGAGCTCCAGCTTGCCGGCTTCATCGCCGAGGCGCTTCACGCCATCATTGGCGAAGGACAATGCGTCCTTCAGCGACTTGGACACCTCACCGCCGATCGTGATCGTTGTCGTTTGAACGTTACTGGCCATGTACCGGCAATCCCTGAATCCACCAGATGAACTTCGACACCCGCAGTGTCATGATTTCGCGCAGGCCCCAGCCGGTATGACCGGCCAGGGCGAGCACTCCCTGCCTGATCTGTGGCAGGGTCAGGTGGTAAAAAGCGCGACGCCTGCCTGCAGTCGTGCGTAGTCGCGCAACGGCATCTTGCGCACGTCGTCCGGCGAGATCTCGCACAGGTTGGCGATCATCCGCACCTCACGCTGGGCGTCGCTGCCCTTGTCGTCCTGGTAGCGCTCCATGTCTTCCACGGTCGGCTCGCGCATGCGCAGCACGGCGGTTTCCATGCCATTGACCTGGCGCGGACGGGTGAGGGTGATCTCGGCAAAGCCATCGCGCTCGATGACGGTGTCGGTGGGGGTCTTGGTCTTGCTGGACATGGATGCGTTCCTGGAATGCGATGCGGTGCGATGGATGCGGGGGCGCGAGGCGCCCCCGGGTTCTTCGGTGCGGCGTGGGCTCAGATGCCCAGCGCGCCGCGGATGCCGGCCAGGACGTCGACGCCACCCTGGCGGGCGATCATGTTGACCACGTCGATCTCCTGCACTACCTGGGCACCATGGGTCAGCTTGTAGTAGCTCAGCGCCAGGCTGACCTTGATCGTGCCCTTCTCGCCGACCTTGGTTTCGCCACGGTCCAGCAGCTTCACCTTGCCGCGCATGTTGTGCACGACCTGGGTCACTTCGCCGTCGTCGCCTTCCAGCGCCTCGCGGGCGGTGAAGCCGTATTCCTTGCTTTCGATGACGTGGAACTTGCTCATGATCTCCGCGTCGTCGGAGGCGAACTCGACATCGGCGGTCAGCTTTTCATGGCCGAGCACGATCTCGGTCGGGGCGAGCATGCCGCCGGCTTGGAAGTCCTCGGTCTTCAGCGACAGCTTGGGGGCGGTGAAGGACATCACGCTGCCGGCATAACCCTTGCCGTCGACGTAGAAGTTGAAGTTTTTACGGATCTTGCGCGCCATGCTTAGAAGATCTCCGAGACGTAGTTGTTGTTCATGTGCATGCGGAAGGTCAGCTGCTCACCCGGGTAGGTCGGAGTGAAGTCGAAGTCCCAGTAGAAGCGGCCCTGGGCCACGCTGTCCGCTGCGTTCAGTTCCGGGTCGATCCAGCAGTTGCCGCCGAGGATCGCGCCCTGGGTCTTCAGGCCGCGCAGGAAGGCATTGACGCCCTCGCGCACGTCATCGACGTAGGTCTTGCTGATGCCGCGGTCGACGGCCCACAGGTGGGCGGCTTCCAGGCTGTCGGCGATGATGTCGGCGGTGCGCACCACGCACAGGAACTGCCACTTCGGATCGATGCTGGTGGTGCGGTTGCCCCACAGGCGGAAGCCCCCTTCGCGGATGACCGTGGCCACGTTGGCCTGGTTCAGCAGGTTGGCGCGGCTGGTGGCATCGGACAGGCCGAAGTCGATCGCACGCGCGGTACCGACCACGCCGTTGAGTTCCAGGTTCGACGGCGACGCCCACCAGCCGCGCTCGTTGTCGCTGCGGGCGATGGCACCGGCCACGGCACCGGAGGCATGGCGGGTGACGATGGCATCACCGGACTGCACCAGCAGCGCGGGGTCGACCACGTAGACGCGCTTGGAGCCGGTCAGGGCGGCGGTGGACTTGGCAGCGTCGTCGTTGCTGTTCGGGCCATCCTTGATGATCACCGCACGCAGCTTGTCGGCGATGCCGAGCAGTTCCGCTACGACCGGGTTGGCCAGCACGGCCTCCGGCTTGGCCGGATCGGCCGGGTGCACATGGGTGAAGCCGGGTGCGACCAGGATGCGCGGCTTGACGCCGACGATGGACTTGGCGGCCAGCAGCGCATGCACGCCTTCGTAGGCGCCGGTCTGGGCATTCACGCCGCCCAGCACGTTGGCCAGGGTGGCGCTTTCATTGGCGCCCTTCTCGACGCGGACCACGACGACGACGGCACTGGACTGGTCGAAGATCGTGTCGAGCGCACCGGGCAGGGTGCCGGCATCGGTGCCGGTGGTCGCCGACAGCTTGGCGGCCTGCGACGGCGAGGTCACCAGTACGGGCGTGTTGATGGGGAACGCTTCGGTGTCGGCCAGCGGTGCGGTGCCGACGATGCCGATCACGCTGCTGGAGGCGATGGCAATCGATCGGGCACCGGTATCGATGTTGACGACCTGTACGCCATGGAGAAATTCGGTCATTCGGGGTTCTTCCTCGGTGTGGGTGTGTGCCGGCTTGTGCAGGCGACGGGGTAATGTTCGGAGAATGTGGCGGTCGCGATAATTGCAGCGGTGGCCCGATGTGCAATCAGTACCAGCCCGAAACGGCGACGTTGGCGTATACGGTTGAAACCTGAGCGGGGCTACCGGAACGACGGAGATGAACGGCTATCTCAACCGTGATGCTCTCGTACATGGAAGATGCCGCAGGAATGCTGATGGATACGGTTGCCGAGCGCGATGTCGCAAGTGAGGAGAATGACGGTGCGCTTGTGCTGAACGAAGCAGCACCTGTGTTGCTGGCCGTGAACTGCACTTCGTACTGGCTGGGGTTTGCACCCGCCGGTGCCCAGCGACCGGAATCCACCTGGGCGGTGGCATCGTTGCCACCGCCGTAACTGTTGCTGTGGACGGTGAAGTTGCCGTCGGACAGCAGGCTGATCTGCACCGACGCCGTGACATCGCCGAATGAGTTTGTTTTGGCGCCATTGCCGGCTGAGTAGTCCTTGCCATGGAAGGGCGGCCGGTAGCTTGCGGTACCCCGGGCCGCCCACAGGTTGGACACGTCCATTCCGTTGATGCGATGGCCTACGTCGGCACGCTTGCTGCCGTACTGGATGTGGGCATAGCGGCGGCTCAGGTCGCCGCCGCCGATACGGCGGCCCGAATCCTGCGCCAGTGGACCTTCAACGTACGGATCGAACAGGTCGTCAAAGTCGACACCGGAAGAGCGATATCCGCTGGGCATGTCAGCGCTCCGCTTTCAGTGCGCGCACTTCGGCGGCCAGTTCCTGGATGGCCTTGGCCATCACCGGCAGCAGCTGGTCGAGCTTGACCGATGCCACGCGCTCACCCTGGAACTCGACGCCTTCCAGGTCGACCGCTTCCGGCACCAGTTCGGCCAGCTGCTCGGCGACGAAGAACAGGCGACGGCGACCGTCGTCGTTGTACTCAGGCTTGTAGTGGCCGGCCGACAGTTCCATCCGCTCGACAGCGGCAAGACCGTAGGGGACGGGGCCGTTGATATCCTTCAGTTTGCGCGAGGAGCCGAAGTCGAAGCCTCCGCTTGTACGCAATGACCCGCTCCTCGAGAGCACAATCGCGTCGGTGAGGTACGTGCCATCGTCGTTGTACGACCAGATCTTGAAAGAGCGGTCGCTCTCAACTCCAAGCTGCCATTGGCGTACGCCCGATTGGTACACGGCGTATGCGCCCTGCTGTGATCCGAGAGTCGAGCAGTTGGCGATGAATGCGCTCGGTGCACCGGGGTTCACCTGCGAGGAAACACTGCCTGCGAAGGACCCGCCACCGTTCAGGGCTTCGAACATACCGGACGCTGTGAAAGCGTAGTAGCTACCAACCGACCCGCTATCCGTAGCTGCTCGGACGCTGAATCGACCATCCGCTGATCGGTATAGGTAGCCGGTTGACATCTGCGCTCCGGCGAGGCTGATTGCGAGCCCGCCGGTCATCGTGTCGCCGGCTTTGCTTACCTTGCTTGCTGGATCGAAATTGCCGCTGGTCCAAACAGTGCCGCCCGCGTTGAGCATGGCGGTGTATCCGCCTGCCGCGTTGGCGAAAGTGAAGTTCGAGCCGTTCTTGAAAATGTAGGAGTTGGTATCGCCGAGCACGAGTACGCCGTCGTTGGCCACACCATTCCATCCATAGGAACGAAGCGAGTTTCCATTCACGCCGACGTGCCCGGTGAACGTCCCGCCACTCTTGTCCATCTTCGCTTCAGGCGCGAAGTTCCCGGCATGCCACATCGGCGATCCATTCCAGCGCGGGCCATCACCATGCTTGATGGTTATCTCGCTGCTGGCACTGCGGTCCGCGCTCCACACGCGCCACAGGCTGGAATTTGCCCAGCCGCCAATGAAGGACTGCTCGGCACCGGCGGCACCGAAGCCCAGCAACGGATACGTGCCGCTGATGAACTGCTGGTCGGTGAACGTGTTGCCGCCCCTGGACGCCTTGCCATCCAGTGCCGACTGCAGCCCGGTCACATCGGCAATCACATGCTTGTGGCCCACGGTGGCGAAGTCACCGGCCAGGGCGAACTCGGAGGCGTGCTTGCCGTCCAGGGTGTCGGCGTCCAGGCCGTTGCCATGCCCGGTGTCCTTCAGTGCGGCGCTCTTCAGTTCCAGCGCAGTGCGCGCCGCCGCGGTGTTCGCCGCAGACAGCAGTGTCTTCGCCAGCGCGGTCGGGGCGCTGGCGCCGAAGCGCTTGTCGGTGTAAGCGCGCACGCCACGCGGGGTAGCTGCGCGCTGGGTGTCGGTCGCATCTTCGGCTTCGGTGCTGGTGGCCAGCTCGACCACGCCGACGACCTCGGTGGTGGCCGGTGGATAGAGGAAGCCGGCATCGCCGAACTGGATCTGCGTCGTGTCGATCCCGCTGAAGCGGGTATCGGTGGCCAGCAGCAGCATCGATGCGGCCGACTTCTCCATGATCGGATCGGCCTGGCCGTAGCTGGCGAACAGCGTACCGTCAGCCAGGTACAGGCCGAAGCCGCGCAGCGTGTAGGAGGTGGCGCTGTCGTCGCGGATGGTGACGTGCACGGTGTCATCGCCCACGGCCTGGCCGCCGAAGGTGGCGACGCGCTTGATCTCGCCGGGCAGTGCGGTGAGCCCCGCGGAAGGCACGAAGGCGGTCGAGGTCAGGCCGATCTGGGTGATCAGCACGGCGTTGGTGCCGGTGTTCGGCGGATTGACCAGCTTGGCGAAGCCGGCATCGGTGATTTTCAAGCGCATGCGGGGGTTACTCTCCGATCAGTTGAAGGCGGCGGAAGGCCGTGGCGTGGGCGGCTGCAAGTGCGCCGACGGCGGCGTCGGCCTGCATGCCCTGGGTAAAGGTGAAGTGCGAGCGCACCGGCTTGGTCCGGGTGATTTCGCCGATGACGTCCTCCACGAACATCGCCGTGGCGGACTGGCCATCCTGGTTGGCGATGGTCATCACCGCTTCGAAGGTGTGCGGCGCGCCCCTGGGCTGCAGCTGCCACCACTCGCGGATCAGCACCGATCCACCGAAGGCGGCCACCACGTCGCGCACGCTGCCGGCGGTGCCCTTGCGACGCTGGATGGCGATGGCCGTACGCACCCGGGCGCGCTTCACGGCTTCGGGCCAGTAGGCCTTCCATTCGTCCACCGACAGCGCCCAGGCCAGCCAGGGCAGCAGTGCGGTCGGACAGCGGTCGGCATCCCACAGCGCGGTGATGTCCACCGGCAACGGACGTGCAACGATGGCGCGGGCAAGCGCGCGCTCGGCATGGGTGGCGTTGGCGGGTAGCAGGTTTGCCGCCGAGGGCACCACCACCTGGGCGTCACCATCGATGACCTCGCCGGGCGCCGGTGCAGCGGCCAGGGTGACCCTGCTGCCCTCGATGACGCTGCCCTGCAGCGGCTGCCGCCCCCGTGCATCGGTGCGGTACACCGCCTGCAGGCTCGCCAGCGCGCCGCCGGGGTGGCGGAAGGTGCGGTTGCGGCCATCGATCGCGCCGCGCAGCCGCGCGTTGATCAGGCGCGTGCTCGGCTCATTCATCGGTGCCGCCGTGGGTCAGGGTCACGCCGGCGCAGTGGGTGGCCTGGGTTCGGTCCACCACCACATCTGCAGCCGGATGGACGATCTCCACGCGCTGCACGCCCTCGGCATGCAATGCGGCGAACAACCCCGAACGGGTGACATCGCGGCCGAGGCGATGTGACTCGCTGATGTAGCGGTCCAGGCGGGTGCGCGCTTCGGCAAGCACGACCTGCGAATCCGGGCCGGCAAAGGTGAACAGCGTGGCGTCGACCGAGTAGGTGACGATCGTGGCCGGCTTCACCAGCACGTGGTCGGTCAGCGGTCGCACGTCATCGGCGCTCAGCTTCGCCTCGACGATGTCGAGCAGGCCCTGGGTGGCGGTTCCATCCGCTTCGCGCGACAGCACCGAGACCACCACTTCGCCCGGGGCGGGACTGGTCGCACTGGCGTCGAGCACGCGCGGGTCCGCGCTCAGCGCATGGAATACATAGGCACCTTCCGGCCCTGCCACGCTGAACCCTTCCGGGCCCAGCTGGATGCGGCGGCGGAAGTCCTCATCGCTCTCATATCGCGGTGGAATGCCTTCCTGCGGCCTGCCCGGGTCGAGCACCTGGCGGGCGACGCCGAAGATCGCGGCGAGGTGGTCCAGGTCGCTGCCACCGGCATAGGCCAGCATCACGCCACGCGCGGCGTCGTTGACACGCTGGCGATCGAGCAGGCGCAGGTAGGTGCAGACCTCCAGGATCTTGAAGGCCGGGTCCGACGGCAGCAGCGCGTCGAAGGTGGGATCCAGGGCCTGCAGTGCGGTCAGCGATTCATCGAACATGGCTTCGAAATCGAGCACTTCGATGACCGCCGGTGCAGGCAGCTGGGACAGATTGACACTGGTGAACGAGCCGGATGCCACGGTTAGCGAACCTCGATTCCTTCGATGGTGATGGCCTCGCCGTCCGGCAGGTGGATCCCGGTCACTGCCAGGATCATCACGCCGGGGGCGGGGAGGGAGACGTCGACGTTCTCGACGTGGAGACGCGGTTCCCATCGCGCCAGCGCGTCGACGGTGGCCGCGATCAGGTCCATGCGCAGCGAGCGGTTGGTCGGCGCATCGATCAGTTCAAACACGCGTGAACCGTATTCGCGGCGCAGTACGCGGGAGCCAAGAGGCGTGGTGAGAATGTCACGCACGGACTGGTGGAGATGGGCGAGCCCATCCAGTGATTTGCCGGTGTTGGCGTCGATTCCTCGCATGGCCTCTATCGTCGTGGAGTGCGGGTTTTCAGGGCATTGCAGGCGTGGCCGCTCAGGGCTGCGCGGGCGTGGTGGGTGCGGTCGGACCCTGTGCGGTGTGCTTGTGTGCCTTCAGGCCGATGGCACCGGCCTTGACTTCGCCCGGTGTGCTGATGTCCTTGCCGGCGCTGATCGCGCCGCTGACATCCAGATCGCCGGTGGCCTTGATCGAGGGTGTATCGAGCACGATCGATTCGCTGGCGATCACCTGTGCATTCGCGCAGGTGACGATGACCTTGCCGCTGCCGACATGGACGTTGAGCGTGGTGGTTTCCCGGTCGTACTCGACGCTGCTGCCGTCGGCGAACTCGGTGCGCTGCAGCAGGCGCGAGTCGGCCGGCGGCGGAAAGCGGTCCTGGTACAGGCTGCCGAGTACCAGTGCCTGGCCAGGGTCGCCATAGGGGCACGCCAGCACGACCTGCTCGCCCGGTTCGGGAGCGCACCAGCTGCGCATGCCCGGTCCGGCGCGGCGTTCCAGCCAGGGAATCCAGTCGGTAAGCATGCCGTCGGCATCGACGCGAACGCGTCCGCTTGCCTCGTCCAGCTCGCGTACCACACCGATCATCAGCAGGTTGCCGATCAACCGCGCGTGTTCGGCGCTCATGGTGCGCGCTCCGGCAATGGCTGGTAGCGGGACTCATGGACGCGGCCGATCTCCGGCGCGAAGCTGTAGCACGCCTGCGGCACCACGCCGCCAGCGTCGTCCCAGGGGTTGTCGCCCAGCGCGACCGGCAGTGACCACTCGACGATCCAGGTGCGCAGGCCCGGCTGTGCCGCCGCGGGGTCTTCCGGCAATGCTGCAATCACATCGATCGCACCGCTGGCAACGCCGGGGAAGCGGCCGAGCTGGTGCAGCCAGGTCGCCAGGGCGAGGGCCGCGTTGCGCAGCTGCAGCGCTGTGGTTGCATCGGTCGCCGGCAGCGCAATGCGCGCTTCGAAGCGCAGCGTGGCCTGCAGCAGGCCACTGCCATCATTGTTGTCCCTGCTGCGGTCACAGCGGGTCATCGCCAGCAGGCAGGACGGCAGGGGCATCCCCTCGGCGTTGGCGTCGCGATGGAACTCGACGCTTGCAAACCCCGGAAAGCGTGCGCGGATTGCGGCTTCGATCGCGGCAATCAGCGGATCGAGCGTGGGAGGGAAGGGATCGTTCGCCATGTCAGCTCATGCAGGGAAGGGAAGAAGGGCGTGGCCCGTGCGGCGCGCGCGGTCTGCAGCCAGTGTTGCCATCACCGCGGTGGGGTGGCATTGCAGGCGTGGCCGTATCCGGCAGGCTCAGTGCGTGGGAGTGGCACTGTTGCCGCAGTCGGCGGGTGCTGCCGGCGCGGCGCCATTGATGGTGATGCCGCGCTGGCTGCCGAGGCTGCACAGCAGCGCACTCAGCTGGTCGGCCAGCGCGTGGTACTGCTGTGCGACCGCAACGTGATTGCGCAGCAGCGCGTCATCGCTGGCTGCGTGCAGGTCCGGCAGGCGGGGTGGGGGAAGCAGCTGGGCAGGTGCGATGCTGAGGTCAGCGCGGTAGGGCGTGGCCGGCGTTGGCCTCGCGCCAGATGCGCACGAACTCAGCGTCAGCGTCGCCGCGATCACGACCAGGAGTCTTGGCATGGGTCTCGATGTCCCGTTGCAGGGTGTTGAACTGTTCGGTGTGCCGGGCCTGGTGGGCCAGGCGCTGTGATTCGGCCTGCGCGCCTGCGGCGCTGTTGGCGAGGGCCTGCTGGTGCGCGCGCTGGACTGCATCGGTGCGGGCCTCCTGCTGCGCTGCCCGGGTGGTGGCAACGGCAAGGTCCGCAGTGCGGTCGCGCAGGGTCCATCCCAGCCAGGCGCAGCTCGCGTGGCTACCGGCAAGGACCAGCAACCCGATGCCCAACCTCAGTGCCGCGGGCGTCACTGCAGGGCTCCGCCGGCGGCACGGTACGCCGCGCGCAGTGTTTCCAGTGCGTGCTCCTTCTGGCCGTAGCCGGCGCCCGGCAGCGATGCCCAGATGCGCCGGGCCGCGGTGACGGCGGCATCGAAGCGTCCCAGCCGGATCAGCTCGTAGGCACCGCACTGTTTCAGCAGGGCGACTGCTGCACGGTCCTGGGAGACTGGCCCGAAGTCAGGCAGGCCCAGTCGCGCGCGCAGGTCATCCCAGGTGCTGCGCAGGAACTGGTAGCGGCCGGCGGCGCTGGATTTGATGCCATAGCGTGGCAACGACACCAGCACGCGGGGATGGTCGCGGTAGTCGGTGAACAGCTGGCCACCGACGATGACGTCGTAGCCGCGGTCACGTGAGCGCTGGTTCGGAATGTCGGTGCCTTCGGATACCGCCAGCATGTCCAGGAATGCGGCGACGTTGGCGCCACCGAGGGCGCTGGCTGCCGCGGCGGTCATGCGGCGGCCCCCGGCTGCTTGCGCACCAGGTTCAACAGAGCGTCTATCTGTACGCTCTGCTGGGCGATCTGTGCACGCAGGGCGCTGACTTCACCGCGCAGCTGCCCGATCTCCTGGGCCATTGCCTCGCGCTCGTGCATCAGCCCATCGGCGCGTGTACGTTCGGCCGCGAGCTGTTCCTGAAGGGTGCGCAGGGTGTTGCTGGTGGCTTCATCGGCGGTGCGGTCGACCTTGGCCGACGACAACCACTGGCGCAGCCACAGCGACACCGCGATCAGCACGCCCGAGGTCCCGCCCAGGTACTTGGCCCAATCCGGCACGCCGGCCAGCAGGTCGCTCTCGTTCATGCGCGTGCGTATCCCTTGAGCAGGGCCGGGT
The DNA here is from genome assembly GCF_059368495.1 of Stenotrophomonas sp. YJH_SMC_91. Lineage (NCBI taxonomy): Bacteria > Pseudomonadati > Pseudomonadota > Gammaproteobacteria > Lysobacterales > Lysobacteraceae > Stenotrophomonas > Stenotrophomonas sp. YJH_SMC_91. The sequence continues at coordinate 236,009 of NZ_JCAFRT010000004.1, read as the reverse complement.
GGACAGCCGGTGGCAACGCGGTGCGCGCACCGCGCAGGGCGCGCTTGATGGTGGTCTGTGAGACGCCGAACTCACGCGCAACATGGTCGCGTGGCATGCCGCTGGCGACCGCGCGGGCAATCTGCTCGCGGCGTTCGTGCGCGCCGGCAGCGAAGCAGGATGCCAGGAACAACAGTTCGCCGCCGAAGTGCGCGACCAGCCGCTGGGCGACGTCGTGGCCAAGGATGTCGATCAGCCGGTGCTGGTCGGGCAGGGTTGAGGGGACGTAAACGATGACGCGGTGACGGCCGGTGGTGCTGGAGGTGGTCGGCGGCCAGGCACGCACCAGCGTGAGGGCTGCGGATTCGCCGATGACCTCGGCCAGGGTCTGGATGCTGTCGGGCAGGGCGTTCATGGAGGTTGTCTTCAGTGGCATTGATCTCCACTGTTGCCATCCCGCATGACGAGTCAACACCTTTCATCTACTTTTATATCGGTGCGCTGAAGACGTTCAGTCGTGCGTGAGGAGGGGGGAGGAGCACGACACGCCTGCTTGCAGTGAGCCGAATCCGCTTGCTCTGGCCGCTGGTGTTTTCCTGTACATCCGTACTCGTTGTCCTCACCTGGCAGGAACAGAGGCAGATCAAGGGGATGGGGCAGGTACAGGGTGAGGACGGCCACTTGCCACACAGCCTCATGCGCCGTGTACTGGCCGGAAACGAAAAAGCCCCGGACGATGCCGGGGCTTCAGGACTGCAGGGGGCGCTGGATCAAAGATCGAACACCAGATTGCCGCCGGTCTTGCGGGGGATGTACCCGGCGTCGCGCAGCCAGCGTGCCGCGTTGACCTGGTCCATGCGCTTGACCGGGAAGCGGTTGGCGAACATCAGGAAGCGCGCCACGGTGATCGACTCGCCCTTGCCCTTCAGGGCCGCGAGGGTTTCGACGAACCATGGCGCGGGCGGCTGCTGGTTGCCCGGGCGGGCCACGGTACGCGCCTGCTGGGCGCTGCCAGCGCCTGCCCGGGCAGTGGCCAGCGTGCACAGCGAGATGAAGATCGCATCCAGGCTCACGTTGTCCTTGCTGCCCTTGGGCTGGGACTTGAACAACTCGATGGCCTTCAGGCGCGTCGACGTGAACTGTTCGACCTCCATGGCGTTTCCTCTTTGCGAAATGGGTTGGGGATGCAGGGTGACGACAGGTGTCGTCGGTGATGGGGGATGACCTTACATCATTTTCGCCGATGATGGGTCGGGGCCTGCGCTGGGTTCGGGGGATGGACCGGATGGCGGGCCGGCATTCCGGATCAGATCACACCGCGCGAACGCAGCTGGTCCAGCGATCTGCGGACCAGATCGGCCGCGGTGCTGTCATTGTCGACTTCGATGTCGACCAGCTCATGCGGCAGCGGCTGCTCGCTGGCATGAGGGTCGCTGCTGCGATGGCCTGGGCGATTGACGCGGATCACGACACCACCACGACGCCGGATCGCGCGGGCCTCATTGGCGGAGCGGACGTCGGGTACCAGCCCGCCCTCGGGCAGGCGTGCGAACAGCGAGCGCACCCACAGCTCGGGATGGACGCGGTCACGCCCCCACTCGGTACCGGCGGTCTGCATCAGGTGGCGCGGGGTGAGTTCGGCCAGCCAGTCGATGGCGTCCTCCTTGCGGCTGTCCAGTTCGTGCAGGGAGAGCCCGAGGAGGGAGGCGACCAGTTGCCGCAGCGGGGCCGCGAAGCTGTCGCATGGCAGTGACAACGCCGACGCCAGTCCATTGGCGAGTGTGTCCTTGCCCGAGCGCTTGCTGCCGGCGATGCCGATGTAGAGCGGTACGCGCGCACGCGGCGCCGGCCGCAGGGCGATGCTGCCCAGTGCAGGGCCGGCACGGAACGCGGCCAGTGTGTCGGCAATCATGCGATGACCGCTGTCGGGGGAGGCGGGAATCATGCGGAATCTACTCCTGGAGAAATGCGGCAGGTGCCGGAGGATCAGGAATCGCGACCGACGACGCTGCGGGCGCGGAGGATGCGCTGGGTGATGCGCCCTCCCCGGGCCGCTGCGGCGATCGGGTCAAAGCACAACATGGCGGTGCGGGTACGCCGGCCGGCAGCAAGGTGGTCGCGGATGGTCCGCTCGGACAGCACCGGTACCCGCTGGTGGATCTGCTGCACGGTCAGCTGCTCACCTTCGAAGGCATGCAGTTGGGGACGGGGCATGGCGGAAGCGCTCCTGGAAGGTGGCGGGCCGATACCTGCATCTTGCCCCTGTAGATACTCCTAGGCAACACCTTTCATCTACTTGCATCATGGTGCGGTTGGGCGGGCGGGCTGGCGATCCACAGCCGCAATGCCGCCGCTGCCAGACGCTCACGCTCAACGGGGCCACGTGCGGCCTGGACACCCTCGAGATACTGTTGGCGGTGCCGGCGCGGACTGACCGCCGTCCAGCGCCCGTCGGTACCCATGCGCCGGTAGCCGTCCAGTTGCAGCAGGCGACGTGCTTCGCAGTGCAGGCGCCAGTCGCCGCTGCTGCTGTCAACGTCGCGACCATCATGGAGGCGCGGCATCTAGAACGGCCCTGCCGCGTGCTCGGCCAGACTGCGTCTGCGCTGTGGCATCAGCCAGACCTTGGCGCGCTCCTTGCCCACGACGCGGGTGCGCACGCCATGCCGCTTCACCACGTAGGCCGCGGCCTCGTTCACCTCGCGACGGTTGGGCCTGTCGATGCCCACCGCGATGACGATCTCTGTGGCGCGGTAATGCGCGCTCCAGTGTTCGGCAGGGAGCGACCAGTCGAAATGGCGATCGATCAGTTCGGCGATCGGCGAGATGGGTTCGTGTTCGCTGTTGGTGGCATTGAGCGCATCCAGTTCCTCGGCACTCAAGTGCCAGGTCTCGCCACTGCAGTACAACGCATGGGCCTCTGCCCAGACCTGCTGCATGTCGATCCGCGCCGGTTCGCCCAGCGCCACGGCGTGCACGGTCCACCAGCGGGTGTTGCCGGTGGCATCGCGGAGGAAGCGTTCGTCGTTGACACTGGCAAACAGGATGGTGCGCCGCGCATAGCGGGATTCGGTGCGCGCGTAGGGGCGACGGATCTCGTCATGGCTGCGCGAGATGAATGATTTCAGTGCCGCGATATCGGTACGGCGGAAGGTGGCATCGACTTCGCCCAGCTCGACGATCCATCTGGAGATGACCTGCTTGACGCTGTCCTTGTTGGCCGGATCCAGCACCACCCCGTCGGCGATCAGTTGCAGCTCTACCGGCGCCAGCTGCCGCGCCCAGCGTGTCTTGCCCAGGTTCTGTTTCGAAACGAACGTCAGCACGCCGCGCGCGACCACGCCATCGGGCTCAAACGCCGCAGCCACGCCGGAGATCAGCCAGCGTCGCATCAGGACTTCCTTCAGCACGCGGCCGTCGGCCATGTGCGTGGGCCTGGCTTCCTGCACGGTGTCGAAGAACGCCTGCAGGCGGGACTGACCATCCCACGGCCGTGAGGTGATCCAGCTGGCTACCGGGTTGTAGGGATTGGCTTCGGCCACCTGGCACAGGTTGGTCTCGAAGCTGGCGGTGGCCATGCCGGCGCGGTGCATGCAATCCATCACTTCGCCCGCCGCGACCTCCTTGGCGTTGTCCACGGTCGTCTGCAGCCCAGGAACCAGAATCTCCAGATCCTTGCGGATGACGTTGTAGCGCACGGTCACACCGGTACGACGGCACAGCTCGGCCAGGTTGCGGGCGGTTGGCAACGGCCGCCCGCGCGCGTTGGTATCGGGAAACGGGGTGAAGGCATCGAATGCGGACAGGTTGCCAGGCACCTGGTAGCGCGCGCTGGCCGATGACGGCGCATCGTCCAGCGCCACGTCGTCGCCCCCTGCCGGCGGCATGGCGGGCAACAACTGGGCACGCACGGTGTCCAGCCCCTCGCGCAGATGCAGGTCGTTGAAGTCGGTAGGGCGGTCATCGTCGCCATGCAGCGTGGCGAACTCGGGCCAGACCACGCGGGCATCGATGTCCGCGGCAGCCTGCGTGGCCAGGGTGACGCCAGGGTTGTCCAGCGGCTGCCGCGTCCACTGATCGTTGTCGGCACACAGCACGAATGACGCGTCCGGCATGGCGCCGCGCCAGGCTCGGGCGACCGCGCCAAGGTTGCCTGCATCCCAGGCCACCACCACGCACCAGCCCGTGGCCTGGTGGATGGATCCGGCGGTGGCATAGCCCTCTGCAATGGCGATCGGCTGGCCGGGAACCGGCTTGCCGATGACATGGAAGCAGCCCTGCTTGCGGCCGCCGGAAAGAAAGTCCTTGTCGCGTCCGAGTGCCGGATCCATGCGTGGAAAGATCGCCTGCAGCGAGACAATCCGGCCCGCACTGTTCATCACCGGTACCAGCAGGGCATTGTCGATGTGGCGGAAGACCAGCCCATCGCTGTTGCGCACCGGCCATGGCGCCACACGCAGGCCATGTGCGTGGATGCCCTTGCGTACGAGATAGGGATGGTGGGCATCCGCGGGAATGGCGCGGTTCCACAGCACATTGGCCACCTTGGCGGCGGCGCCCTCGCGCTCGCGCTGATCCCGTTCGCGCGCGCTGCGGGCCGCCTCCTGGCGTTGCCGGATGGCACGCTGCTCGGCGGCGCTCAACGCGGTCGGCGATTTCGCGCACCAGGCATGGCGGGTGCCCGTCCGCCAGCTGCCGAACTCGCCGGCCGGCACGTGGTCTCCAAACAACACCGCCCAACCATTGCGCGTGCCACGACGGTCGCCTTCCACATGGAAGCGCACCAGCGTGCCATCGGCATTGAGCGCGTCGCGGCCGCGCGCGTCCGGCACGATACCGTGCGCGTGCATGGCCTGCAGGAACGCGGGAACGATGTCCTGCGTGGGATGCGGTGTGTGCATTCGACGGAGCCCCTGGGAACGTGGATCGGTCCACGGCGGCCGATGGCGGCCAACGTGCTGTGCAGTACCTGGCGTGCGCAGGCCACGCAGCGGCCGACCGACGCAGTGTGGTCAGGATGTGATGGGAGGTGGTGACACGGTCATGGTGTCGGAATGGGGGTTCATTTGCAACACCTTCCAGTACCTTGCATCCCCGGTCGCGAACAGGCCGCCCGTTACTCGTTGGATCTGTGATGACGATCCGCAGATTGCTGTGGTCGCGCCGATGCGTCGCAGTTGGCGAGAACCGGTTTTCGGATGATGCGATCGCCGTCAACGACGGCCCATCGTTTCTCTCCATCGCGCCTTCGGGCGCCCGTGCACAAGGAGCCTGCATGCCTGAAATCCACTGCAACCACGAACGCCGATCCGCCGCGGAATCCGCGTCGTTGACCGTCGTTGCGACGTTCTCAATCGGTGCGACCACCCCTCGATAAAATACAACCCGCATGACGGACACCATCGACGAAGCGCAGGAAATGGAAGCGCGCCACCTGCAACGCGCCTTGGCCCAGCACGCAACGCGGGCCAGCAACGTTGCCCCTCTCACTCCCATGGGGGAATGCCACAACCCGGACTGCAGCGAAGACTTCGACAACGATCCGGCAAGGCTGTTCTGTGGGCCTGCCTGTGCCGAGCGTTTCGAAGCCATCCATCAACACCGCAACGCATAGGAACAGGGGACATGTCTCTGAACAGCAACGACGCTGGCTTCACCGAACGCATCGCCGGTTTATCGGCCGAGCTCGCCGTGCTGGTGAGCCTGGTGGAGAACCACATCCATCTGCAGCTGGCTGATCTGGCCGACTCGGGTGATGTGGATGCACAGGAGCGATTCGCGGTAGCCGATCCGGAGCGCTGGTTGGAGAACGCCCGCAACAGCCTGCAGGCGGGTGTCATGTTCCTGGAGCGCGCGGTGCAGCAGCCGGCGCGGTTCTAGTCATCCGGTGCGGGGGCGGAAGGGGCCGGCCAGGCTGCCTTCCGTCCCCCTCGGGCAGTGGACGATCCCCTGCGCTGGAGGCTGCGTCATAACGTCGCACTGGCCGCCGGGCAACCCTGAACGTGGTCCAAGGTTGACCGCAGGCCCGTAGAATGGCCGGGTGCGTCGTTCTGTCCTCCACCGCCGGTTCCAGTCCCTGGCATGGCTTGCCATGCTGCTGGTGCTGCTCGCCCCGTTGGTGAGCCGTTGGCTGGCGCATGGTCACGTAGCAGCGGCTGTGCCGGTAGCGGCGATGGACCATTCCCAGCATGTGCAGCATGCGATGGAGGGCCATCACGACCACCACGCGATGGCGATGCAGCAGGGCGAGGTCTCAAAGAAGCCGCCCGCCGATCCACACGCCGCGCATGAGATGGGCGTGGACTGCGACTACTGCCTGATCGCCGCGCGGCTGATCACCCTGCTGGTGGCGGCATTGCTGCTGTTGGCACCGATGGTATCGATATGCCGTGCGCTGCGTGGTGCAGTGCAGGCGTTGCCGCAGCGGGTCAGCGGCACATTGGGAGCGCGCGGGCCGCCGGTCTTCATGGCTGTCTGAGCCCTGCGCGCACGCCTTTGGATTGATTTTCCCAAGCTGCCAGGCCTGGCCTGGCGCGACTGCGTGCGCGTTCCCCGAACTCCCTGAGCTGCCCTGCCACTGCAGGGTGGCCTTGCATGCCGTGAACAGATGAAAACGAACCCCAACTCCGCGCGCCTGCGCCGGGCGACGCTGCCTGCCATGTGCGCGTTGCTCCTGCACACCGCCTCTGTACTTGCCGCCGATGCGGCACCACCGACCACGCTGGATACCGTGCGCGTGGTCGATACCCGCAGCGGCGAGCTGTCTTCCACCTCCAGCGCAGGCTCTGCGTTGGGCCTGAGCGTGCTGCAGACACCGGCCAGCCTGACGGTGATTTCGCGCGAGCAGCTGGAACAGCGCGGCGACACCAACCTCAATGATGCGATCAGCCGCGCCGGTGCGATCAGTGCGATGCCGCACCCGGGCAACGGCCTGAGTGCGCTGTCCAGCCGTGGCTTCACCGATGGCGCTTCCGTGATGCGCCTGTATGACGGGCTGCGCCAGTATGGCGGCGTGGGCATCACCTTTCCGTTCGATACCTGGTCCATCGAGCGCATCGAAGTGCTGCGCGGTCCGGCTTCGGTGATCCATGGCGACGGTGCGATCGGCGGCGTGATCAGCATCGTGCCGAAGAAGCCCACGCGTGGGGCAATCGAGAACGAGATCAGCGCAACCGTGGGCAGCGAGGACACCGCACGCCTGGGCTTCGGCAGTGGTGGCGCGCTGACGCCCGAGCTGGCCTACCGGCTGGATGTGAGCGGCAACTACAGCGGTGGCTGGGTTGATCGCGGGCGCAGTAGTGATGCCACCTTCTCCGGCGCACTGCTGTGGCAACCGCGTGCGGATCTGCAGCTGTCGCTCACCCATGCGGAAGGCTATCAGCAACCGATGCGCTACTTCGGCACGCCACTGGTGGATGGCCGCCAGCTGGAGGCGCTGCGCCACCGCAACTACAACGTGGAAGACAGCGACATCCGCTACCGCGACCGCTGGACCCAGCTCGATGCGCTGTGGACGCCGAACGCAAGCGTCGAATGGCGCACGCGCCTCTACCAGATCGACAGCCAGCGCGATTGGCGCAATGCCGAAGCCTACGTCTACAACCGCGCTACCGGCTTGATCGATCGCTCAGGCAATACCGAGATCACCCACGACCAGGACCAGACCGGGTTGACCTCGACGCTGAGGGTACAGGGGAACATTGCGGGCCTGGCCAACAGCTTCGCCGTGGGCCTCGATGCCAACCGCGCGCACTTCAAGCACACCAACAACACCTATGCCGGCAGCTCGGGCCCGGTCGATCCGTTCGATCCGGTGCCGGGCCAGTTCACCAGCGACGCGCCGAACCTGCCGCGCTACCGTAATCGTGCCGAGCAGTACGCGCTGTTCGTGGAAGACCGCTTGGCGCTGAGCGAGCGCTGGTCGATGCTGGGTGGGCTGCGCCACGACCGCGCGCGCATTGATCGTACCGATCTGATCAGCGGCCAGAACGCGTTCTCGAAGACCTACCGCAGCACCGGCTGGCGTGCAGGCACGGTGTTCGCGTTGCGGCCGACGCTGAGCCTGTATGCGCAGTACTCGCAGGCGGCGGACCCGGTCAGTGGCCTGTTGATGATCAGCCCGGCCAACGGTGCCTTCGACCTGGCCAAGGGCCGGCAGATCGAGGTGGGCCTGAAGCAGGCCTTCGATGGCGGCGAGTGGACGCTGGCGGCGTACCGCATCCGCAAGACCGGGCTGCTCAGCTGCGATCCGCTGGTGCCGGATCGCCGCGTGCAGGTGGGCGCACAGACCTCGCGTGGCATTGAGGCGTCCTTGAACTGGAACTTCGCGCCGCGCTGGTCGCTCGATGCCAATGCCACGGTGCTGAAGGCCGAGTTCGAGGACTTCCTGGAAACCACCGGTTCGCCGGCGGTGCTGGTGTCGCGTGATGGCAACGTGCCACCGAACGTGGCCGAGCGCCTGGCCAATGTGTGGCTGAGCTGGCAGTTTGCACCGGACTGGAGTGCGGCGGGCGGCGTGCGTTACGTCGGCAAGCGCTACGCCGACAACGCCAACACCTTGGAGCTGCCCGGCTACAGCACCACCGACCTGGCACTGACCTGGCAGGCGGCACAGCGCACGCGGCTGTCGGCGCGGCTGTTCAACGTGTTCGACAAGGCGTACTACGCCACCGCGTACTACACCAGCACGCAGTGGCTGCTGGGTGCGGACCGGCGCGTCGAATTCACCGTTGATCATCGCTTCTGAGGAGGCTGGCGATGACGTTGCGATCCACCGCCAAGCGCTGGACCTATCTGGTGCACCGCTGGCTGGGCATCGGCGGATGCCTGCTGATGTTGCTGTGGTTTGTCAGCGGCATGGTGATGCTGTTCATTGGTTACCCGAAGCTGACACCCGGTGAGCGGCTGGCGGCGTTGCCGGTGCTGGGGGATGCTCGCGATCTGCAGGGGCTGTCGGTACTGCCTGCCGTGGTGCAGGCCGAGCCGGAGGTTGTGGCGCTGACGACGCTGCGTGGCGAGCCTGCGTACGTGGTGCGCAATGGCAGCAACGTGGGCGCCTGGTCTGCCGTGACCGGCCAGGCGCTGCTGCCGGTGTCGGCACAGCGAGCCGAAGCATCCGCCGCACAGTTCGCGGGCGGCCAAGCCTTCGTCGGCGCGACACGCGTGGATGAAGACCGCTGGACGCATTCGCGTGCGCTGGATGCGCATCGGCCGCTGTACCGGGTTGAAGTGGGCGGCGCGCAGCCAGGGGATGTGTATGTGTCCTCACACACCGGCGAAGTGGTGCAGGACGCACCGCATGTGCAGCAGCGCTGGAACTATGCGGGCGCCTGGCTGCACTGGTTGTACTTCCTGCGCATGCAGTCGGTGGACCCGGTGTGGACGTGGGTGGTGATCGTGCTGTCCGCGCTGTGCTCGGTGGCAGCGATCAGCGGCATCGTGGTGGGTGTGTGGCGCTGGCGCTTCCGCGGGCACTACCGCACTGGCGCGAAGACGCCGTACGTCGAGCCCTGGATGCGCTGGCACCATCTGATCGGGCTGGTGGCTGCGGCCTTCATATTCACCTGGATCTTCAGCGGGCTGATGTCGATGAATCCGTTGGGAGTTTTCAGCAGCACGCGTGAAGCGATCGACAGCGGACGCTATCGTGGCGGTACGGTGGCGGTGGATGGCGCGTTGGGTGAACCGGCGGCGCTGCTGGCGGCCGTCGACGACGCGCGCTTCAAGCCGGTGGAGTTCCAGTGGCGACGCATCGATGGTGAGCTGTTCGCGGTGTTGCTGGACGGGCAGGGCGAGACCCGCATTGTGTCCGGCAGTGATGGTCATCTGCAGGTTGCGCGGTTGCTGCCGGCCGCATGGCTGCAGCAGAAGGTGCGGGCGTTGTCCGATGCGCCCGTGCAGGGGTACTGGGTCCAGCATGCAGCGGATGCGTACTTCTACCCGCGTGCACCGGAAGCCATGAACGGCGCAGCGGTACGCCGCTTCCCGGTGGCGGTCGCTGATTTTGACGATGCCGAGGCGACGCGGGTCTACCTCGATCTGGCCACTGGCGACCCGTTGCTGACGATGGGGCGTCGCGAGCGCGTGGGTCGCTGGCTGTTCCACTTCCTGCACAGCTGGGACCTGCCGGCGATGCTGCGTCAGGTCACCGCCCGGCTGGCGGTGTTGCTGCTGCTGAGCCTGGCTGGCGCTGCGTTGTGTGCAACGGCCACGGTGATCGGCTACCGCCGGTTGCGGATGAAACTGCGGCGCAGGCGGCGGTAGCATCCTGCCGCGAGCGCGCCGTCTGTGAGACTATCCGGAGTTCCTGGCCATGAAGGCCGCGGCCCGCAGTCGATGTCGATGGCCAGGGAGTGCAGGGGGCACCGTACTTGCAGCGTTTCAATGGTGGTCCCTGGATAGGATTTCCACACAACGTAAATGGAGCAAGGATGAACTACGTTTCGATGGGTGTTCTCGCAATTGGAATTGCAGCGGCATCTGCGGGCGCGCAGGCCAAATCGTTCCCGCGTCTCTACAACCTCCCGACCACCACCACGGCTTCCGTGTCCAATGCCCTTCCGGCGCCGGGGCAGGTGATCCAGCTTTCTGCGCAGGTCGATGGCCAGGCGCTGGGGCTGTATCACATCCCGGGCAATGAGCAGATCGGTGGCTTCGTCGAATTCAAGGTGAATGGCCAAGCGGTGGGTAAAGTGCAGGTCAGCACGACCAATACACCAATGGCAGGTCTCGTTTCCCAGCTTGACCAGGCTTGCTATGCGGCAACACGCGATGTCCAGTTCTGTACGCATCGCTATGCCTATGGCAGCCCCGCCAAGGTTGCGGTGAACTACACCGTGCCCGCCGGCTTCACCACCGCATCGATCACCGCCACCTTCAGCGGCGATGGCCAGTTCTCGCAAGGTTCGGTGTCGGCGCCGATCAACCTGCGCAACATTCCAACCTTTGGTGAGATCCGCGGCGCAGGCAACAAGTGCCTCGACGCCGAAGGCGCCAACACCGGTCCGGGTACCGCCATCCAAGTGTGGGACTGCACGCCGGGCACGCCGCAGCAGTTGTGGACGGTGAAGCCCAACACGTCGACCATCACCGGTGTGCCCAGCAACCGCGTACTCGATATCGTAGGTTACGGCACCAGTAATGGAAGCCGGATCCAGCTGTATGACGCGCACGGTGATTGGAACCAGTCATGGAAGTTCACCAATACCTCCATCGTCGGCGTGGGCGATAAGGTGCTCGACGCCATCGGCGCCTCCAGCGCCAACGGCACCAAGATCCAGCTTTACAGCAACGCACAGACTGCCAACCAGAAGTGGGAGTTCAATCCGGCCAACGGCTCGATCGTCGGTGTCGGCGGCAAGTGCCTGGATGTGGAAGGCGCCAACACGGCAGATGGCACCCGCGTACAGCTGTGGGACTGTGCGGGTGTACCGCAGCAGCGCTTCGAACTGGGTTCGGATGGATCGATCCGCGGGCTGGGCGGGAAGTGCCTGGAGGCAGCCGACGGCGCAAGCCATGACGGCAATGCGATCCGCATGTGGTCCTGCAACGGCGGTGCGCACCAGTCGTGGCGCCTGGTCGGCGAGATCCGCAATCCGCAGACCAACATGTGCCTGGATGATCCTGGCCTGGGCAACACCAATGGCTCCAAGGTGCACATGTGGATGTGCCATGGTGGCGACAACCAGCGCTGGCAGTTCTCCTCCTACTGAGGAGAGCCAGGGCTGATGTCATGCTCTGGAACCGCGTGCCTTCGGGCGCGCGGTTCCGTACAGGCGTCACACCCGCAGCCAACGTGTGGACACGGCCACCAGCAACAAGGCCGTGGCCACACCGATGAACGCAGCAATCAGACCGAAATGATTGGCGGCAAAGCCGATCAACGCCGGTCCGGCAAGGATGCCGGCAAAGCCCAGCGTGGAAACGGCGGTGATGGCCAGCGCGCCGGGCATGCGGGTCTGGTGGCCGGCCAGCGAGAACAGCGCGGGCGCGATGTTGGCGCAACCGAGGCCGACCAGCACATAGCCCGCCAATGATGCCTGCCACGGCGTGACCAGGGTCAGCACCAGCACGCCGGCAGCGGCGAGCAGCGCGCCGAACACGATCGCGCGCTGGCGGCCCACGCGTGCCACCAGTGCATCGCCGAACAGGCGCGCGACCGTCATGGTCAGGGTGAAGGTCACATAGCCGACGCCGGCGAGGCTGGCATCGACGCGACGTACATCGCTGAGGAACACCGCGCTCCAGTCGAGCATCGCACCTTCGCCGAGGAAGGCGACGAACGCCAGCACGCCGATGAACAGCACGATGCCATGCGGCAGGGCCAGCATCGGTGTGTCGTGCGGCATGCGTTCGCTGTGCCAGTAGGTCGCCGACAACAGCGTCACCAGCAGCATGGTGCCGACACCGATCAGCACCGATGCCAAGGGCGGCAACTGTGCGGACAGCAGCACGGTCATGGTGGCCGCGCCGAGGAAGCCGCCAATGCTGAAGAAGGCATGGAAGCCAGACATCATCACCCGCCGTGCTTCGCGCTCGACGATGACGGCCTGCACGTTCATCGTGCAGTCCATCGCACCCACGGCCGCACCGAACACGAACAGCACCACGCCCAGCGTCCAGGCCGAACCCGCCAGGGCCAGGCCGGGCACGGTCAGGCAGATCAGCAGGCTGCTGGCCACCATCACCCGGCGGCAACCGAGGCGTGCGGCCAGCACGCCGGACAAGGGCATCGCCAGCAGCGAGCCGGCACCGAGGCAGAGCAGCACCAGCCCCAGCGTGGCGTCATTGATCCCGGTGCGCGCTTTGGCGAATGGCACCAGGGTGGCCCACAACGCGGTGGCGAAGCCGGGAATGAAGAACGCAGCGCGGGTCGCGTGCTGTTCGGCACGCGCGCGGTTGGCAAGGGACATGAGCAGTACGGTCAGGGAGGCGTGGGGTGCACCGCGATACCGGCGGCGTGGAAGCGAGCCGCCAAGGCGGGCGGTGCGGTGGTGGTCAGCACCAGGTCGTCGATCTCGTCCAGGCTGGCGATCTGCCAGTTGCCGCGGGCACCGAGCTTTTCAGTGGTGGCGGCGACGATGACGCGGCTGCTGCAGGCCACCATCGCGCGCTTCAGTGTGGCTTCTTCCGAATCCATTGCCCACACACCGGTGTCGCCGTCCACCGCGCAGGGGCCGGGCAGGTACACGTCGGCACGCAGGCGCTGCACCTGGGCCAACGCCTCGGCACCGACCGCACCGCCACCGCTGGCCAGGCGCCCGCCGATCAGCTGCACTGAAGTGCCTTCGAGCATGCTGGCGGCGGTGGCGATCTGCGGGGCGTTGGTGATCACCGTCAGCCCGAGAGCGGCCGGCAGCTGCTGGGCGATCGCCAGATTGGTCGAACCGGCATCGAGCAGTACCACCTGGCCGGGTTGCAGCAGCGCGCAGACGCGGGCGGCCAGCTCGGCCTTGTCGCCGCGGTCACGGGTCAGGCGCTCGCGCAGCGGCCGTTCCTTGGGCGGCGGCAGCACGGCGCCGCCGTAGACGCGCTGGCACAGGCCCTGGGCGGCGAGCTCGCGCAGGTCGCGGCGGATCGAATCTTCGGAGACGGCATAACGGCGCGCCAGTTCGGCGGCGACCACGCGGCCCTGCTGGCGCAGCTCCTCGAGGATCTGCCGGGTGCGCTGGGCGGGTAGGGGGCTGGGGTCGGCGCTCATGCCGCAAGTCTGCACGTTCGTGCATAATCATGCAACAACATGCATTGGTCGGGAGGGCACAGGGCGGCTGGACTGCCGGTGAACCCGCCCGCCCCGGGGTCTATGGATCGGCCTCGCGGCCCGGCATCATGGCGGGGCACTTGGCATGGAATCCCTGATGTCTCCCACCGTTCACCGCAAGCTGCGCATCGGCGCGGACCAGTACACCGGCCAGAAAGTGGTCGACCAGCAGTTCCACGAGTGCGATTTCTCCGGTGCCGACCTGACCGGCACCGAGTTCATCAACTGCAGTTTCTACGATGCCGACAGCCGCGCCGGCTGCCGCTTCAATGGCGCCACGCTGAAGGAAGCCAGTTTCCGCAGCTGCGATATCAGCATGTGCCATTTCAATTTCATCAAGGCGCTGGGCCTGGAGATCAGCGAGTGCCGCGCGCAGGGCGCGGATTTCAGCAACGCCAACTTCATGAACCAGATCACCACGCGCAGCTGGTTCTGCAGCGCGTTCATCAAGAAGTCGAACCTGCGCTATGCCAATTTCTCGCGGGTAACGCTGGAAAAGTGCGAGCTGTGGGAAAACCGATGGGATGGCGCGAATGTGAGTGGCGCCAGCTTCGCCGGCTCGGACCTGTCCGGCGGCCAGTTCGAGGGCATCGACTGGAACAGCGCCAACTTCACCGACTGCGACCTGACCAACTCGGAGCTGGGTGAGCTGGACCTGCGCAGCACCAACCTGCGTGGTGCCACGCTGGACGTGCAGCAGGTGGCGCTGTTGATGCAGCGCATCGGCATCACCGTGGTGCCGTAGGCATCACCCGGCGTACGCCACCCAGCCCTTGAAGCTGAAGCCTGCGTAGAACAGCTCCACGCCGTCGAAGCCGGCCTCCTGCAGCAGCGCCACTTCCTGTTCGGGGGCCAGCAGCGGCAGCCGCTCGGCAATGGCCTCGATCGCGCGCTGTGCATCGGCGTGGGCAACGCCCGAGGCTTCGGCGAACGCTGCGTAGCGCTGCAACCAGCGCAGCTTGCCGGCCGGTTCCTGCGGCACGCTGTGGTGGGCCACAACCAGCGGCGCGCCGGGCTGCAGGCGCCGGTGCAGCTCGCGCAACGTGTGCAGGCGCTGCCCGGCATCGAGGAAGTGCAGGGTCAGCAGGCAGCTGGCCCCATCGAAGCGCAGATCGGGCGCATCGTCGATGTAGCCTTCCAGCAGCTGCACGCGCGGCATCAGCGGACCCAGTGTCTGCTCGGCCAGGGCCAGCATCGGCGCGGCCGGATCCACGCCCAGCAGCTGCCAGCCCGGCTGCGCCTCGGCAAAAGCCCTCAGCTCCAGCCCGCCACCGGCGCCCAGCACCAGCACACGGCCCTGCGCGGGAACGCGTTCGGCCAGCAGCAGGCGGCTCATCTGCTGCAACGCGAGGAAACCGGGCACCTGGCGCAGCGGCGCTTCGGCATAGCGGGCCACCGCCTGCGGGTCGGAGAACGTGGACATGCGCGGATTCCTGCGGCGGGGGACATACCACTGTAGCGCGGCGCGCAAGAGGCATTGCGCGCCGCTGCCACACGGGCAGGACAGGGCTCAGGCCGCTGCTGCCTCAAGCACGTCTTCCAGCCGCACCTCGCCGAGGAAGCCACCGCTGCTGGTTGCCGGCTGCTGCGCTTCGATGGCGTGGGCGAACTGCACGCCGGCGTCGTCCTGCAGGCGCTCGAACAGCTGCTGCACCCTGGGGAACTCGCGACGATCGACCACCTGGTGATAGTCGTTCCAGCGCGCGATGCCGGCGAAGTAGGCATCGGCAAAGCTGCGCTGTTCGCCCAGCAGCCACGGGCCCGTGCCGATCATCTGCTCCAGCGCCTGGTGGGCGTGGCGCACCTTGGTGGTGCCATAGGCACGCAGCGCCTCGCCGTCATCGCCTTGCGCATGCTCCAGTGCGTGCCAGAGCGGCGCGTAGGCACCGAAGAAACTGGTGTTGAGATAGGCCAGCCGGTGGTTGAGGCGATCGAAGCCGGGCGTGCCCTGTGCGAAGCCCAGCCCCTGCCCGATGCCCTTCGCGGCCAGATGGTTGAGGATGGCCAGGCTCTCGCTGAGCAGCTCGTCCTGCGCGGTGCGCAGGGTCGGGGTTTCACCCAGCGGATTGAGGCGGCGGTAGTCTTCGCTCTGCACCTGGCCGGGCATGTCGATGCGGCACAGGTGATACGGCTGGCGCAGCCATTCCAGGGCGACGATGGAGCCGAACGAGCAGCCCGAGGGCACGCCGTAGAAGAGGATCGGGGTCATGGCAGGTTTCCGGTTCAAGCCGCGATGCGGCGGGTGAGGAAAGCGTGCCTGCGTGGACATTGCCCAGGAAGCCGCTTGAATGGCATCCTGAAGTCCACATCTGTGGACGTTGCGCATGCTCAACCTCAACGATCTGGCCCTGTTCGTGACGGCGGTGGAGCAGGGCGGGTTCGCTGCAGGCGGGCGCCATCTGGGCCTGCCGCGCTCGACCCTGAGCAAGCGCGTGGCGCTGCTGGAAGAACAGCTCCAGGTGCGGCTGCTGCAGCGCAGTTCGCGCCGCTTCGCATTGACCGAGGTCGGTCAGGAGTTCTTCGAGCGCGCACGCGCAGCGTTGTCCGAGGTCGAGGCCGCCGAGGCCATCGTCCGCGACCGCCAGGCCGAACCCAGCGGCACCGTGCGGATCAGCGCTTCGATTCCGGTGGTGCAGGGGGAGCTCGCCGCGTGCCTGCCCGCGTTGGCCCGCCGCTATCCACGGCTGCGTATCGAAGTTGAAGTGAGTGATCGTTTCATCGACCTGGCGCAGGAAGGCATCGACATCGCCCTGCGCAGCCACTTCGGTCCGCTGCCGGATTCCGGGTTGGTGCAGCGCATGCTCGGTAGCGAACGCATCGTGCTGGTGGCGTCCCCTGGTTATCTGGCAGCCGCGCCGGCAGTGGACACGCCCGAACAGCTACGCGCGCATGCCGGCCTGCTGACCGCGCGCCATGCAACGCGCTGGACGCTGCACGGCGCCGACGCCCGCACCGTGCAGGTGGAGCCGCAGGTGGCGCTGGTCGGCAATGAATCGCAGCTGCTGATCGCGGCGGCAGAAGCGGGTCTTGGCATCACCGTACTGCCACACAGCCTGTGTGCTGCGGCCATCGCCGCCGGCCGCCTGCAGCAGGTGCTGCCGGCGTGGCATGCCGGCGAAGTCACCACCAGCGTGTTGCTGCCGCATCGTCGCGGCCAGTTGCCGGGCGTGCGCGTGGTGGTGGATGCGCTGGTCGCGCATTACCAGCTCAACTCAGCGCGCGCGCCAGCACCTGCCAGATCCTCGGGTCCTGGCACTGCGAAACGTTGAAACGTACATAGTCGGCCGCGCGCTGCGATTGGCTGAAGGCATTGCCCGGCGCCAGCACGATGCCTTCGCGCAGGCATTGCCGCGCCAGTGCGGCGGCGTCGCGGCCATCGGGCAGCTGGCACCACAGGAACAGGCCGGCTTCCGGCTGCAGCCACGGCGTGATACCCAGCGTCTGCAGTTTCCGCAGTGTGTGCCGGCGTGCATCGGCCAGCCGCGAACGTATCGACTGCATGTGGCGGCGGTAACCGCTGTCGGTCAGCGCGATGTGCATCAACTGCGCGGCCAGATGGCCACCGCCGAAGCTGGTCGCCAGCTTCAGGTCGGTCAACGCCTCTATCCAGTCGTGGCGCGCGGCGATGTAGCCGCAGCGCGACGCTGCCGACAGCGTCTTGGAGAAGCTACCGACGTGGACCACCCGTGACAGCCCATCGAGCGCGGCCAGCCGCGGTGCCGGCTGCAGTTCGAAGTCGGCGAAGATGTCATCCTCGATGATGATCAGTTCGCTGCGTTCGGCCAGGCCCAGCAGGCGGTGCGCGGTGCTTGCGGAAAGCACCGCGCCGGTCGGGTTGTGCAATCCGGAATTGGTGATGTACAGCCGCGGCGAATGTGCCTGCAGGGCCTGCGCGAACGCCTCCAGGTCCGGGCCGCTGTGCGTGTACGGCACGCCGATGGCCTGCACCTGGTGCGCCTTCAGCAGCGCGTGGTAATTGAAGTAGCTCGGGTCATCGATCAGCACGCAGTCGCCGGGCTTGAGCAGGAAACGGCAGAGCAGGTCGACCGCGTGCGTACCGGATTCGGTCAGCAGGATCTGCTCCACCGGTGCATCGATGCCAAGCGTGGCGCTGCGCCTTTGCAGCAGCTGGCGCAACGCGGGCAGCCCGAGCGGGGCGGCGTAGTCCACCAGTTGCATGGCATCGGCACGCGCCAGCCGGCGCAGGCCGCGGCGCACGCCATCGTGATACAGCCAGTCACTGGGCATCCAGCCGCACCCTGGCTTGAGGTCGCCCGCGGGCGTTTCCAGCGATTGCCGTGATACCCACAGCGGATCCACCGCGCGATCCAGCCGCGGCTCCATTTCGGCCAGCGCCAGCGGTGCGGCCGGGCCACTGACGTAGAAGCCCGAGCCTGCGCGCGCACTGATCAGGCCTTCGGCCGCCAGGCGCTCGTAGGCTTCGACCACGGTGGAGACCGAAACCCCCATCGTCGCCGCCTGCGCACGGACCGAAGGCAGGCGTGAGCCGGGACCATCCACCCGTGCACTGATGCGGGTGCGGACGGTCTGGATGACCGATTCGATGCGGGTAAGCGGGCGCGGCATGGTGGAACCGTAGTGGAAGTGTGGGCAGTACAGTTACTTGGGACTGTACTGGATTGTAGCTGGGGTCTTCCCGCGCCGGATGCTTCCATGCAGGTCCAGCCGGGCATCGTCCGGCACCTTCAGGAGTACAGGCGTGGAACGGTCGGCGAGTGGTTGGATCAATGGCTTCATCGGTGTGGTGATCTTCGCCGGCTCCCTGCCGGCCACCCGCCTGGCGGTGCTGCAGCTGGACGCCGGATTCGTCACCGCTGCACGCGCCACCATTGCCGCCGTGCTCGGCCTCGGCCTGCTCCTTCTGCTGCGCCAGCCGTGGCCGCGGCGCAGTGACCTGCCAGGCCTGGCAGTGGTCAGCCTCGGGGTGGTAGTCGGCTTTCCGTTGTTGACCGCACTCGCGCTGCGCCACGCATCGTCGGCGCACACCATCGTGTTTCTCGGCCTGTTGCCGTTGAGCACTGCGGTGTTCGGCGTGCTGCGCGGTGGCGATCGGCCGCGCCCGGCGTTCTGGCTGTTTTCGTTGCTGGGCAGTGCCTGCGTGGTCGGCTATGCGGTGCGCAACGGCATCGAGGCATCGTTGCAAGCTGATCTGCTGATGCTGGCGGCGATCGTGGTGTGCGGGCTGGGCTATGCCGAAGGTGGTCGGCTGGCCCGTCATCTCGGCGGTTGGCAGGTGATCAGTTGGGCGTTGCTGCTGGCCTTGCCGGTGATGCTGCCGCTGACGGTGCTGATGCGCCCGGCCTCGTTCACTGCGGTCGGTGCCTCGGCGTGGTGGGCGCTGGGCTATGTGGCAGTGTTCAGCATGCTGATCGGCTTCCTGTTCTGGTACCGCGGGCTGGCGCAGGGCGGCATCGCCGCCGTCGGCCAGCTGCAGCTGCTACAGCCCTTCTTCGGCCTCGCCCTGGCTGCGCTGCTGCTGCACGAATCGGTCAGCCTCAGCATGGTGCTGGTGACCGTGGTCGCGGTGATCTGCGTGGCCGGCGCGCGCCGCTTCAGTCGCTGAACGAAAAAGGGGACGGAGGGGATTAAGTCGTAATCGGTCCTACTGTGCCTGAAACGACTTAATCCCCTCCGTCCCCTTTTCCGGGGCGCCCTGGAACAGATGCGCAACGGCATAGTCGATGAACACCCGCAGGCGTGCACTGGGATGGCGCCCACCGGGCCATAGCAACGAGAACTGCCCCTGGTGCGTGGGCAGCGCAGGCAGTACCCGTTGCAGGCGGCCATCGGCCAGCGCGTCAGCAGCGAGGAAGTCAGGCATCCAGGCCAGGCCCATGCAACCGATCGCAGCGGCAAGCACGGCCTCCATGTTGTTGCAGGTCATCGCCGTGGGAAGGCGTGCCCCCGCATCGCCTTCGATGCCCGGCAGCTGCCACGGATGCAGCTTTCCGGTGGTGGGGTAACGGAAACGCAGCGCGGTATGCATGCGCAGCTCGCCCACATCACCGGGCGTGCCATGCGCCTGCAGATAGCCCGGCGCCGCACAGAGGATGAAACGAAAGCCGCCCAGTCGCCGTGCGGTCAAGCTGGAATCGGCCAGTTCACCACTGCGTATCACCGCGTCCAGGCCTTCGCTGACCACATCGACGATACGGTCGTTGAAGTCCAGTTCCAGCTGCACCTGCGGATAGCGTTGCTGGAAGCCGGGCAGCACCGGCAGCAGGAAGCGGTACCCGATGGTGGGCAGGCCGATGCGCAGCAGCCCGCTGGGGGCGTGCTGTCGCTGCGCCAGGTCCGCCTGTGCTTCGGAAAGCTCGTCCAGTGCACGCCGGCAGCGCTGCAGCAGCAGTTCGCCTTCGTCGGTGAGATGCACGCGGCGGGTGGTGCGTTGGAACAGGCGGGTGCCGAGCTCCTGTTCAAGACGGGCGATGCGCTTGCCGACCGCCGACGCGGACAGGCCAAGTACACGCGCAGCGCCGACGATGCTGCCAGCCTCCGCGGTGCGGACGAAGGCGAGCAGGGCAGAAATGGAGTCCATGCGGGGCATGATTACGGAACAGTGGGACGCAATCAACGTCCATCGAGCCTGTTTTTCAGGGATAGCGGCCTGTCCATCATCAATGCCCCTGATGGATGGAGGCCCGCATGGCCCCGGTTTCGATGCTCCCTGTACCTGTCCAGACGCAGCAGCGCTGGACCCTGCTTGCCGTCTGCCTGGCCGCACTGGCGTTGCCGTTGTCCTTCTCGGCCGGTGCCGTCGCGGTGCCCGCGCTGGCCCGTGCCGTGGCGTCGTCGCCGAGCGTGCTGGCCTGGGTGACCAATGCCTTCATGCTCACCTTCGGCAGCCTGCTGCTCGCTGCCGGTGGCCTGGCCGACCGCTATGGCCGGCGGCGGTTGTTCCTGCTGGGCACGGCAGGCTTCACCGTCGCCACGATCGTCGTCTGCCTCGCGCCCACGCTGCTGTGGCTGGATCTGGCGCGCGGGCTGCAGGGCGTTGCCGCCGCAGCGGCGTTGGCGTCCGGCACGGCTGCGCTCGCGCATGCCTGGCAGGGGCCGATGCGTGGCCGTGTGTTCGCCCTGCTGGGCGCCACATTCGGTGCGGGGTTGGCGCTGGGGCCGCTGCTTGCGGGTCTGCTGCTGCAGGCATTGGGATGGCGCAGTGTGTTCGCCGTCGGCGGCGTGCTGACATTCGCCGCCTTCGTACTGGGCGCGCGTGTGTTGCCCGAAAGCCACGGTGAACGCGGGCGGCTGGATGTCGGCGGCATGCTGGGCTTCAGCCTGATGCTGGCAGCGTTGACACTGGCCCTGCTGTGGCTGGGCGAGTTCGGCCTGCATACCGTGCGCGTGCAACTGGCGCTGTTGGCGACGCTGCTGCTGGGCGCAGCGTTCATCTGCATCGAACGACTGCACCGCTCACCCCTGCTGGACCTCTCGTTGTTCTCGCAACCGGCGTTCCTCGGTGTCCAGCTGCTGCCGGTCGCAACCTGCTTCGGCTACGTGGTGCTGCTGGTGGTATTGCCTCTGCAGCTGCTGGGAGTGCACGGACAGAGCGCGACCCTGGTGGGGCTGCAGATGCTGGCCCTGTCCACGCCGATGCTGGTGCTGCCGATGCTGGCTGCGCGCTGGGCGGAGCGCGTTGGAAGTGCGCGGCTGTGCACGCTGGGACTGCTGGTCTGTGCCTCTGGCCTGTACCTGTTGTCGCGCCATGCATCGCAGCCGTCGCCTTCGCAGTGGGTGCCGTGGCTGATGCTGGTCGGTGCAGGGACGGCCTTGCCATGGGGGCTGATGGATGGGCTGTCGGTCAGCGTGGTGCCGGTACAGCGTGCGGGCATGGCCGCCGGCATCTTCGGGACCGTGCGTGTAGCCGGTGAAGGCATCGCATTGGCCGCAGTCACTGCCTTGCTTGCGCTGCTGATCGGCCATCAGCTGCAGGGCGCGTCGCCGGCATCGCTGGCGCGTGCCGGTGCCTATCTGGCCACCGGGGCGCGGGAACAGGCGCAGGCACTGCTACCGGCGATGAGTCGCATGCAGCTGCAGCACGCCAGTAGCGAGGCGCTGGCAACACTGCTGCGTGTACTGGCGCTGCTGACCGCCGCATGTGCTGCGTTGTTGCACCTGTTGCTGCGGAAACGTAAAGACGCGCTGGTCGGGCGTACTGCGTAGCAGGCTCATCGCCCGCCTTCGCCGTCATCCCGTTGTCGTGTCCCGCTCACGCTGCCTATGCCCACCCGGGCCTAGGCTTGGTCGTCCCCGTCCCCCACGGAGACCTGCCATGTGGCTGCTCGATCATCTCTGGCCTGGCCGTCGACCGCTTCCTCCCCCGGCCGCGGATGCGCCACCGGCACCGCCGCGCCGGCCCTGGCTGAAACGCCCGGCGCGGGCCGGGCGCAGCGGCATGGCGCCCTGGCAGAAGGTGGCCACGCCGCCGCGGCGCACGCGCCACTAGCCGGTGCGGTCTGATGGGTGGTTGACCCCATCGCTGACCGGGATCACCCCCAACGCGAACGGGTCGATGCCCTCCAGGCAGGCCACGTTGTAGCCGTACTGGTCGGGGTTGGAGCGGCGCCGGTGATGGGTGTAGATGCCGCACACGCCACAGAAGTAGTGCTCGGCCACATGGGTGTTGAACTGGTACATCTGCAGGTGGTTCTGCCCGCGCAGCACCTGCAGGCCCTGGCGGGGGACGCTGGCGGCGATGGCGCCCCGGCGCCGGCACATCGAGCAGTCGCAGCGGCGGGGATCGACGATGCCGTCCGGCAGGTCCAGCAGCAGCTCGACGGTGCCGCAGTGGCAGGTTGCGCGGTGCTGGGGTTGGACCGGAACGCCGGCCACGGAAGTGATGCCCATCATTGCTCCTGTGTGATCCGTCTGGCCGCGGGGGCCGCCGCAGACGGTGCGCCGATGTGCCTGAACGGGCCGTAGATGCCACGGTGAACCCGCTTGTGGCTAACTATGCGGCTTCAGGACCGCGACAGGATGCCAGTGAAAGCCGCAGGACGATGGATGACAGGAAGTGCCATGGCGCTGCTGGCGCTGTGGGTGACCGGGCTGCTGGCCTATCAGTTGCCGGGGCCGGGCTGGCTGGCTACCGGCGTCGCCGGGCTGTGGCTGCTGGTAGCGCTGTGGGTGTCGTGGCGGGTCGCGCGGGGCCGTGCCTCGCGCCGCCTGGGCCTGGCGTTCGGGGTATCGCTGGCGCTGGCCGGCCTGTGGTGGATGCTGCTGACCCCGCGCCAGGACCGCGTGTGGGCCGATGACGTGGCCCAGCGCCTGCACGTGGTGTCTTTCGATGGCCGCCACGTCGTGCTGGACAACGTGCGTGATTTCACCTGGCGCAGCGAAACCGACTACGACGCCCGCTGGGTGCGCCGCGAGTACGACCTGGACCAGTTGCGCTCGGCCGATCTGGTGCTGTCGTACTGGATGGGCCCGGCCATCGCCCACACCCTGATCTCGTTTGGTTTCGAGGACGGTCGCCACGTGGTGTTCTCGCTGGAGATCCGCAAGGAGCGCGGTGAATCGTTCTCGGCGCTGGGCGGCTTCTTCCGCAAGTTCGAGATGACCCTGGTAGCTTCGGAGGAGACCGACATCATCCGCACCCGCACCAACGCGCGCGGCGAGGACGTCTATCTCTACCGCCTGCATGGCATGGACCGCGCACAGCTGAAGGAACTGTTCGCTGCGTACATCGCGCAGGCCCGCGAACTGGATGCCAAGCCCGGCTTCTACAACACGCTGACCAGCAACTGCACCACGATCGTCTTCGACCTGGCCCGGCACATCGCACCGCGCCTGCCGCTGGATTACCGCCTGCTGCTGTCCGGTTACCTGGCCGAGTACGCGCAGGAGGTCGGCGCGCTCGCTCCAGGTGTGCCGTACGCCGAGCTGCATGACAAGGGCCGCATCACCCAGCGCGCGCTGGACCTGGGCAGCGGCGACCATTTCTCCACCGTAATCCGCCAGGGCGTGCCCGGCACCGAGCAGGACCCGCAGTAATGACCCGATTCCTCCCACGCCGCTGGCAGCGCCTGCTGCCGGTGTTGTTCGCTGCCTTCCTGCTGCTGGGTAGCAGCGGTTGCGCGATGGTTACCGTCAAGCAGGTCAAGTCCAGCGATTCGCTGGTCAACAAGCGTGCCGACGTGCTCAACACGGGCAAGCTCAGCCCGGCCGCGCGCGAGACGCTCAGCGCGGCAGGCCTGGACGAGTCGCAGTGCGAAAAGGACTTCCTGGTCTGCCGCAGCACGCTGCTGATGACCGACGACCTCAATGTCGAGCAGCGGTTGTCGGCGCTGTCCGAACTGTGGGTGAAGGCCGCGCTGGCGATGACGCCGAAGAAGACGGCTGCCGGCGATCCGCCGATGAGCGATGCGGCATTGGATGCCTGGCTGGAAGCGGCGCGCTATGCCTATGCCTACCTGTTCTACAGCGGCCGCTCACCGTCCGACCGTGCCTTCGAGGACCGCCAGACGCAGGTGCGCGACTATTACAACTACGCGGCCGAGAAGGCAGCAGTGGTGCTGTTCGTGCGCGCACGCGCCGCTGCGCTGGCCGGCGAGGATTACACGAAGCCGCTCACGGTCGGCAGCTGGTCGCTGGCCTCCAACTACCAGCAGCTGAACCTGAAGAGCATTCCCGCGCAGCTGGTGCCGGCCGGCACGGTCAGCTTCGTCGGCCTGCGCAGTACCTATCGCCGCGATGGCTTCGGTGCCGAGCTGGTGATGGTGATGGACCCGCCGAAGCTGGTTGCACCGGTGATCGCACCCGAGGGCCCCAAGGCCGAGGCGCCGCAGGAGAATGAGGACGACGCACGCCGTGGCCGCCGTCATCGCCATGACGATTCGGTGCCCGAGTTCAGCGAGATGTCCTCGATCAACGTCACCGCACTGCTGCGTTTCGAGGGCAGCAACCTGGACGATGTGATGCGCACGCGCCGGGTCGAGCTGGACGCTTACTCGCCCGAAGCCACTGAGCGCATCACCCTGCATGGCGAGCAGGTGCCGCTGGCCGGCAACTTCACCGCCGCCTATGGCCTGTGGCTGGCGCAGAGCGGTTTCGCCCGGCAATCGCTGCGCACCCTGTTCGGCATGAGCGAGGGCATCGGCGAACCGCACATCTACCTGATGCAGCCGTGGGATCCGAATCGTCGCATCATCTTCATGCTGCACGGCCTGGCCAGCAGCCCGGAAGCCTGGGTGAACCTGGCCAACGAGATCATGGGCGACCCCGAGCTGCGCCAGCAGTTCCAGGTGTGGCAGGTCTACTACCCGACCAATGCGCCGATCGCGTTGAACCGCTACGAGATCGCCAGTGCGTTCAACGACACGCTGAAGCACTTCGATCCCAACGGCAGCACGCGTGCATCGAAGGACATGGTCTACATCGGCCACAGCATGGGCGGCGTGCTGGCGCGCCTGCTGGTCAGTGACTCGGGCGACGTACTGTGGAATGATCTGCTGGCCAACTACGACCTGAAGGGCGAGCGCCTGAAGCGGGTGCAGAACAAGCTGGGGCCGTTGCTGCATTTCAAGGCGCAGCCGAACGTGGAACGCGCGATCTTCATCGCCGCGCCGCACCAGGGCACCGACATCGCAGGCAACAAGGTCGGGCGGCTGATCGGTCGCCTGGTACGCCTGCCGCTGACCATCCTCGGCAAGTTCGAGGATGTGTTCCTGGCACTGGCGCAGGCCGAACAGCAGGTCGATGGCACGGCCAAGCCGAAGATCCCGAACAGCATCGACAACCTCAAGGCCAGCGATCCGTTCGTGAAGGCCGCCGCACAGCTGCCGATCGAAGCGGGCCTGAAGTACCACTCGATCATCGCCCAGCGCAAACCGGAACTGCCGGTGGACAAATCCGATGACGGGCTGGTGCCGTACTGGAGCGCGCACCTGCCGGGTGCATTGTCCGAGAAGGTGATCATCTCCGGCCACAGCGTGCAGGAGACCCCGCAGGCGGTGCTGGAAGTGCGGCGCATCCTGCATCGGGACATCGATGATGTGGGGGCTGGTACGCGGTAATGCCGGTCCCTGGCCGTCATCATCTGGACATTCCAGCGTTCGTGAGGTTGCCGGCCAGCGGCCGGCACTACCGCGATGCGCGGCGGCGCTACACCCGTCGCGCGATCACCGTGGCCAACAGCGCAAGGCCGAAGGTGATGGCCAGGCACAGCAGGTAGCCGGTGTGCGGGGTGCTTTCCACGAACAACGCGAACAATGCGCCGGAGACCGCCAGCGCGGTGGTCACCGACAGGGCCTCGCTCAGCTGCAGTGCCGAGGTGTTGGCACCTTGCTCCCGCGGCGCCGACAACGACAGCGTCAACACCGACAGGCTGGCGTAGATCATGCCCATGCCGAAGCCGGTCACGGCCCAGCCGAGCAGCGACACCGGCAGTGGCACCGCGTTGAACAGCACGGCCAGCGTGGCGGCGATGCCGACCGTCATCATCATCGTGCCGGCGCGCAGCAGCTGCTGGCGTGACCAGCCACGCTGCTGGTGGCCCTGCAGCCACGAGCCGGCGAACCAGCCCAGCGCACCGAGACTGAGTACGGCACCGGCCCAGCTGGGCGAAAGGCCACGTTCGCGCTGCAGCAGCAGTGGCAGGTAGGCCTCGCAGGCGAAGAAGGCGGCTGCCGCGATGCCACGCAGCGCGATCACGCTGGGCAGGCCATGGCGCAGGATCAGTGTTCCGGGCGGAAGCAGTCGATGTACGCAGAACAGCAGCGCCAGCACCGCCACACCGATGCAGAGCAGGGCAGGCAGGCCCGGTTGCTGACCGCCGAAGTACAGCAGCAACGCGGCCAGCGAGGCGCCGCTGGCCCAGCGCACCACCTTGCCGCGTCCATCGTCGGCGGTGCCGGGGGGACGGGGCTGCATGCGTGCCAGCGCGGGGCGCAGCAGCAGGCCTGCCGGAACCGCCAGCAATGGCACCGCCAGAAACACCCAGCGCCAGCCCAGGTGCTGCACGATCAGGCCGCTCAACGCCGGGCCGACCATCGAAGGCACCACCCACCCGGCCGAGAAGGCGGCGAACACCTTCGGCCGCAGGTGCTCCGGGTAGCTGCGGCCGACCATCACGTACAGCGAGACCGAGATCGCACCCGCACCCAGGCCCTGCAGCAGGCGTCCCGCCACCAGCATGCCCATGCGCATCGCGAAGCCGGCCAGCAACAGGCCCAGCACGAAGCAGGCCAATCCGTACCAGAGCGGCCGTGCCGGACCATGGTGATCGGCCCAGCGCCCGGCCAGGGTCATGCCGATCACGCTGGTGGCCAGGGTACCGCCGAAGGCCAGTGCGTACAGGCGCAGGCCATCCAGCGCCTCGGCCACGGTGGGCATCGCGGCCGCAACGGCCAATGCCTCGAAGGCATGCAGCGCGACCAGCGCGACCATGCCGAGGGTGGTCGCGCGATAGCGTGCGGACAGGATCGAGGTGTCAGCCGGCAGATGGGCGGCGGCGGGAGAGAGGGTCGGGGTCATACGGGTCAGGTGCGGGCCGCGCTTGTCAACCGGCGGCGAAGATAGCAGCATGACACCTCAACTGCAGTTGAGGTCAAGCAATGGTGTCCCAGGAACTGAGCGTTGGCGAAGTCTCCCAGCGCAGTGGCGTGGCGGTTTCCGCGCTGCACTTCTACGAGCGCAAGGGGCTGATCAGCAGCCTGCGGACTTCGGGTAACCAGCGCCGCTACAGCCGCGACGTGCTGCGCCGGCTGGCGGTGATCCGCGTCGCGCAACGCGTGGGCATGCCGTTGGAAGCGGTCGGCCGTGCCTTCGAAAGCCTGCCCGAGGGCCGCGCACCGACCAAGGCCGACTGGGCCAGGCTGTCCGCGCGCTGGCGCACCGAGCTGGAGGAGCGCATCCATATGCTGCAACTGCTGCGCGATGAGCTCACCGGCTGCATCGGCTGCGGCTGCCTGTCGCTGCAGCGCTGCCGCCTGGCCAACCCGGGGGATGTGCTTGGCGAACGCGGCGACGGCCCGATGCGCTGGGAGTGAACCGCGAAAAGGGGACGGAGGGGATTATGTCGTTTGTGCATTGACGACTTGATCCCCTCCGTCCCTTCTTTCTTACCAGACCGTGATCGTCTCGCCGCTCTGGATGCCTTCCACTGCACGCTGGAAGGCCAGTGCGGCGCGTTGCGCGCTTACCGCTTCAAAGCCCGGGAAGTAGGGGCCGTAGGCTGCCATCGATTCGATCAGTACGTTCGGGCTGACCACGTTGATGCGCAGGCCGCGCGGCAGCAGCTCCAGTGCGGTGGCGCGCACGAAGCCTTCCAGTGCGGCATTCACCGAGGTGGCGTTGACGCCGTCGCGGATCGGTTGTGCGCTGACGATGCCGCTGGTCAGGGTGATCGAGCCGCCGCTGTTGAGATGGTGCTGCGCCGCCAGGGCCAGCCGCACCTGGCCCAGCAGCTTGTCCTGCAGGCCGAGGTTGAACTGCGCCGGCGTCATGTCCTGCAGCGGACCGAAGTGCAGCTTGCCGGCGGTGGAAATCACCGCATCAACCGGGCCGGTACGCGAGAACAGTTCGGCGACGCTGGCGTCGTCGGTCAGGTCCACCCGCAGTTCGCCGCTGCTGCGGCCGGCGGCGAGAATCTGATGCTGTTGGCCGAGCTGGCGGGCGACTGCCTGGCCGAGGGTGCCGCTGGCACCAACGAGGAGGATCTTCATGGCCGTTCCTTGCGTGAGGGAGTGAACGCAGTCTGCGCCGTCACAGCGGGGTTAGGTAAGCGGCGTATGCTTTGCAGATTCCTAACTCCGGATTAGCAATGGATACCCTTCGCTGCATGCAGGCTTTCGTCGCGGTAGCCGAGTGCGGCAGCTTTGCAGGGGCCGCTGAACAGTTGCAGGTCTCGGCGGTGATGGTCGGCAAGTACATCCAGCAGCTGGAGGCGCACCTGGGCACCGCGTTGCTGCAACGGAACACCCGCCGCCAGCGCCTGACCGAAGCCGGCAGCGCCTACCTGGCCGGGTGCCGGCAGGTGCTGGAGCAGGTGCAGCAGGCCGAGGCCGACGTGGCCGGCCTGCAGGTGCAACCGCGCGGGCTGCTGCGGGTCAGCGCACCCACCACCTGGGGCAGCTGCGTGCTGGCGCCACAACTGGCCGGCCTGCTGCGCGCGCAGCCGCAGCTGAACGTCGAACTGGATCTGAGCAACCGCCGTGTGGATCTGATCGAGGACGGCTTCGACGTGGCGATCCGGGTCGGGCCGCTGCCGTCGCAGGAGGTGGTGGCGCGGCCGCTGCCACCGTATGCGATGAGCCTGTGCGCGGCGCCGTCCTACCTGCGCCGGCGCGGCACGCCGCGTACGCCCGCCGATCTGGAAGGGCATGACTGCCTGAGCCATCTGGCCTGGCGCGGTGGCCACGGCTGGCAGCTGGCCAACGGTGAACAGGTGGACTGGGAAGCGCGCCTGACCTGCAACGATGGTGTTGCACTGCGCGAAGCCGCCGTGGCCGGAGCAGGGCTGGTGCTGCAGCCGACCGCACTGCTGGCCGGGGAGATTGCAGCCGGGCGGTTGAAGCCGCTGCTGCGCGACTACCTGCCCGAACCGCGGCCGATGCACCTGATCTACCTGCCCGACCGCAGGCCGCGCCCGCGGTTGCAGTGCTTCGTCGATTTCGTCATGACCACGTTGGCGCAATGAGCATCCACGCCATGCGTGGATGATGGTAGGTGCCGACCATTGGTCGGCACACATCGGGATCAATCATTCGCCGCAGACAGTTCCTGCCCACGCACCTGCGCAGCGCGCAGTGCCGTATCCACCAGGGCCTCGAAGCCGCCGGCCTGGAAGCTCTCGATCGCGGCCTGGGTGGTTCCGTTCGGCGAGGTCACGCGGCGGCGAAGCTCGGCCGGGCTCTCACCGGCTTCATCCAGCATGCGCGAGGCGCCCAGCAGGGTCTGCACCACCAGCGTGCGCGCGGCGTCGGCCGGCAGGCCCTGGGCAATACCCGCCGCTTCCATCGCTTCGGCCAGCAGGAACACATAGGCCGGGCCGCTGCCGGAAACGGCAGTCACTGAATCCATCAGCCCCTCGCTGTCGATCCACACCGTGCGCCCGGCACTGGCCAGCACCTGCTCGGCCCGCGCGTGCTGCTGCGTGTCCACCGACGGTGTGGCGAACAGGCCGGTCACACCTGCGCCGAGCAGGGCAGGGGTGTTCGGCATCGCGCGCACCACTGCCAGGTCGCCCCCCAGCCAACGCTGCAGCTGCGCACTGGTGATGCCGGCGGCAATCGACACCACCAGCGGTCGGCTTGCCTGTGCCAGCGCCTGCAGAGACTGGCAGACCTCGCGCAGCACCTGCGGCTTCACCGCCAGCAGCCAGGTGCCACCCTGCGCGGCGGCATCGCTCGCGTTGTCATGCACCTGCACGCCGAAGTCGGCGGCCAGCGCCTGGCGCAGTTCGGCCACCGGTTCGGCGACGTGGATGTGCGCGGCCGGCACGCCCTGGCGGATCAGGCCGGCGATCAGGCTGCGCGCCATGTTGCCGCCGCCGATGAAGGTGATGGAATCAGCTGCCATGGAAGTCTCCTTGAAAAATCAGGCCGGGCGCGGGCGCGCGCCGAACAGGGCGGTGCCGATGCGCACCAGGGTGGCGCCCTCGGCGATGGCTTCGGCGTAGTCGCTGCTCATGCCCATGGACAGCGTGTCGATCTGCGCGTGCTGGGCAGCCAGCGACTGGAAAAGTGTGCGCATGCGCACGAATGCATCCCGACGGCGCTCGGCTTCGGGCCATGGCGCGGGAATCGCCATCAGTCCGCGCAGGCGCAGGGTGGGTTCGGCGGCAATCGCTGCGGCCAGTGCATCCACTTCCTCCGGTGCACAGCCATGCTTGCTGGATTCGTCGTCGATGTTGACCTGGATCAGCACGTTCAGCGGGCCTCGCGCGGCCGGGCGATGGCGTGCCAGCGCGGTCACCAGCTTGGGGCGGTCCACGCTCTGCACCCAGTCGAAATGGCTGGCCACGGCCTCGGCCTTGTTCGACTGCAGGTGGCCGATCAGGTGCCATTCCAGCGCCAGATGCTGCAGCGCCTGCATCTTGGCCAGTGCCTCCTGCACGTAGTTCTCGCCGAAGGCGTGCTGGCCCTGCGCGGCCAGCGCGGCCACGGCCTCGGCCGGCTGGGTCTTGGACACCGCCAGCAGGCGTGGGTCGGGCCTGCCAGCGGCCTCGGCGGCGGCATGCAGGTTGCTCAGGATCTGGGGCAGGGGAGTGGCCACGTAACGCGTTCCGTTGAATCAGGAGGCTATACTGCCGCCCGGGGAAAGATCCTTCCAGTCGAAGCCGTTATTGGGGAGTAGCCGCTCATGGATATCGCCGAACTGCTGGCGTTTTCCGTAAAGAACAAAGCGTCCGACCTGCACCTGTCCGCAGGCCTGCCGCCGATGATCCGCGTCGACGGCGACGTTCGCCGGATCAACATCCCAGCCCTGGACCACAAGCAGGTCCATGCGCTGGTGTACGACATCATGTCCGACAAGCAGCGCCGCGATTACGAGGAATTCCTCGAAGTGGACTTCTCCTTCGAGATTCCATCGCTGGCGCGCTTCCGAGTGAACGCGTTCAACCAGAACCGTGGTGCCGGTGCGGTGTTCCGTACCATTCCGTCCGAGGTGCTCACCCTCGAGGACCTGGCCTGCCCGCCGCTGTTCCGCGAAGTGATCCAGCAGCCGCAGGGCCTGATCCTGGTGACCGGCCCGACCGGTTCGGGCAAGTCGACCACGCTGGCGGCGATGATCGACTACATCAACAAGAACGAATACGGCCACATCCTCACCGTCGAGGATCCGATCGAATTCGTGCATACCTCGCAGAAGTGCCTGATCAACCAGCGCGAAGTGCACCGCGACACGCATGGCTTCAATGAAGCACTGCGCTCGGCGCTGCGTGAGGACCCGGACATCATCCTGGTGGGCGAACTTCGTGACCTGGAAACCATCCGCCTGGCACTGACCGCGGCGGAAACCGGCCACCTGGTGTTCGGCACCCTGCACACCAGCTCGGCGGCCAAGACCATCGACCGCATCATCGACGTGTTCCCGGCCGGCGAAAAGCCGATGGTGCGCTCGATGCTGTCCGAGTCGTTGCGCGCGGTCATTTCGCAGGCGCTGCTGAAGAAGGTTGGCGGCGGTCGTACCGCAGCGTGGGAAATCATGGTCGGCACCCCGGCCATCCGCAACCTGATCCGCGAGGACAAGGTGGCGCAGATGTACTCGGCCATCCAGACTGGCCAGCAGTACGGCATGATGACCCTGGACCAGCACCTGCAGGATCTGGTCAAGCGCAGCCTGATCACCCGAAACCAGGCCCGTGAGTACGCCAAGGACAAGCGCCTGTTCGAGTAAGGCGGGGCAGTAACGGGGCAGCGTGCGCCAGTGCGCTGCTGTTCCCGTGTTGTTTCCTCCACCGACCGTTACCTGGTAAACCGCTTTCCGGGAGCCTGCCGTGAACACCACCGCGACCACCATCGATTTCACTTCGTTCCTCAAGCTGATGGCGCACCAGCGCGCCTCGGACCTGTTCATCACTGCGGGCATGCCGCCGGCGATGAAGGTCAACGGTAAGATCTCGCCGATCACGCAGACCCCGCTCACGCCGCAGCAGAGCCGCGACCTGGTCCTCAACGTGATGACCCCGGCGCAGCGCGAGGAATTCGAGAAGACCCACGAATGCAACTTCGCCATCGGCCTGTCCGGTGTCGGCCGCTTCCGCGTCAGCTGCTTCTACCAGCGCAACCAGGTCGGCATGGTGCTGCGTCGCATCGAGACGCGCATTCCGACGGTGGAAGAACTGAGCCTGCCGCCGATCATTAAGACGCTGGCGATGACCAAGCGCGGCATCATCCTGTTCGTCGGTGCCACCGGTACCGGTAAATCGACCTCGCTGGCGGCGATGATCGGTTACCGCAACCAGAACTCGACCGGCCACATCATCACCATCGAAGATCCGATCGAATTCGTGCACAAGCACGAGGGCTGCATCATCACCCAGCGCGAAGTCGGCATCGATACCGACAGCTGGGAAGCCGCGCTGAAGAACACCCTGCGCCAGGCGCCGGACGTGATCATGATTGGCGAGGTGCGTACCCGCGAAGGCATGGACCACGCCATCGCGTTCGCCGAAACCGGCCACCTGGTGCTGTGCACCCTGCATGCCAACAACGCCAACCAGGCGATGGACCGCATCGTCAATTTCTTCCCGGAAGACCGCCGCAACCAGCTGCTGATGGACCTGTCGCTGAATCTCAAGGGCGTGGTCGCGCAGCAGCTGGTGCCGTCGCCCGATGGCCGCTCGCGCAAGGTGGCGATGGAGATCCTGCTGGGCACGCCGCTGGTGCAGGACTACATCCGCGACGGCGAGATCCACAAGCTGAAGGAAGTGATGAAGGACTCGGTCCAGCTGGGCATGAAGACCTTCGACCAGAGTCTGTTCGAGCTGTACCAGGCCGGCGAGATCAGCTACGAGGACGCGCTGCGTTACGCCGATTCGCAGAACGAAGTGCGCCTGCGCATCAAGCTCAGCCAGGGCGGCGACGCACGCACGCTGTCACAGGGCCTGGATGGCGTGGAGATCTCCGAGATCCGGTGACCTGCGACTCTGTAGAGTCGACTGTCAGTCGACGCTCGCGCGCAGCGCGGGATTTTCCCGGCCGGTGAAAGAGCAGTCGACTAACAGTCGACTCTACCGGGCGCGTTGGCGATTGATGAATTCCAGTCATGACCAACTGCAATGCTGCCCATTCAATCGGCGGCCCCTGCAGGCGTATCGTCAGCGTTCCCCCTCTGGAGCACCACGATGCAGACACGTGAACTCGGCCGCAGCGGCCTGAAGGTTTCCGCCCTGGGCCTGGGTTGCATGGGCCTGACCCATGCCTATGGCCAGCCGGTCGAGCGCAGCCAGGGCATCGCCCTGCTGCACGCTGCCGTTGAACGCGGCGTGACCTTCTTCGACACCGCCGAAGTGTACGGCCCGTACACCAATGAAGACTTGCTCGGCGAGGCTCTGGCGCCTTACCGCGACAAGCTGGTGATCGCCACCAAGTTCGGCTTCAAGGATGCGCGCACCGATACCGGCCTGGACAGCCGCCCCGAGAACATCCGCGCCGTGGCCGAAGCCAGTCTCAAACGCCTGCGCACCGACCATATCGACCTGTTCTACCAGCACCGTGTCGACCCGAACGTGCCGATCGAGGACGTGGCCGGCACCGTGCGCGACCTGATCGCCGAGGGCAAGGTCGGCCACTTCGGCCTGTCCGAGGCCAGCGCCACCACCGTGCGCCGTGCGCACGCGGTGCAGCCGGTGGCTGCCGTGCAGAGCGAGTATTCGCTGTGGTGGCGTGAACCGGAGCGCGAACTGCTGCCGGCCCTGCAGGAACTGGGCATCGGCTTCGTGCCGTTCAGTCCGCTCGGCCGTGGCTTCCTGACCGGTGCGATCAACGCCGACACCACCTTCGACGCCAACGATTTCCGCAACAGCGTGCCGCGCTTCGAAGTGGAAGCCCGCCGCGCCAACCAGGCGCTGGTGGATCGCATCAGTACGATTGCTGCAGCACGCGGCGCGACCCCGGCGCAGGTGGCGCTGGCCTGGCTGCTGGCGCAGGCGCCGTGGATCGTGCCGATTCCGGGCACCACCAAGATCCACCGCCTGGAAGAGAACCTGGGTGCGGCTGACCTGCAGCTGGCGCCGGAGGAACTGCAGCGCATCGCGCAGGCGCTGGATGAAGTGTCGATCGTCGGTGAGCGCTACAACGCCCAGCGTGCGGCCCAGGCCAAGGGCTGATCACCGGGTGCGGACCGAGGTGGGTGCGGACCGTTGGTCCGCACACCTCATCCAGCCATCGGCCCGCGCAGCGCATCCAGCACCGTGCGCATCGCCACGGTGACGTGGCGGCGCGACGGGTAGTACGCGTAGTAGCCATCGAAGTGCGGGCACCAGTCGTCCAGCACCGACTGCAGGCGGCCATCGTCCAGCATCGGCTGCACCTGGTCTTCCGGCAGCCAGGCCAGTCCGCTGCCGGCCAGCGCAGCGGCGCGGGTCATGCCCATGGTGTTGAAGGTCCACTGGCCGCTCACGCGCACGCTCAGTTCGTTGCCGTCCTGGCCGAAATCCCACGGCATCAGCCCGCCATGCGTGGGCAGGCGCAGGGTCACGCAGTTGTGGCCTGCCAGCTCGTCCGGATGGCGTGGGACCACGTGCTGGCGGAAGTAGCTGGGTGCACCGACCACGCGCATGCGCAGCGGCGGGCTGATCGGCACGGCGACCATGTCGCGCGCCAGGCGTTCGCCGAGGCGGATGCCGATGTCGTAGCGCTCGGCCACGATGTCGGCCAGCCCATAGTCGGCGGCCAGTTCCACCTTCAAATCCGGATACTGCTGCAGCAGCGGCGCCAGCCGTGGCCACGCGATGTACTCGGCGGCATGGCCGGTGGCATTGATGCGGATGGTGCCGGCCGGGCGTTCACGGTATTCGGCCAGCGCGGCCAGTCCGTCCTCGATCTCGGCCAGGCGCGGGCCCAGGGTGTCGAGCAGGCGGGCACCGGCTTCGGTGGTGGACACGCTGCGGGTGGTGCGGGTCAGCAGGCGCACGCCCAGGCGCTGTTCCAGGCCGCGCATGGCATGGCTGAGCGCGGACTGGGACACGCCCAGCTGGGCGGCGGCCTTGGTGAAGCTGCCCTCGCGGGCAACGTGGACGAAGGCCTGCAGGTCGTTGAGGTTTTCGCGGGGCATGCTGGGATGATACGGCCGGGCTGCGCCCGGCACCTGCTTCAAGCCAAGGCAACGTCAACGTCAGATGCGTGCATTCCGTGGGATGGCGGGGTGGGTCCGGTTGAGGGGGACGCCGTAAATACCTCCATGTAGGCTCGGTCGCCGCATCCATGCGGCTCACGCCCCCTCAACCGGACCCACCCCACCTTCGACAGTTTCCCGTGAGCTGTTGGAACGGCATTCTGCTTTGGTGGGTGCCGACCGTTGGTCGGCACTGGGTCGGACGTGTGGGTATGTCGATTTCTGCGTCTGTGGTTCGTCGAATGAATGACTTCAACGGGAGCTGCACATGAGCATTGACACCAAGCCGAAAGGCCCGGCCTCGTATTTCCCCTCCATCGAGAAGACCTACGGGCAGCCGGTGGCGCACTGGTTCGGGCTGCTGGCCGCGAAGAAGGGCCTGAAACACATGGAACTGGTCAGCTTCCTGAAAAGTGAGCATGGGCTGGGCCATGGCCATGCCAACGCGCTGGTGGCGCACCATCTGGCCGGCAAGGGTTGAGCAGCGGCGGGCCGGAGATCGGGCGGGGCGCATTCAGCTGAACGATTTCATCTGCAACTGTCATGCAGATCGTGTCTAATACCGCTCCCCACCTGCTGTTCCCCACCCGTATGTCCCTTCCCTCCCATGGCCCCGCGCCGTGCGACGACGCTGACGGCCACCTGGTCACCGCCGGTCCGCTGACCCCGCCGCCCGACAGCGCCGGCACCACCGCCGACGAAAAAGCGCTGCGCCACTCGATCGCCGAGGACGTGCAGGGCATGGTGCTGGCCACGATGGTGGCCTCGCTGGGCTTGGCCATCTTCGCCAAGGGCGGGCTGATGATCGGCGGCATGGCGGGCATGGCGTTCCTGCTGCACTACGCGATGGGCTGGAACTTCGGCCTGGTGTTCGTGCTGGTCAACCTGCCGTTCTACTGGGTGGCGCTGCGGCGCATGGGCTGGGAATTCACCCTGAAGACCTTCGCTGCGGTCACCGCCTGTGGCGTGCTGACCGACCTGCTGCCGCGCTGGATCGACTTCTCGCACATCCACCCGCTGTGTTCGGCGATCGTCGGCGGTGCGTTGTCCGGCCTGGGCATCCTGTTCTTCATCCGCCATCGTGCCAGTCTCGGCGGCATCGGCATCCTGGCGGTGTACCTGCAGCGCACGCGTGGCTGGAGCGCGGGCAAGGTGCAGATGTCCTACGACGCCTGCCTGATGGTGGCCGCGTTCTTCGTGTTGTCGCCGTCGAAGGTGATGTACTCGGCCATCGGCGCGGTGGTGCTCAGCCTGGTGCTGATGTTCAACCACCGCCCCGGCCGCTACATGGGCGTGTGACCGTTCAACGGGGTTGCCGGCCAGCGGCCGGCACTATCGGAACCCACGCGTGATGACGCCGGGCCATGCCCGGCGGATATCCATCAGCGGGCGGCGGCCTGCAACCACGGCGGCGACAGCGTCAGCAGCCGCGCATGCACCGGGCAGTCCTCGGCATGCGCACCGGGCAGGTAGCCCAGGCTCATCAGGAACTCGCCGGTGATCTCGCCGCCGGTGAAGCGGAAGGTCTTCTTGAACAGCTTCACCCAGTCAGCCTTGCTGCGCGGGTGGTGCGCATCCAGCCACGACGCGAAGCTGCCGTGGCTGGCCCGCAGCTGCTGGATCACCTGCGCGTTGTGGATGGCCGCCAGCACCTTCAGCCGGTTGCGGATGATGCCTGCGTCCGACAGCAGGCGCTCGATGTCCTGCTCGGCGTACGCCGCCACGCGGTCCACATCGAAGCCGTCATAGGCCGTGCGGAAGCCCTCGCGCTTCTTCAGGATCGTTTCCCAGCTCAGGCCGGCCTGGTTGATCTCCAGCACCAGCCGTTCGAACAGCTCGCGCTCGTCACGCTGCGGGAAGCCGTACTCGTTGGCGTGGTAGTAGTCGTGCACCGGATGGCCCGGGGCGATGAGGCAGTAGCCGCTCATGGGGAAGGCTCGTTGGATTCGGGTTCGGATTCGGATTCGGGATCGATGGCCAGCGCAGGGCGCCCGCCGATGGACAGCATCGGCCAGCGCGCTGGCACGAGCGTGAGTTCGCCATCACGCAGGGCCTGGTTGATCGCCTCGGCCTGGCCGCTGACGGTGCCGAACAGCGAACCGGCCCGGCGCCAGTGGGCATCCCTGCCACGTGCGTACAGCACGCAGTCCGGCCCACGGTGGGTGTACAGCTCGCACAGCAGCACTTCGCCAGTGCCATCGCCGTCCAGGTCGCGATGCACGATCAGGCAGTCGCGCTCGCTC
This sequence comes from Stenotrophomonas sp. YJH_SMC_91, assembly GCF_059368495.1. NCBI lineage: Bacteria > Pseudomonadati > Pseudomonadota > Gammaproteobacteria > Lysobacterales > Lysobacteraceae > Stenotrophomonas > Stenotrophomonas sp. YJH_SMC_91. The sequence goes on along the minus strand of NZ_JCAFRT010000004.1, from coordinate 198,227 downwards.
TGGGCGCAGGATTCGCCATCGATCGCGCGCGTGGCCAGTGCCTGCCACCAATCGTCCGGTGGCGAGCTGGATCCCTTGGCCAGCTTCAACGCGCGCTGCAGGGCGACGACGTCCTGCGGCCCCTTGTCGAGGCGGTGGCCGTCATCCCAGCGCGAGGTACGTGCCAGCGCGGCAGCGATCACCTGTGGCGCGTTGGCATCGGCGGTGATGGCCGGATCACGCTGCAGCTCGCGCAGCGCCCGCACGCCGCGGTGACCAAGATCAAAGCGCAGCACGTTGACGTCACTGCTGGTGATCGCGGGCGGGTCCGCACGCAGGCGCGCCAGCTGGCTGGACAGAGTCAGCCGCACCGGGTCCAGCAGCGGCGAGTTGCCCAGCAATGCCAGTGCCAGCACCGCCCAGCACATCCAGCGGTTGACCGGCTCCAGCATCTGCAACCAGCGGCGCTGCCGGCGCAGCACCGCCAGCGCGTAGCCCGTGGCATAGCCGGCCACGGCCATTGCGACGAGTACCGCCCAGAACCGGTCCACGGTCCAGCCGTACTGCACTACGCGCAGTCCCAGTGCGTACAGCGCCAGTGCGGCGTAGACCGGCAGCGCCAGCAGGCTGGCTTCAACCAGCCGGCGCAGCAGCAGCGGGTAGGGGGCGCTGTCTTCCCCCTGCTGGTAGACCGCATTGGTGAACGTCACCAGCAGCAGCGACAGCACCAGCAGCAGGCCGGCGGCCGAGCGGGTCTTCCACAACGGTTCCAGCCCGGTAAGCGGCAGGCTCAGCACGAACAATACGGCGATGAACGAGAGCAGCGGCAACAGCCCACGGCAGATCGCGAACAGCACCTGGCGGGTGATCTGGATGGTGCGGTGCTGGGTGCGCCCGATCAGTACGCCGAACCCGGCCAGGCTGCCGGTGGCCAGTGCGATGAACGCGTCCTGCCGGAACAGGTCGCGGAAGACGGTCACGTCGAGCAGCTGGAACAGCGCCGACCACAGCCACAACAGCAGCCAGGTCAGCCCGGTGAACAGTGCCGCCAGGGCCAGGGTCAGACCATTCTGCCAGGCGCGCTCGAACAGCTCGGGGTAGCTGGCACGCCAGTGCCCGTGCTGCAGCTGGAACTGCCACCAGGGCAGGACCACGAACACCGCAACGGCCATGCCCAGGGTCAACGGAAGCTGCAACGCGCCCGATTCCAGTGCGGTCTCGCCATTGAGGTTCCAGCCGATCCAGGCGGCCAGCGCCAGCACCACCGTCGAGCCGAGCACGGCCTGCAGCCACAGGCGGCGCTGGCCCAGCTCCACCAGGCTCAGCGCCACAGCGCTGGGAATGGCCAGCACCCAGGCGTACCAGCAGTAGCGCCAGCCGATATCGCGGAACGGCCACGCGTCGGACAGTTCCTGCGCGGCATACAGCATCAGGCCCTGCAGCAGGGCAAGCAGGACGATGGCGCTGCGTGCCGGCAGGGTCAGGGGCGTTGAAGACTGCATCGATGACCTTCCATGGCAAAGCACCATCCTAGCCCATCGCTGTTCGACGCCATCGCGCGACCATCCCGCCCCCAGCAGGTAGAATAGGGCCATGCCTGTAACGCCGACCTCCCTTGCCGATCACCTGCTCGTCGCGCTGCCGTCGCTGCTCGACGCGACCTTCGCCCGCAGCGTCGCGCTGATCTGCCAGCACGACGAGAACGGGGCGATGGGCGTGCTGGTCAACCAGCCTTCCGAGTACACGCTGGGTGAAGTGCTTGCACAGATGGACATCACCACCGGTGATGGCGACCTGCAGGCGCGCATGGTGCTCAACGGCGGCCCGGTGCATCCCGAGCGCGGCTTCGTCATCCATGACGACGCGCGGGCGTGGGATTCCAGCCTGACCGTGGGCGACGGCCTGTACCTGACCACCTCGCGCGACATCCTCGAAGCGATGGCGCGCGGCGAAGGCCCGGCCAATGCCGTGGTCACCCTCGGCTGTGCCGGTTGGGGCGCAGGGCAGCTGGAAAGCGAGCTGTCCGAGAACAGCTGGCTGACCGTGCCGGCCGATGCCGAGCTGGTGTTCCAGCTGCCGCTGGAGCAGCGCTGGCAGGGTGCGGCCTCGCGCATCGGCGTGGACCTGTTCCGGCTGACCGACTACAGCGGCCATGTCTGAGCCCATCACGCCCGCGCCGGATTCTGCTGCCCCGGCGATCCGCCGTGATGGCACCGTTCTGGGTTTCGATGTCGGCTCGCGACGGATCGGCGTGGCCATCGGCAGTGCCTTCGCCGCGCATGCGCGCGCGGTGGCCGTGGTCGATGTGCACGGCAACGGCCCGGACTGGACCGCGATCGAACGCCTGCTCAAGGAATGGAAGCCCGACGGCCTGGTGGTCGGCGACCCGCTGACCCTGGACGGCCAGGACCAGCCCAACCGCAAGCGCGCGCAGGGCTTCGCCCGCCAGCTGCGGGAGCGCTTCAAGCTGCCGGTGGTGATGATCGACGAGCGTTCCAGCTCGGTCGAGGCCGCACGCCGCTTCGCCGTCGAGCGCGCCGAAGGGCGCAAGCGCCGCCGTGATGCGGCCGCCCTCGATGCCGTCGCCGCAGCGGTGATCATCGACCGCTGGCTGTCGTCGCCGGACGACGCCACCCCCATTCCCTGACTGCCCGACACCGCCATGACCGCCCAGCAAATCGATGCCTCCGGACGCCTGCGCCACCTGCTGACCCTGGAGGGCCTGCCGCGCGAAACGCTGCTGCAGCTGCTCGACCGCGCAGGGCAGATCCGCGATGCCGCAGTCGGCCGCGTCGGCAACAAGCGCCACGTGCTGGCCGGTTCGGCGGTGTGCACGCTGTTCTTCGAACCGTCCACGCGCACCCGCAGTTCGTTCCAGCTGGCCGCGCAGCGGCTGGGGGCGGACGTGCTGAATTTCGACGCCTCGACCTCCTCTACCCGCAAGGGTGAGACCGCCTGCGACACGCTTCGCAACCTGGAAGCGATGGGCGTGCGCGGCTTCGTGGTGCGCCACCCCGATGACGGCGCCGTGGCCGCACTGGCCGATGCGGCAGGCGAGGGCACCGCGCTGATCAATGCCGGTGACGGCCGCAGTTCGCACCCGACCCAGGGCCTGCTGGACATGCTGACCCTGCGCCAGGCCAAGGGCCCGGATTTCTCGAAGCTGAAAGTCGTGATCGTCGGCGACGTAAAGCACTCGCGCGTGGCCCGCACCGACCTGCATGCGCTGCGCACGCTGGGCGTGGGCGAGATCCGCGTGTGTGGCCCGCAGTCGCTGCTGCCGGACGACGAGACCCTGAAGGGCTGCGTGGTCGGCGATGATTTCGACGCGATGCTGGAAGGCGTCGACGCGCTGATGATGCTGCGCCTGCAGCGCGAGCGCATGGAAGAAGGCCTGGTGCCGTCGCTGGAGCAGTACCACGCGCAGTACGGCCTGACCAACGAACGCCTGGCGCGCGCGGGCAAGGATGCCGCGGTGCTGCACCCGGGCCCGATCAACCGCGGCGTGGAAGTGACCGACGAGGTGGCCGACGGCCCGCAGTCGTGGGTGCTGCGCCAGGTCGCCAACGGCGTCGCCGTGCGCATGGCCGTGCTGGAAACCCTGCTGGGCTGACCTGCCCGGGTGGGTGCCGACCGTTGGTCGGCACGGTTGATCTGTCCTTATCCGATCCGGTGGGTGCCGACCGTTGGTCGGCACGGTTGATCTGTCCTTATCCGATCCGGTGGGTGCCGACCGTTGGTCAGCACGGTTGATCTGTCCTTATCCGATCCGGTGGGTGCCGACCGTTGGTCGGCACTGAACCGTCAGTGCGGTGAAGTGCGGGCCTAGCCATTGAATGGTTCCGGGCCTACCTGTACTGACGTGATTGCCCGATAGAACCGGAGTAGCGGCAGGCGCACGCTTGGGCCCATGAGCCGCGCACGCCTACGCCTTGGCCGCCATTCCCGGATCGGACAATCCTACATCCTGACCACCGTCATCCAGGAGCGTCGACGCTACTTCGATGATGCCACTGCGGCACAGGAGGTGATGGATGTGTTCCGTCGCATTGATGCTGAGGGCCTGACGCACTCACTTGCCTATGTGGTCATGCCGGACCACATCCATTGGCTTGTGGAGATCCGTGCGTTCTCGCTGGACTACATCATGCAACGCTTCAAATCGAGCAGTGCATTGCGGATCAACCGCATGCTGGGTAGGACAGGACCATTCTGGCAATCGAGCTATCACGATCACGCCATTCGTTCTGAAGAATCACTGTTTCGCCATGCGATGTACATCGTCGCCAACCCGGTCAGGGCGAACTTGGCGAGCTGCGTGGGAGAGTATCCGTATGCCTGGTGCCGATGGGAGATCGATGAGAGGTACCAGGCAATGGATTACCCCGAAGCGGAGAGGTAGTGCCGACCAACGGTCGGCACCCACCAATACCCAAGCCGACCAACGGTAGGCATCCACCAACAGGTGTTTCCCAGCAGAAGCTGCGGTTCAGCGCTTCTGCGCGAACAGCCATTCCCACATTGCCGGGTCGGCGTAGGTGGCGTCCCAGGCATTGTGGTTGCCTTCCGGGTATTCGGTGTAGCGCACGTCGCGTGCGGCGGCGCGCTGGAATGCGGCATGCAGTCTGCGGTCGTCGTCCGGCGGCACCACGTCATCCAGTGCGCCGTGGAAGATCCAGATCGGCGTGTGCTGCAGGCGCTGGGCAATCACCGCGTACGGGTCCGCTTCGTGCGCGACCTGCTCGACGAACAGGGTCGGGCGTACCGCACGCGGGGCGAGCACCGCGCCGCATACGGGGACGATCGCGGCAAAGCGGCGTGGGTCATCCAATGCGATGTTCCAGCTGCCATAGCCGCCCATCGACATGCCGGTCAGGTATTGCCGCGCCGGGTCGGCGCCGAATTCGGCGATCGTCGCGTCCAGCGCGGCCACTGCCGCACGGTTGTTGCGGCCGCTCCATTCCTCGTGGCCCGGCACCTGTGGGAACACCACCAGGGCGGGGAAATCGGGATGCGCGCGCAGGTAAGGCCCCAGCCCGGCGTGGGTCTGCTTGACGCCATCGGCGCCGCGCTCGCCCGAGCCGTGCAGGAACAGGACGACCGGAAGGTGGGTGGGAGCGGCGGCCTGCACGCCGGCCGGAATGAACACCTGGTAGTAAGCCGTTTGCCCGTCCACCTTCACCGCACGTGCTTCGAAGCGGCCACGCGCGCTGTCCGGCAGCGAAGTGCAACCGCTCATCATCAGAAGGGCCAGCAGTGGCAGCCAGCGCGACAGCAAACGGACCATGGGATTTTCCGAAGCGGCGAGATCGCCTGCATCGTAGTCCGCCGACGTCGGCCCGGCATCGTGCGCCGCGTCACTGCGGGCGCGGGAAGCTGGCGATGATCTCCAACTGCTCCTGTGCCTCGGCATTGCCTTCGGCGGCGGCGGCCTGCACCTGCGCAATGTCCGGGTGCAGGACCACCAGCAGTGGGTTCTCGCAGACCGGGCAGTCGTACTCGGTGGCGTCCTCGTCCAGTTCCATTTCCATGGCGCGCGAGCTGCCCTTCCATTCACAGGCCGGGCAGGTGTGCTGCTGGTCGCGCCAGCCGGGCTGGAAGTAGTTTTCGATTGTCGTTGCCATGGGGGGATCCAGTTGGGATCGGGTCAGAGCGCCGCGCAGCGGGGATCCGACCGTCGAGATGGTCAGTGCAGCAGCACCAGGGTGGCCAGGCCGAGGAAGGTGAAGAAGCCCATCGAATCGGTCACGGCGGTGAGGAAGATGCCGCTGGCCAGCGCCGGGTCGAAGCCGAAGCGCTTCAGCGTCAACGGCACCAGCACGCCGGCCAACGCAGCAAACAACAGGTTGCAGGTCAACGCGATGGCGATCACTGCCGACAACCCGGGCGAGTGGAACCAGGCGAGCACGATCAGGCCCAGCACCGAACCCAGCATCACGCCGTTCAACAGCGCGACCCGAACTTCCTTCCACAGCAGGGTGCGAGCGTTGGAGGCGCCGACCTGGCCCAGCGCCAGGCCGCGCACCATCAGTGCCAGCACCTGGGTGCCGGCGTTGCCGCCGAGGCCGGCGACGATCGGCATCAGCACCGCCAGCGCCACCAGTTTGTCGATGGTGCCTTCGAAGTGGCCGACCACGCTGGAGGCCAGGAAGGCCGTGCACAGGTTCACCGACAGCCACATCAGGCGGCGGCGCATCGCGCGCCAGACCGGGCTGAACAGATCTTCGTCCTCGTCCAGACCGGCGGCGCCCAGCGCCTGGTGCTCGGCCTGGCCGCGGATGATGTCGACCACGTCATCGATGGTGATGCGACCAATCAGGATGTTGTTGTCATCCACCACTGGCGCGGAGATCCAGTCATGGTCGGAGAACTGGCGGGCGACTTCCTGGTCGCTCTCGCCGACGTCGATGGCTGGCTGCTCGTCGTCGATCAGGCGATTGATCGGGGTGGTGTCCTCGTGGGTCACCAGTGCCGCCAGCGACACGCGGCCTAGGTACTGATGGCGGCGGCTGACCACGAACAGGTGGTCGGTGTGGTCGGGCAGTTCACCGCGCAGGCGCAGGTAGCGCAGCACGACGTCGACATTGACGTCGGCGCGCACGGTCACCACGTCCGGATTCATCAGGCGACCGGCGCTGTCCTCGGGATAGGACAGGACCTGTTCCAGGCGCTCGCGGTTCTCGCGGTCCATCGACTTGAGGACTTCGTCGATGACCGTGTCCGGCAGGTCTTCGACCAGGTCGGCCAGATCGTCGATGTCCAGGTCTTCGACCGCGGCGATGATCTCGTCCGGGTCCATGTCCGCGAGCAGGCTTTCGCGCACGTCGTCGCCGACGTGGACCAGCACCTCGCCGTCGTCTTCCGGATCAACCAGTCCCCACACCACCTCGCGCTTGCCCGGCGGCAACGATTCGAGCAGGTTGCCGATCTCGGCCGGGGCCAGGGTGTTGACCAGGCGACGCACCGGGCCCAGCCGGCCGCTGTCCAGTGCATCGGACAGCATCCGCAGTTGGCGCGCAGTCTTGTCGTGGCGTACAGCTTCAGCCATCGCAGCTCCCGCGGGGATAAGAAAAGCCGCGATCCCGGCAAGGATGCGGCAACAGGGGTGTTCAGCGCGTCATTATCGCAAGGCGATGTTTCAACGCATAGCCGCCGGGTGGCGGGAGTGCCGGCCGCTGGCCGGCAACGTCTTGGCCTTCAACGAGACGGGGTCAGATCCCTTTTCCCGCGGAAAAGGATCTGACCCCAGGCGTGCATGCCCGGCGAGCGGGGGGTATCAGGCCGTTTCGGCCACCAGCGCCAGCCAGCGTTCGATCGCGCGGCGGTCGCGCGCGGCCAGCAGCTTCGGTGCGCGCGCGCGCAGCATGGCCAGGTCGGCCTCGCGGACCGCGCGGCGTACTTCCAGCAGCGTGCCCGGGTGCAGGCTGAACTCGGTCAGGCCCAGTGCCAGCAGCAGTGGGGTCATCCGCGCATCGCCGGCCATCTCGCCACAGACCGCCACCGGGATGCGGTGGCGCGCGCCGGTCTCGATCACCATCTGCAGCAGCCGCAGCACCGCCGGGTGCAACGGCGAATACAGCTCGCCCAGTGCTTCATTGTTGCGGTCGGCCGCCAGCAGGTACTGCACCAGGTCGTTGGTGCCGATCGACAGGAAATCGACCAGGTCGATGAAGCTTTCCAGCGCCAGCGCCGCAGCAGGGACTTCGATCATCGCGCCCAGTGGCACGTGGTCGGACACCATGTGGCCTTCGCCGCGCAGCTGTTCGGTCAGCTTGAGCATGCGGCGGCGCACTGCCAGCAGTTCCTCCCGGGTGCTGACCATCGGCACCAGCACCCGCAGCTTGCCGTAGGCCGAGGCGCGCAGGATCGCGCGCAGCTGGGTGTCGGCTACCTTCGGCCGTGCCAGCGACAGGCGTACGCCGCGAAGGCCGAGCGCCGGATTTTCTTCGTTGCTCAGGGTCAGGCCGGTGCGGTCGGCCTTGTCCGCGCCCAGATCGAGGGTGCGGATGGTCACCGGTCGCCCGCTCATGCCCAGTGCCGCATCGCGGTAGGTCTGGAACTGTTCTTCTTCATCCGGCAGCTCGTTGCGCTGCAGGAACAGGAATTCGGTGCGGTACAGGCCCAGGCCGTGGGCGCCCAACGCATGCGCCTGGGTCACGTCCTCCAGCGACTCGGCATTGGCCAGCAGGGCGATGTCGACCTGGTCGCGGGTGCGGCTGGGCTTGCTGCGCAGGCGGCCGAGCTCGCGCTGTTCGCGCGCGTGTTCCTTCAGTCGTGCGCGGTAGTCGCGCAGATTGTCGGCCTGTGGATTGGCGGTGATGCTGCCGTCGGCGCCGTCGATGATCAGCACGTCGCCATCGGCGATGCGGCTGAGCAGCTGCGGCACGTTGACGATCAAGGGCAGGTGCAGGCTGCGCGCAAGGATCGCGCTGTGCGAGAGCGCGCTGCCGGCGGCGGTGACGATGCCGACCACGCCTTGCGCCTGCAGCTGTGCCAGTTCGGAGGGCGCGATGTTGTCGCAGACCAGGATCTCGCCGGCCAGGCCTTTCACCGCTGGCGGGCGTTCGGGCTGCAGGAAGGCATGGATGCGGCCGATCACATGGTCGAGGTCGTCCATGCGGCTCTTCAGGTAAGCATCGTCCATGCCGTCGAAGACCTTGGCCAGGCGGTCGCGCTGCAGGCGCAACGCATAGCCGGCGCTGTACGGTCCGCTGCGGATCAGTTCGTCCAGCCCATACAGCAGCTCGGGATCGTCCAGCAGCAGCGCATGCAGGTCGAGGAACTCACCCACTTCCTGGTTCAGCGCTCCATGCAGGCGCTGGCGCAGCTCGTGCATCTCCGAGCGCGCGGCGTCCACCGCGCGATGCAGGCACGCCAGCTCGGCCTCGACCTGATGGGCGGCAACGCGCTGCTCGGCCACTTCCAGTGCATGCGGCAGGCGCACGCGGGCGCGGCCCATTGCCGTGCCGCGGGCGGCACCATGCCCGGCCAGCAGCAGTACCGGCCGCTGGCCGGAAGGGGGTTGGCCGGCGCGTGCGCGTGGCACGCTCAGCTGTCCTCGTCGAAACGGCGTTCGAACAGGCCGACCACCGCCTCCATCGCGGCGGCTTCGTCCTCGCCGTTGATCCGCACGGTGACCGGGGTGCCCTGGCCGGCGGCCAGCAGCATCACGCCCATGATGCTCTTGGCGTTGATCTCACGGCCTTTGGCGGCCATGGTCACGTTGCAGCGGAACGGCGCCAGGGTCTGCACCAGCTTGGCGGTGGCCCGGGCATGCAGGCCCAGGCGGTTGCTCACGGTGAGTTCTCGTTCAAGCATCGTCGACTATCGCTCCATTACGGGTACCCGCCGCGGCTGTGGCGGGCAGTTGATCCAGTCCCTGTTCCGGATAATTCATCACCCGCAGCAACATCGGCAGGCTCAGCGCCGACACCCGGCGAACCGGGGTCCCCAGCCGGGCCAGCTGCCCGGCAAGGTTGGCAGGGCTGGCGCCGTACAGGTCGGTCAGGATCAGCACACCATCACCCCCGTCAACCCGCCGCAGGGCGGCCGAGGCGAGCGGGAGCAGGGCGTCCAGGTCTGCGTCGAACGGTACTTCGAAAGCTTCGGTTTTCAGCGGCAACTGCCGCAGGAGCCGGGTCGCCACGTCAAGCAGGGCGGTCCCGACCCCAGGATGTGTTACGAGGAGAATGCCACAGGTCATTACTGCACGTTAACAGGTCAAGGTGAATTGGCGATAGCAGCAGGAGAGGGGCACTGTGTCCCGTATTCAGCGTTGCTCCCAGGGGAGGCCTTTTCCGTTGAGAAAGAGATCCGACCCCATCCGTTTTTCGATGCCTGACAGCGATTCATCCACGCAGGCGTGGATCCATCGTGTCGACCAGGGTCGACACCCACCCGCAGCAGAAATCTGTCAGAGGTGGGGCGGTGTGGGTCTGCAGGACCGTTGGCGCCATGGATGGCGCCATCGAGCCCCCAGGGGGGAGGGCGCTTTGCTTGCGAAGCACTGCTTCGCAAGCGCCCGAACGCCCAGCCGCCAGCGGCTGGGCCGGACCGCGGAGCGGGGTTCACGGCGTGTCCTGCAGACCCACACCGCCCCGCCATCCCACGGAATGCCGCTTCTGCTGTTGCTGTTGCCGGCCAGCGGCCGGCACTACCGGCGGGTGCCGGGCGCAGCCCGGCCGCCCCCCCCTCAATCCTGTTCGCGGTGGTACGTCGCCACGTCTTCCCAGCCCATCTCGCGGGCATGCCGGGCCAGGCGCTCGGCCAGGAACACCGACCGGTGCTTGCCGCCGGTGCAGCCGAACGCCACGGTCACATAGCTGCGGGTGCCATCACCCAGCTTCGGCAGCCAGGTATCGAGGAAGTCCATCAGCTGGGCCAGGTAGCGCTGCACGTCCGGCTGCGCTTCCAGGTAGTCGCGTACACCCGGTTCGCGACCGCTGAGCGCGCGCAGGTCCGGGTCCCAGTGCGGATTGGGCAGCACCCGCGCATCGAACACGAAGTCCGCCTCGGCCGGCACGCCGCGCTTGTAGGCGAACGATTCAAACAGCAGCGACAGGCCGGTGGCATGGTCCATCGTGAACTCGGTGATGATCCGCCGCCGCAGCTGATGCACGTTGAGGCTGCTGGTGTCGATCACCGCATCGGCCTCGCGGCGCAGCGGTGCGGTCAACTCGCGTTCGCGGGCGATGGCTTCAGGCAGCGACAGGCCCAGCTGGCTCAGCGGATGGCGGCGGCGGGTGTCGGCGTAGCGCTTGAGCAGCGTCTCGTCGCTGGCTTCGAAGAACAGCACCTTCACGTCCACGCCGGCGTCGGCCGCCAGCTGCCGCCAGTCGCCCAGCTGGCTCAGGTCGGCCTGGCCGCGAACGTCGATGCCTACGGCCAGACGCCGTGGTGCGCTGCCGTCGTGGTTGGCCAGCAGGCTGCGCACGAAGTCGGGCAGCAGATTGATCGGCAGGTTGTCCGAGCAGTAGTAATCCTGGTCCTCGAAGGTCTTCAGGGCGACGGATTTACCCGAGCCGGACAGGCCGCTGACGATGATCAGGGTCGGGGCGGAGGGGGTGACGGTGCTCATGGACAGGCTCTTCGAAGGGCAGGGAAATCAGGGTGTTCGCCGTTCCAGCAGGTTGCTGTGGCGGGCGATGAACATGGCTGCCGGGTCGATGCCCTTGGTGCGCAGGATGTGCAGGCGGGTGGCCGCCTCGGTCAGCACGGCCAGGTTGCGGCCGGGCATCACCGGCAGGGTGATCAGCGGTACGTCCAGGTCCAGCACATGGCGGGTGCCCGAATCGCCGGTCAGGCGCTCGTAGCCATGCGGGGTGGGTTCGGTCATCGGCTTGGTCAGGTGGACGATCAGCCGAAGGTACTTGTTCTTCTTTACAGCCGTGTCGCCGAACATCTCGCGCACGTTCAACACGCCCAGGCCGCGCACTTCCAGCAGGTCCTGCAGCAGCTCCGGGCAGGTGCCATCGAGTACATCGGGTGCGATCTGGGTGAATTCGGGGGCATCGTCGGCCACCAGGCGATGGCCACGGCTGAGCAGTTCCAGCGCCAGTTCGCTCTTGCCGGATCCCGCTTCGCCGGTGATCAGCACGCCGATGGAGTAGATCTCCATGAACACGCCGTGCAGGATTACCCGCGGCGCCAGCGTACGCGCCAGGTGGTAGGACAGGTGGTTGAGCAGTTCGTGGCCGCGCTTGGGCGACAGCCACAGCGGCGTGCCGGATTCGTCCGCGGCAGCGCGCAGGTCTTCCGGGCAGGCCTGGTTGCGGGTCAGCACCAGCGCCAGCGGGTGCGACTGCATGATCTTTTCGATGGTCTCCCAACGCTGGCGCGGTTCCAGCGCATCCAGCCAGGACAGTTCCTCGGTGCCCAGGATCTGCACCTTGTTGGGGTAGATCGCATTGAGATAGCCGGCCAGCGACGGACGCCGCGAGACCGTGTTGCCGGCCTCCAGCTCGCGCTTCTCGCCGGACTTGCCGGCAGCCCAGCGCAGCCCCAGCCGCTCGCGCTGCTGTTCGAACAGTTCACGGGCGGTGATGCTGGTATTCATGCGGCACTCGCAGGTGGGGTCATGTCCAGCGCCTCGCGCAGCGCCCGGGCATCGCCCGCTTCGCGCAGGGCCTGGCGGATGTCCGGCGCCGAGAACAGCTCGGCCAGCTCGGACAGCAGCATCAGGTGCTGGTGGGTGTAGTGGGCGGGGACGGCCATCGCGAACACCAGGTCCACCGGCTCCTCGCCACCGAAATCGACCGGGGTGGCCAACCGCAGCAGGGCGCCGCGGGGGCGGTCCAGGGTTGGCGCGCGGCCGTGGGGAATGGCGATGCCGTGGCCGATGGCGGTGCTGCCCAGCGCTTCGCGCTGGCACAGGTTCAGATAGATCTGTTCGGCGTTGGCCTGGCGGCAGGCCAGCAACCCGGCGGCGGCCTGCAGGACGCTGTCACGGTCGGTGGCCGTGCAGAGCTGGGTCTGCACGGCCGCCAGGAGGTCAGTCAGGGGCATGTCTGCGGGGAACGGTGGCGATCAGCCACCATTGTCGCCCACCGGCAGCGGTGCGTGCTGCTGTTTTTTCTCCTTGTGCTTGATCACCAGACGGTCAAGCTTGTCCGCAAGCAGGTCGATCGCGGCATACATGGTCTGGGCATTGGCCTCGGCGTGCAGGGTCTGGCCGGGAATGTTGAGGCTGGCGTCGACGTGGTGTTCGGTCTTCTGCAGCTTGAGGGTCACCCGCGCTTCGCAGTGCTGGTCGAAGTGCTTTCCGATCCGGGCCAGCTTCTCCTCAACATAGGACTGCAGGGCCGGGGTGACTTCGACATCTTTGCCAAACGTTTCGATGCGCATCGGGTTTCTCCTGTGTTCGGATGTGCCAATGAACCTCTCCGCCGGGCGCGGCGGCGCGTCAAGCGATTCTGACCCTTTCGTGCGAGGCGGAAATGTTCATGGCTTCACGATACTTCGCCACGGTGCGTCGCGCTACTGGAATTCCCGACGATTTGAGCAGGTCAGCCAGCTTGGCGTCAGAAAGCGGCTTGCGCGGGTTCTCGTCGTCGATCAGGCGCCGGATCATCGCCTGGATGGCGGTGCTGGACGCCTCGCCACCACTCTCGGTATCGATGCCCGAGGCGAAGAAGGCGCGCAGCGGCAGGGTGCCTCGCGGGGTACGCACGTGCTTGCGGGCGATCGCGCGCGAGACCGTGGATTCGTGCAGGCCGAGCTCGGCGGCGATCTCGCGCAGGGTCAGTGGACGCAGCGCCTGCTCGCCGAATTCGAGGAAGCCGGCCTGCTGCAGGATCAGGCTGCGCACGACGCGCAGCAGGGTGTCACCACGCTGCTGCAGCCCTTTCAGCAGCCAGCGCGCTTCCTGCAGCTGGGCACGCAGGTAGCCGGCATCGGCGTCGCCACAACGTCGGATCAGCTGTTCGTAGCCGCGGTGGATCACCACCTTCGGCCCGGCATGCGCGGCCAGCGCTGCGCGCCATACGCCGTTCTGCCGCCACACCACCACATCCGGCACCACATAGGTGTCCTGCGACAGCGGCGCGATCTGCGTGCCCGGGCGCGGGTCCAGCGAACGCAGCAGCGCCACGGCAGTCTCGACCTCGTCCAGAGGCAGCTTCAACTCATGGGCGAGCCCGGTGACGCCGCTGCGAGGCAAACGTTCCAGGGGTCCTGCGGCAATCTGTCGCGCCAGGAGCAGGCCGGGCGTGTCGCCGGCCAGCACATCCAGCTGCAGCAGCAGGCATTCGCCCAGCGTGCGTGCAGCCACACCCACCGGATCGAAGCGCTGGATGCGGTGCAGCACGGCGAGGATCTCGTCCTCGTCGGCGTGGATCGCCGGCAACAGGGTTTCAGCGATGGTGGCCAGCGGCTCGCGCAGGTAACCATCGTCGTCCAGTGCATCGATCAGCGCGGCACCGATGCTGCGATCACGCGAGGACAGATGCGAGAGATGCAGCTGCCACAGCAGATGGTCGGCCAGTGTTTCGGTTTCGGCTACGCGCTCGGCGGCGCTGCCGTTGTCGTCGTCATCATCGAAGCTGCCACCGCTGCCGGTCGTCGTCCAGTCCAGTTCGGTCGGCGCCCAGTCGTCGCCCTCATCGCTGCGCTCTGCAGGCGCTTCGTTGTCGTTGCCATCGCTGCCTTCATTGGCGGCGCTGCTGTCGTTGCTGTCGGCCCAGTCCAGCAGTGGGTTGCTTTCCACTGCCTGCGCGATCTCCAGCTCCAGTTCGGTGGCCGACATCTGCAGCAGCTTGATCGCCTGCTGCAACTGGGGCGTGAGCACCAGTTGCTGTCCCAACGATGTCTGCAGCCGAGTCTTCATGCCTGTGCCGAAAGGAAGGAAAGGGACCCGGCGACTGCTTCACAGCTTGAAGGAATCCCCGAGGTAGACGCGGCGTACATCGGCGTTGTCCAGGATCGCCTCCGGCGAACCCTGGGCCAGCACGCTGCCCTCGGCGAGGATATACGCGCGGTCGCAGATACCCAAGGTCTCGCGCACGTTGTGGTCGGTGATCAGCACGCCGATGCCACGCTGCTTGAGGTGGGTGACGATGCGCTGGATCTCGCCGACCGAAATCGGGTCGACACCGGCGAACGGTTCGTCGAGCAGGATCAGGCGCGGTTGTGCGGCCAGTGCGCGGGCGATCTCGCAGCGGCGGCGTTCGCCACCGGACAGGCTGGCGCCGAGCTGGTCGGCGACATGGCCCAGCTGCAGTTCGTCGAGCAGGCCGTTCAATTCGCGCTCGCGGCCGGCCGAGTCCAGGTCCTCGCGCAGTTCCAGCACCAGGCGGATGTTGTCGGCCACGGTAAGCTTGCGGAACACCGACGGTTCCTGCGGCAGGTAGCCCACCCCCTGCTTGGCGCGGGTGTACATCGGGTCGCCGGTGATGTCCTTGCCGTCGAGTACGATGCTGCCGGCATCGGCGGCCACCAGACCGACGATCATGTAGAAACAGGTGGTCTTGCCGGCACCGTTGGGGCCGAGCAGGCCGACCACTTCACCCGCATCGAGGGTCAGCCCGAAGTCCTTGACCACTTCGCGCTGCTTGTACTTTTTGCGCAGGCCCTTGGCGACGAGCATTACTTCCTGCTCCCGGCCGGCTGTGCCGGCGTGGTGGCCTTGGGCTGTGCCGCAGGCGCGGCCGGGGTCTTGTTCTTCGGCGGGATGACGGTACGCACGCGGCTGCCGTCACCACCGGAGTTCATCTCGCCGGTGCGGGTGTTGTAGACCATGCGCTGGCCGGCATTGGTGCCGCGCGCGCTGGTGACCTTGTAGTTGCCGGTCAGGGTGATGATCTCGGTCTTGATGTCGTAGTCGATGCGATCAGCCAGCGCATCCATCCAGGTGCCGTCATCAAGCTGCTGCTTCATCTTGGCCTGCTTGCCGGTGAACACCACGCGCACGGCCTCGCCGTCCTTGAGGTAGATCTCGGCCTCGGACGAACGCAGGTCCAGCGTGCCCTGGGTGATGATCACGCCCTGCGACAGCACGGTCTTGCCGTCGCCGGTGAGCATGCCGGACTGGGCGCCGGAATCGATGTGCATGTCTTCGTTGCGGTCGGTGGACTTGGCGAAGGCGGCGCTGGGGACAAGAAGACCGAGCGCGAGTACGGCGGCAAAGGGAATCTTCATCGGGGTCCGTTCTACCGGTGGGGGCCTGCCGGGCGGGCCGGGGGCGGAGGGTGGGGCTGCCGGCCCTGCGCCTGTCCGGAGACGTCGCGGGCTGGCGGCGGAATCAGCGTCTGGGCGTGTAGCGGCCCTTGGACTGGCTGAGGAAATGATACGTGTTGTTCTTCGAATCCACTTCGAAGCCGACGCCGGACTGTTCCATGCCCGGGCGGGTCATGGTCACCAGGGCGTCGGTACGGGCACGGTTCTCCTTCGGGAACACGTCCAGGTGGTCGGTGCGGAAGGTGGTCGGCACCACGCCCGGGCCGGCCGGGCTGTCGCCGGCAACCTTGCCGCGCAGCTTCATCTCGTCGCCCTTGGCGCTGAGCCAGCCGGTCTCGGCACGCAGCGTCCAGTGCTTGCCATCCTTGTCCGGCATCTCGAACAGCGGGGTGGCGATGTTGATGGTCTGGTCGCCGCGCTGGCGTTCCAGCCGCGGTGCGCGCAGGGTGGTCGATTCCTTGCCGTGCTCATCCAGGGCAACGATCTGGAAGTCATGCAGGATGTAATCCACGCCGATTTCCTGGCCCCCCGTGGCTGGCCCCTTGTCGCGGTTGCGCAGCGCCGCCCAGCTGCTCAGCAGGGCGGCCAGCAGCAGGCTGATGCCGAGCACGGTGCGCCAGTTCAAGGTGGGCAGGTTCATGCGCCAAACCTCGCCAGCACCGCATCCGCGCGGCCCTGGGCGGCCAGCAGGATGTCGCACAGCTCGCGCGCGGCGCCACGGCCACCCTCGGCGCGGGTCTGCCAATGCACGCGTTCGGCGATCCACGGATGGGCATTGGCCGGGGCCACCGCAAGGCCGACCGCACCCAGCGGCGCCAGATCGGGCAGGTCATCGCCCATGAACGCCACCTGTTCCAGGCCGATCCCGTGCTGCGCACACAGCGCCTGCACGCTGGCCAGCTTGTCGCCCACGGCGATCTGGGTGTCGATGCCGAGGTCGGCGCCGCGCTTGAGCGCGGACTGGCTGTTGCGCGCGGTGATCAGCACGGGGTGGATACCGTGCTGCTGCAGCAGTTTCAGGCCCAGGCCATCCTGCACGAAGTACGCCTTGCTCTCGTTGCCGTCCTTGTCGTAGTACAGCCGACCGTCGGTGAGGGTGCCGTCCACGTCGAAGCAGGCCAGGCGGATCTGGGCCGCAGCGGCATGCAGGTGGGCGGGGAAGGCGGGCAGGGGGGACCAGGGCATCAGGGCGGCAGGCTCGTTATGGGCAGGTGCGGCGTTACAGACTGAATGGGGTCTACGGACTGTCGGTTAAACCACCCGGGCCCGCAACAGGTCATGAATGTTCAGCGCGCCAACCGCGCGGCCCTGGCCATCAACCACGATCAGGCCGGTGATCTTGTGGGTCTCCATCAGGCGGGCGGCCTCGACCGCCAGCTGGTCGGCGCCGATGGTGCGCGGGTTGCGGGTCATCACGTCGGCGATCTTCGCCGTGCGCACGTCCAGCGCGCTGTCCAGTGCACGGCGCAGGTCGCCGTCGGTGAACAGCCCGATCAGCACGCCGCCGGCGTCGACCACGGCGGTCATGCCCAGCCGCTTGCGGCTCATTTCCACCAGCGCCTCGCTGAGGCTGGCGTCGGCGCCCACGCTGGGCAGGTCGTCGCCGGTGTGCATGACGTCGGTGATGTGCAGCAGCAGGCGACGGCCGAGGCTGCCGGCCGGGTGCGAGCGGGCGAAGTCATCGGCGGTGAAGCCACGTGCATCGAGCAGGGCCACGGCCAGTGCATCGCCCATCGCCAGCGAGGCGGTGGTGCTGGAAGTGGGTGCCAGCGCCAGCGGGCAGGCCTCGGCCGGCACGCTCACGTCCAGATGGATGTCGGCGGCGGTGGCCAGGCTGGACTGCGGGCGGCCGGTCATGGAGATCAGCAGGTTGCCCTGGCGCTTGAGCACCGGCAGCAGCATCAGCACCTCGTCCGATTCGCCCGAGTAGGACAGGGCCAGCACGACGTCGTCCTCGGTGATCATGCCCAGGTCGCCGTGGCCGGCTTCACCGGGGTGCACGTAGAACGCCGGCGTACCGGTAGAGGCCAGGGTGGCGGCGATCTTGCGGGCGATATGCCCGGACTTGCCCATGCCGGTGGCGACCACCCGCCCGCGGCTGGCCAGGATCGCCTGGCAGGCCTGCTGGAAGGCCTCGCCGAGGCGGTCGGCCACGGCATCCAGGGCCTGCCGCTCGATCTCGAACACGCGGCGGCCACTGGCAACCAGGCCGGCAGGGTCGACGGAACGGGGGGGCAACAGGGATTCGGCCATGCGGACGCCACGCAGCGGAAGTAGAATGGACCCACATTTTATTAGGAAAGCCCGTTGGACGCCGACACCATCCGCAATCTGATCGAAACCGGCCTGCCTGGCGCCCGCGCCGACGTGCAGGGCGACGATGGCGTGCATTTCGAAGCGACCGTGGTCTGCGAGGCCTTCGCCGGCAAGATGCCGCTGGCCCGCCACCGCATGGTGTATGCCACCCTGGGCGACCTGATGGGCGGCGCGATCCACGCGCTGGCGCTGAAAACCGTGACCCCGGCCGAAGCCGGCTGAACCGCAGAAGATCCCGAATACATGGCCAAGATCGTTGTGACCGGCGGCGCTGCGCTGCACGGTGAAGTGAGCATCTCCGGCGCCAAGAACGCCGTCCTCCCCATTCTCTGCGCGACCCTGCTGGCCGATGCGCCGGTGGAGATCACCAACGTGCCGCACCTGCACGACGTGGTCACCACGGTGAAGCTGCTCGGCGAGCTGGGCGCCAAGGTCACCATCGACCAGGGCACGCTGTCGCGCGGCAGCGCGATCGTGGTCGACCCGCGTCCGGTCAACCAGCACGTCGCACCGTATGAGCTGGTCAAGACCATGCGCGCCTCGATCCTGGTGCTGGGCCCGCTGCTGGCCCGCTTCGGCGCCGCCGAAGTGTCGCTGCCGGGCGGCTGCGCGATCGGCTCGCGACCGGTCGACCAGCACATCAAGGGCCTGCAGGCGCTGGGCGCCGAGATCGTGGTCGAGAACGGCTTCATCAAGGCCAGCGCCAAGCGCCTGAAGGGTGGCCACTTCACCTTCGACATGGTCAGCGTCACCGGCACCGAGAACGTGCTGATGGGCGCGGTGCTGGCTGAAGGCACCACCATCCTCGACAACTGCGCGATGGAACCGGAAGTGACCGACCTGGCGCACTGCCTGATCGCGCTGGGCGCGAAGATCGAAGGCCTGGGCACCGCCCGCCTGGTGATCGAGGGCGTCGAGCGCCTGTCCGGTGGCCGCCACGAAGTGCTGCCCGACCGCATCGAGACCGGCACCTTCCTGGTGGCCGCAGCGATGACCGGTGGCAAGGTCACCGTCAACCGTGCGCGCCCGAACACCATGGACGCGGTGCTGTCCAAGCTGGTCGAGGCTGGTGCGAAGATCGAGACCACCGACGACACCATCACCCTGGACATGCAGGGCAGGCGGCCGAAGGCGGTCAACCTGACCACCGCGCCGTACCCGGCATTCCCGACCGACATGCAGGCGCAGTTCATGGCGCTCAACTGCGTGGCCGATGGCGTGGGCGTGATCAACGAAACGATCTTCGAGAACCGTTTCATGCACGTCAACGAACTGCTGCGCCTGGGCGCGGACATCCAGGTTGAAGGCCACACCGCCATCGTGCGTGGCAGCGAGCACCTGAGCGGCGCACCGGTGATGGCGACCGACCTGCGTGCGTCGGCCTCGCTGATCCTGGCCGGCCTGATGGCCAGCGGCGATACCACCATCGACCGCATCTACCACCTTGATCGCGGCTACGAGAACATCGAAGAGAAGCTGTCTTCGCTCGGCGCCACCATCCGGCGCGTGCCATGATCCTGCGCGGCAAGTTCAGCCCGCGTCGCAAGGCGCTGCTGGCCCTGGTGCTGATCGTGCTGGCGTGGCTGGGCTATGCCTGGTACGCCAACATCGCCATCACCCAGGGCATCGAGCAGAAGGACATGGACTGGAACGGCGACGGCACGGTCACGCGTGACGAGATCATCGAGTCGTTCTATGCGGTCGCGGTGAACGACAGCCAGGACGGCAACCGTCATTGCCGCACCTTTGTCTGGCGCAGCACCGGCGAGCAGATCCGCGTGGACTGCCGCACCGAGTTCAAGCCGGCGGCGGCCGAGGAAAAGAAGTAAGAAAAACGCCCGCGAAAGCGGGCGTTTTCTTTTCGCGGGGCCCGGGGTCGGAGCCCTTTCCATCGGAAAGGGCTCCGACCCCAGCCACACAACCGGGGTCAGAGCCCATCCCCGAGGGGATGGGATCCGACCCCGGCACTCAGTTCATCGCCTTGATGGTCAGGTCCAGCGCATCGCGGCCGCTCTCACGCTGCAGCATGCGCGCCGGCACCGGGAAGTCCGGCACGATCCAGGCGATCAGCTCCTTGTTGCCATCGGCGCGCGAGACCTTGGTCGCCTCGTAACTCTTGCCGGCCACGGTGATCGATTCCTTGCCGATCACGCGGTAGGTCATGTTCTTGATCCGGCCTTCGTCCACCATGCGATAGGTCAGCGGCTTGCCGGCGGCCAGGTCACGGGCGATCGCCAGGTTGATCAGCAGCGCGTCCATGTCGCCTGCTTTCAGCGCGATGGGGCCCGCACGGTCCGGCTTGATGTCGCCGGTCCAGGTGGCCTGGTTGCTGGTCCAGTTGTAGTTGGCCTGCACGTTGCGCTTCTTCACCAGCAGTGCCGAACGATCCTGGCTGCTGAGCGGGCGCAGCTGGCCACGCACTTCCTCGAACACCGTGCTCTGGCTGAGGTCGGCCAGCTGGTTCTTCACCTGCAGGCTGTAGCGCCATTTGTTGCTGCCTTCGCTGGCCAGGGTCATGGTGCCGTTGGCCTGCATGCCCATGTAGCTGGCCAGGTAATCCGCCTTGAACGGTTCCAGCGCCATGGCCGGCAGGCTGGCCACGGTCAGGGCAGCGGCTGCGATCCAGGTGAGGGGGCGGGTCAGGGTATTCATGCTCAGACTCCTTGGTATTCGATCAGGCGCAGGTCGACGCGGTCTTCGCCGTCTTCGCGTTGCAGGATGCGCACCGGGGTGGGGACACCGTTGGCGATCCAGAGAATGGTTTCGTTTCTGCCACCGTTGGTCCGGTAGACCCGCAGCGCGTTGTAGGACAGGTCGCCGACCTCGACGTTCTCGGTCTGCGGCGCGGCCTGGTAGTCGTGTTCGCGGACCTTGCCCATGTCCACGTAGCGGTAATGCATGGTGGCGCCCGGACGCGCATCGCGCATGATCGCCAGGTTGATCAGCAGCGCGCTCTGGTCGCCGGCCCGCAGCGGGATCGGCTGCGCGCGCTCCTTCTTGACGTCGCCGGTCCATTGCGCGGTGCCGGCCTGCCAGTTGTAAGTGCCCACGGCCTTCTTGCCCAGGAACAGGCCCTTGCGCACCGTGCTCTGGCTGAGCGGTGCGTAGACGCCACTGCGCTCCTCGAACACCGTGCTCTGCTCGATGTTCAGGCCGAGCACGCTGGCAAAGCCGCGGCGGCCGACCACCTGCATGTCCACCCGCCACTGGCTGCCGCCGGTGTGGGTGACCTGCATGCTGGCATCACCCGCTTCCTTGCCCTTGTAGAAGGCCTGGTAGGTGGCGGTGAACGGCTGCAGCGGCGGTGGCTCCCAGGCCAGTGCCGGCAACAGCGGCACACTGGGCTCGTTCGGTGGCAGCGCAGCGGGTGTGGGCGGCGGGGAAGCCGCAGGCGGCTGCGCCTGGCCCCAGCCCACAGCGGGAAGCACGGCAAGCGACAACAGCAGTGAAGTGGACAGCAGCGTCGTGGTCTTCATGGAGGACAGGAACCGCAGGAGGAGGCAGGATGCCAGCCCCGCAGTCAGCGGGGCGTGTGCAAGAGCGTTACCGGTTCAGGTTTCCGGCGGAATCTAGGGCCAAGGGGCTAAACAGGGGGTGACCGTCCAGCCAGGGCTGACCCTCCCGTTCAGCCAGGCGGCCCTCGCACAGCAGCTGCAGTGTGGCGATCAGCAGCGGATGCTCCACCGCAAGCACGCGTGCAGCCAGCGCCTGCGCGTCATCGCCGGGCCGCACCGGCACGCGGGCCTGCGCCAGCACCGCGCCGGCATCCAGTTCGGGGACCACCAGGTGCACGCTGGCGCCATGCTCGGCGTCACCGGCCTGCAGCGCCCGCGCGTGGGTGTCCAGGCCCTTGTGCAGCGGCAGCAGCGACGGGTGGATGTTGACCAGGCGGCCATCGAAACGCTGCACGAAGGCCGGACCAAGGATGCGCATGTAGCCGGCACAGACGATCCAGTCCGGCTGTACCGCGGCAAGCGCATCGCCGAGCGCCTGCTCGTAGCTGGCGCGGTCGCTGAATTCCTTCGGTGCATGCGCCCAGCGCAGGCCGGCATCGACACGCAGCAGGGCCTCTGCGGCGGGGCGGTCGGAGAACACGCCGACCACCGCGGCCGACAGGCGGCCGCTGCCGATCGCGTCGAGGATGGCCTGCAGGTTGCTGCCGCGGCCCGAGGCGAGCACGGCGATGCGGGTTGGGGCGGTCATTGCAGGGAACTCCGGCGGATCAGAGGCCAGGTCAGCAGGCTGCCGACGGTCGCCATCAGCATGTCGGCATGCGCATCCCACATGTCACCCTGCTGGCCGTTGTAGGCTTCGGCGGCATCCGGCGACAGCGCCAGCGCGATGGCCCATTCGAACCATTCGTAGACCAGGCTGGCACACATCACCGTCATCACTGCCAGGGTGAAGGCCTGGCCCAGGCGCAGCGCCGGCCACGCGTGACGGGCCAGCTGCAGCAGTGCGGGAGTGAAGCAGACGCCGAACAGGAAGTGGATGAGGCGGTCGAAATGGTTGCGCTGCCAGCCGAAGGCCGCATTCGGCGACCAGCCGGTCAGCATCTGCACCCAGGCGTCGTAGGGCACGTTGGAATACAGCCAGCGCGCCGCCACGCAGTGCAGGGCGATGAAGCCGCAGATGGCGATGAAGGCGCCGTTGCCCAGCCAGCCGCCGCGGCGGTCGACCCACAGCAGCGCGGCCAGACCGACCACGGTCAGCGTGCTGTGCAGGGCCTGCTCGGTGGGCCACAGCGGGTGGATCCAGCTGATCGCGAAGACCGCCAGTACGGCGGCGAAAGCCCACTTCTTCGGGCCCGGGAAGCGGCGGGTGGTGGGCGAAGCAGACGTCGGGAGGGCAGGCGCGGACATGGGAAATCGATCAGGATAGGGCGCGGCGTCTGCCGCCAGGTTCAGGCACTGAGGTGATCACCGCGGTCGAACAGCGCAGCCATCTCCGGCTTGGACAGGAACACCCAGGCATAGGCGGCCAACGCCATGCCCAGTGGTCCAGCCAGCACGCCCAGCCACGCCGCGCGCTGGCACCAGGCCAGCCCGGTGCGATGTGACAGCTGGCGCGCGGTGTGCAGCTGCACGAACCCCAGCACGGCGGCCAGCACGGCCATGGACGCATAGACCGTGGTCAGCATCCAGGCATCCTCCAACCCGCGCGACTGGGCCACCCAGCCGCTGAGGCCGAGGAACGCCACTGTGGCGACCCAGTGGAAACCGGCCAAGGCGTAGAACAGCACTCTCAGTGTCTGCAGATGGCTGGTCAGCTGCAGCTGTGCCAGGGTCTGATGCGGCAGCGGCGGCGGATTGCCGGAGGCGGTCATGCGGTCGCGGCGGGAAGGTCGAAGGCGGCCTTGACCTGCGAGCGCAGCAGGGTGATCAGGCTGAACACCCCCAGCACCGTGCCGACCGGCGTGAACAGGCAGGCCAGGCCAGCCGCGATCAGGCACAGCAGATGGCGACGGCGGCGGGACAGGCAGCGGCCGGCATAGGCCACGAACGCGCCCAGCGTGATGCCACCGAACACGACGACGCAGCCGAGAACGGTGAACACCCAGCCCATCAGGCGCTGTTCCTCCAGCGAGGAGGGCCCGCCGCCGGACTTCATCGGCAGGCTGCCGGTCAACGCGGCGATGCCGATCACGATGTGCAGGATGAAGATCAGCGAGAACAGCACGATCAGGCCACCGACCACGTAGTGTGCGATGGCCAGCATGCGCAGGTGGTCGGCATCCTGCGCGCTGAACGGCGGTACCGTCGCCAGCGGCGGCGGCACGGGGGCGGGCGACAAAGGGGGCGTTGCGTCCATGCGGGGCTCCTGGGTTGCCGGCGTCAGCCGATGTGGACGCGTTCGGCGCCTTCGGCGGTGACCACCTGGCCGATGGTCCAGTGCTCCAGGCCCTGCGCCTTGACTGCATCGGAAACGGCAGCCACCTGGTCCGCTGCGACGATCAGCACGAAGCCGATGCCGCAGTTGAAGGTGCGCCACATCTCGCTGTCGGCCACCGCGCCTTCCTTCTGCAGCCACTGGAACACCGGCGGCAGGGTCCATGACGACGCCTGGATGTCCAGGCCGAGGCCGTCGGGCACTACGCGGATGATGTTCTCGGTCAGGCCGCCGCCGGTGATGTGGGCCATGCCATGGATGGCCTCGCCGTGCGACTTCAGCAGCGACAGGATCGGCTTCACATAGAGGCGGGTCGGTGCCATCAGCGCATCGACCAGCTTCACGCCGCCTTCCAGCTCCAGATCGGCCGGGCGACCGGCGCGGTCGTAGATGCGGCGCACCAGCGAGTAGCCGTTGGAGTGCGGGCCGGAGGAGGCGATGCCGATCAGCACGTCGCCGGCGGCCACGCTGGCGCCGTCCTTCAGCTCGCTCTTCTCCACCGCGGCGACCGTGAAGCCGGCCAGGTCGTATTCGCCGGGGGCGTACATGTCGGGCATTTCAGCGGTTTCGCCGCCGATCAGCGCACAGCCGGCCTCGGTGCAGCCGTTGGCGATGCCGCCCACGACCGCTGCGGCGGTGTCGATGTCCAGCTTGCCGGTGGCGAAGTAGTCCAGGAAGAACAGCGGTTCGGCGCCCTGCACCAGCACGTCGTTCACGCACATGGCGACCAGGTCGATGCCGATCGTATCGTGGCGGTTCAGCTGGTGGGCCAGCTTCAGCTTGGTGCCCACGCCGTCGGTACCCGACACCAGCACCGGCTCGCGGTACTTGTTGGACAGGTCGAACAGGGCACCGAAGCCACCCAGACCGCCCATCACTTCCGGGCGGAAGCTGCGCTTGACCAGGGGCTTGATCCGCTCGACCAGCGCATTGCCGGCGTCGATGTCGACCCCCGCGTCACGGTAGGTGAGGGGGGAGGGGGCGGAAGACGGGGTGTTGGTCACGGGCGTCGGCGCTGGCAGGGGTTGAACGGGCGATTTTAACAGGCCGCATTGGCGCAAAGGCCGTATTCGGGCAACAATTCCCCCGGATACGTCGAGCCAATGGATGTCCTGATGCGCCGCAGCCTGATTCTGACCCTGCTCCTTGCGCTGAGCCTGCCGGTGGCCACGATGGCCCAGAGCGGCCTTCGCACCGAGGGTGATGTCGCCACCGCCAGTGGCGCGTACGAGGCCGAAGTGCCCGTCAACAGCCAAGCCGAGGCCGATCGCAACGGCGCCCTGGCCCGCGCCCTGAGCGTGGTACTGGGCAAGCTGTCCGGCGACCGCAGCGTGATGTCCCGCCCCGGCGTGGTGCAGGCGCTGCGCAACGCCAAGGACTACGTGGCCAGCTACGACTACAAGCAGGACCAGAGCGTGGGCGCCAGTGGCGCCCCCAGCTTCCGTACCCTGCTGGTGGCCCGCTTCCGCGAGGATGATGTCGACTCGCTGGTGTCGGCGCTGGGCCTGCCGCTGTGGCCGCAGCCGCGACCGAAGCCGGTGCTGTGGCTGGCTGTCGACGATGGCAGTGGCCCGCGCCTGGTCAGCGTGCAGCAGGCCAACGCCGCCCGGCCGTTGCTGAACCGCGCCATCGAGCGCGGCTACAAGCTGGGCCTGCCCAGTGGTGGCGCCGCCGAACAGGCGCTGGCGGGTGCGATCTGGCGCCAGGACAGTGCCGCCGTGGCCCGTGCCTCCTCGCGCTACTCGCCGCCGATGCAGCTGATCGGCAAGTTGTACCGCGCCAATGGCGGCTGGCAGGCGGACTGGGTGTTCGTCGACAACGGCCGTGAACTGAACAAGTGGACCAGCAAGGACGCCAACGCCATGCGCGCGATGGCGGCCGGTGCCGACGGCGCCGCCGATGCGCTGGTCAAACGCTATGCCAAGGCCGGCGCCGCCGTCGGTCAGGCCGGGACCTACCGTGTGGTGGTCACCGGCATCAACAGCGCCGACGACTACCTGCGTCTGGCCGCCGGCCTGCGCGAGGTGCCGGTGGTGCGCAATGTCACCCCCCTGCATGCCTCGGCTGGCCAGCTGGAGCTGAACCTGGAGATGACCACCGGCCTGGCCGGCTTCAACCGCATGCTGGGCGACAACGGCGTGCTGGTGCCGAGCGCTCCGCTGCCGGCCCTGCCCGCTCCGATCGACGACACCACCGGTACCCCGGTGGCCGCCCCGGTCAGCAACGAGTACCGTCTGCGATGACTCTGACCCCGGAAGCGGAAATCGCGCAGTTCCTGCGCCGCCTGAAATACATCCTGTTCGCCGGCCTGATCGGCTGGGTGGTGTGGCTGCTGGCGCCGATCCTGACCCCGTTCGTGCTGGCGCTGGCGCTGGCCTGGCTGGGTGACCCGCTGGTGGACCGCATTGAGGCCACCGGCCGCTCGCGCATGACCGGCGTAGTGCTGGTGTTTGCGGCGATGGTGCTGGTGATCGTGGCGCTGCTGCTGGTGCTGGTACCGATGATCGAGCGCCAGATCACCACCCTGATCGCGGTTGCCCCGCAGGCACAGGCGTGGCTGATGGAGAAGGGGATTCCCTGGTTCGAGCAGAAGACCGGCCTGGAAGTGATGCAGTGGCTGGACCCGGACCGCCTGATCGAATGGGTGCGCAGCCACTGGCAGCAGGCCGGCGGCTTCGCCACCACGTTCATGGGCTACGTCTCGCGCTCCGGCTTCGCGATGGTGACCTGGGTGGTCAACATCCTGCTGCTGCCGATCCTGGCGTTCTACTTCCTGCGTGATTGGGACAAGCTGGTCGAGCGCGTGGCGTCGGTGATTCCGCGCAACCACATTGGCACCATCAGCGCGTTGGCGCGTGAGTCCAACGAGGTGCTGGGTGCGTTCATCCGCGGCCAGTTCCTGGTGATGCTGGCACTGGGCGTGATCTATGCCGGCGGCCTGTCGCTGGTCGGCCTCAAGCTGGGCCTGCTGATTGGCCTGATTGCCGGTCTGATCAGTTTCATCCCGTACCTGGGCGCGACCACCGGCGTGCTGATGGCGGTGATCGCCGCGCTGGTGCAGGCACAGGGCTTCGACCTGAAGCTGCTGATCCTGGTCGGCGTGGTGTTCACCGTGGGCCAGCTGCTGGAGAGCTACGTACTGACCCCGCGCATCGTCGGCGACAAGATCGGCCTGCACCCGGTGGCGGTGATCTTCGCGGTGATGGCCGGCGGCCAGCTGTTCGGCTTCCTCGGCATGCTGCTGGCGCTGCCGGTGGCGGCGGTGACCAACGTGCTGCTGCGCTACGCGCACCAGCGTTACCGCCAGAGCGAGTTGTACGTGGGCGAGAAGCCGGCAATCGTGCTTGACGGCGTGGTCGATGCGCCCCATATCATCGTTCCGAACGAAAAAGGCCCCGACCTGAAGTGATGGGTGTGCCGCAACTGCCGTTGGCCCTGCATTACCCGCGGGACCAGCGCCTGGAGACCTTCATCGGCGCGCCGGATGGCGCGCTGGCGCAGCTGCGCGCGATCGCGGTGGGTGCCAGCCACGATTGGGTCTACCTGGAAGGTGCGGCGGGCACGGGCAAGACCCACCAGGCGCTGGCGATGTGTTCCAGCGCCGAGCAGGCAGGGCGCCTGCCGACCTATGTGCCGCTGGCCAGTGCCGCCGGCCGCGTGCGTGCGGCGCTGGACGGGCTGGAAGCGCGCGAGCTGGTGGCGCTGGACGGCCTGGACGAGGTTGCCGGCAACCGCGACGACGAGATCGCGCTGTTCGATTTCCACAACCGCGCGCGCGCCGCGGGCGTGACCGTGCTGTACACGGCGCAGAAGGCCCCGGAAGCGCTGGGCCTGGTGCTGCCGGACCTGCGTTCACGGCTGGGCCAGTGCGTGCGCGTGCTGCTGCAGCCGCTGGATGAGGAGGGGCGGGCAGCGGTGCTGCGCGAACGCGCGCTGCGACGCGGTCTGGCGATCGACGAGGCATCCATCGAGTGGCTGCTGTCGCACACCGGGCGCGAGCTGGGTGGGTTGATCACGCTGCTGGACTGGCTGGACCGCGAGTCGCTGGCGGCGAAGCGGCGGATCACCGTGCCGTTCCTGCGCCAGGTGCTGGAAGAAGGCCGGCCCCGCTACTGAGGGTGGGGTTTGTTTGCAGGGCTGCGCCCTGCACCCGCAGAAGCAACGTCAACGTCAAAAGCTGGCTATCCGTGGGGATGGCGGGGTGGATCCGGTTGCGGGGGACGCTGCAAGTACGTCCATGTAAGCTCGGTCGCCGCATCCATGCGGCTCACGCCCCCGCAACCGGATCCACCCCGCCTTCGACAGGTTCCCGCGATCTGCCGGGACTGCGTACTGCACTGCTGACTGCTGACTGCTGTTGTTGGGTGTCGACCTTGGTCGTCACCAGAGCAAGCGCAGCGAAGCGACCCGCTTTTGCTTTTCTTTTTTCTTTTCCGTGGCTGGACGCCCACGGAAACTGTCAGAGGCCGGGCGGGGTGGGTTCGCGGGGGTGTCCGCGGCATGGATGCCGCGGCCAAGCCCCCAGGGACGGGTCCACGGCGTCCCCCGCGAACCCACACCGCCCGGCCAAGCACAGCTGTTGATTTGAGCGACCAGCCACGAGGGGCTCAGCCGTTCGCCGCCAACTCAGCATCCAGCGCACGCAGCCGATCCACGGTGCCGACATCGGTCCAGCGCCCGCGATGGTGCTGCCCGGTCATCAACCCCTGCGCCATGAAATGCTTCTGCAGCGGCACCACCGAGAACTTCGGCGGCAGCCGCTCGCTGCCCGGCGCCTCGCCGATCACCGTGCGCCAGTCGGCCACGATCGAAGGACGGTACACGCCGATGCCGGCATAGGTCAGGCACGGGCCTTCGCGATCGTGGTGCAGCACCCCCTGCGTATCGAGGCGGTAGTCACCGTCCGCGTGCTGAACCGGATTGTCGACCAGCACCAGGTGCGCCTGGCCCCGCGGCTCGCGCGGCAGCGTGGCGAAATCGAAATCGGTCCAGATGTCGCCGTTCACCACAAGGAACGGGGCATCGCCCAGCACCGGCAGGGCGTTGAGGATGCCACCGCCGGTCTCCAGCGGGGTCGCTCCTTCGTACAGGAAATGCAGGTGCAGGCCCCATTGGCTGCCATCGCCCAGCGTCGCCGGGAACTGTTCGGCCAGCCATGCGGTGTTGACCACCACCTCGCGCACGCCGAGTGCGGCCAGGCGTTCCAGGTGCCAGACGATCAACGGCTTGCCAGCCACTTCCAGCAGCGGCTTGGGCGTGTGCAGGGTCAGCGGGCGCATGCGTTCGCCGAGGCCGGCGGCAAAGACCAGCGCCTTCATCGGGCCACGCGCATCGGTGCACCCAGCTCGGCCAGCGCCGGCTTGATGCGCTCGTCCAGCAGCTGCTGCAGCGGTGCCAGTTCCCGATAGCGCGGCAGTACTTCATCCAGATAGGTGATGAAGCGCGGTGCGTCGTCGAGGTAATGGCCCTTGTTGTCGCGGTAACGCAGCCGGCAGAACAGGCCCAGGATCTTCACGTGGCGCTGGATGCCCATCCAGTCGGCATCGCGCAGGAAGGTGGCGCGGTCGGGCACCGGCAGACCGGCGTCGCGGGCGCGCTCGTGATACTGCGCCAGCCACTCGTCCACACGCTCCAGCGGCCAGCTAAGGAACGCGTCCTTGAACAGGCTCATCGCGTCGTAGGCGATCGGGCCGCGCACCAGGTCCTGGAAATCCAGCACTGCGGGACCATTTTCGACCGGCATCAGATTGCGCGGCATGTAATCGCGGTGGGTCATCAGCTGGGCCTGGCCCAGCGCGTTGTCCATCAAGCGGCGGTGTACCAGCTGCAGCCCTTCGATCTCGCCGCAGTCCAGCTCCAGGTTCAGGTGGCGCTGCAGGAACCATTCATCGAACAGGCCGGCATCGCGCTGCAGCAGCGCCTCGCCGAACTGGCCGAAGTCGGCCGGCACCGGGATCGCCTGCAGGCGCAGCAGCTGTTCGATCGAACGACCGAACCATTCATCGGCATTGCGCTCGTCGAGGATCCTGGCCAGGGTCGGGCCGCCGAGATCTTCCAGCAGCAGGAAGCCGGCATCCAGATCCTGCGCCAGCAGCG
Organism: Stenotrophomonas sp. YJH_SMC_91; assembly: GCF_059368495.1. Lineage (NCBI taxonomy): Bacteria > Pseudomonadati > Pseudomonadota > Gammaproteobacteria > Lysobacterales > Lysobacteraceae > Stenotrophomonas > Stenotrophomonas sp. YJH_SMC_91. Next base: position 168,275 of record NZ_JCAFRT010000004.1, on the reverse strand, counting down.
CGGGCACGCGCAGGCCGTTGTCGTGCAGCAGGCCGCGCATGCGCAGCCACGGCCGCGGATCTTCCAGTCCCGGCGGTGCATCCATCACGATGTGGCTGCCACCGGTGCTGGTGGTACGCCAGTAGCTGCGCATGCCGGCATCGACCGAGGCGCGTTCGACCACCGCGCTGGCATCATCGAGCTGGGCACGGGCCCACTGCAGGCGCTGCGCGCTGCGCTGGGGATCGGAGGCGGGTTCGGTCATGCAGGCATATCCGGGCGCGCCGGGCGCGCCAACGTCGGGAACAGGAAGGGAAGGAGGGACGGGGTCAGCGACGGCCGCTGAACAGGCGCAGCACGGCCAGCACGGCCACCGCACCCACTACCGCACCGAGGAAACCGGCCGGCTCACCGGGGGCGTACCAGCCCATGTACTGGCCGAACCAGCCGGCCACCAGGGCGCCAAGGATGCCCAGCACGATGGTCAGCAGGCAGCCCATGCGGTTGTTGCCGGGCATGAGGAAACGCCCGAGCAGGCCGACGAAGAAGCCGACCAGGATGATGTAGAGCCAGCTGCTGCTGCCGAACAGACCATTCATGCGCGCGATTTCCGCCAAGGGTGGACGCAGCCTAGCAAGGCCAGGCTGCGTCCGTCACGGGTGCAGGATCAGCAGCAGCCGTGGTCGCCGTGGCGGGTGCCGCTGTCGGCAGCCACCGGCGAACCGCTGGTCTCGCCGCGCAGGCTGGCCGCGTAGTGCTCGCTGATCACCTTGGACACGCAGGCGGTGACCTTCTTGCCCATCGGGATGTGCAGGAACTCGTTCGGGCCGTGCGCATTGGAGTGCGGGCCGAGCACGCCGGTGATCATGAACTGGGCACCCGGGAACTTCTCGCCCAGCATGCCCATGAACGGGATCGAGCCGCCTTCGCCCATGTACATCGCCGGCTTGCCGAAGAAGGCCTGGCTGGCGTCGTCGATGGCCTGGGTCAGCCACGGCGCCATGGCCGGGGCGTTCCAGCCGGTGGAGGCCTTTTCCAGGTCCAGGGTGACCTGCGCGCCATTCGGCGGGTCGCGCAGCAGCGCTTCCTTCAGCAGCTCGCCGCAGGTCTTGCCATCGGCCGTCGGCGGCAGGCGCAGCGACAGCTTCACCGAGGTCTGCGGGCGCAGCACGTTGCCGGCCGATTCCAGCGGCGGCATGCCACCGACGCCGGTGACCGACAGCGCCGGGCGCCAGGTGCGGTTGAGCACCAGCTCGGTCAGGTCCTCGTTCATCGGGCGCAGACCGTCGACCATCGGGAACTTCTCGAAGATCTCGGTATCTACCACTTCGGCGGCACGCTTGGCCTGTTCCAGGCGCTCGGCCGGGATCTCGACGTTCATGCCGTCGATCAGGATACGGCCGGTCTCCTGGTCTTCGATGCGCGAAAGGATCTGGCGCAGCAGGCGGAAGCTGGACGGGATCACGCCGGAGGCATCGCCGGAATGCACGCCTTCGTTGAGCACCTTCACGGTGAAATTGCCGCCGGTCAGGCCGCGCAGCGAGGTGGTGCACCACAACTGGTCGTAGTTGGCGCAGCCCGAATCCAGGCAGACCACCAGCGACGGCTTGCCGATGCGGTCGGCGAGGTGGTCGACGTAGGCTGGCAGGTCGTAGCTGCCCGACTCTTCACAGGCTTCGATCAGCACCACGCAGCGCGCGTGCGGCAGGCCCTGGGCCTGCAACGCCAGCACGGCGGCCAGCGAGCCGAAGATGGCGTAGCCGTCATCGGCGCCGCCGCGGCCATACAGCTTGTCGCCGCGCAGGACCGGGGTCCACGGGCCGAGGTCGTCGTCCCAGCCGGTCATTTCCGGCTGCTTGTCCAGGTGGCCGTAGAGCAGGATGGTGTCGTCGCCGGTCTCGGCGCCGGTGGCCGGAATTTCCAGGAAGATCAGCGGGGTACGGCCTTCCAGGCGCACCACTTCAACCTTCAGGCCAGGCAGCTGCTGGGCCCTGGCCCAGTTCTCCATCAGCGTGACCGCCTGTTCCATGTAGCCGTTCTGCACCCAATCGGCGTCGAACATCGGCGACTTGTTGGGAATGCGGATGTAGTCGACCAACTGCGGGACGATCTCGCTGTCCCACTTGTCATTGACGAATTGGCCGAGCTTGGCGCTGTCCATCTGAAACTCCGGTTGCATGGGCTGATCCGGCCATTCTACGCCTGTGCCACGGGTAGGGTTTTTCCTACATCACGTCGGGTATTTGGCTGGCTTACGGAAATCCGGGAAACCGATAGGCTGTGTGCATGTGGTGACGGACACTGTTCCTACCGACGGGATTGCCGGTCGGGGCGGCCAGAATCACAAGGAGATACACGTTGTGCCTTGGTTTGTCGTGTTGAGGGCACTGGTGCTGGTCATGGGGATCGCTGGGGCGCATGCCGCCGAACCGATCGACATCAACCGCGCCGATGCCCAGGCGCTGCAGCAGGGATTGACGATGGTCGGAGCCGCCAAGGCCGAGGCGATCGTCGAGCACCGGCGCAGACACGGCCCGTTTCATCGCGTCGAGGACCTGACGCAGGTGAAGGGGATAGGGAAAGCAATCGTCGAACGGAATCGACAGCGGATCACCGTAGGCAACAGGTTGTTGCCGGCGGATCCGGTACCCGGATCGGTACCGGTGCGGACCGTACCGAGGCGCTGACAGCAGGAATCGTCGGAACCGGCAGGAAGCTGGTTCAGCGGTCACGGACAGGACGGCCGTGACCACCGACCGCCGCAGGACGCGGCACCAATCACCAGGATGGTGGCATCACAGACCTGTGGAAGGGGCTGAGATACAAACAGGACAGACGCGGCCGCGTGCAGGATGCAACGCTACCCCCACAGCGCAGGATGCGAGGGGGCGGCAGCAGGCCGACAAGGACGTAACGATTGCCCGGTACGACACATGGCTGTGTCGCCGGGCAGTTTCATTTCCGGCGCCTGGTTTTGCCGCGGCCACCACGGGCCGATGGTGTACGGTGGCCGCACCGCATGGAAAGGACCCCCGCTGGATGCTCCCGCTCCGCCCCACCACCCTGATGCTCGCCCTTGCACTGGCCCTGCCGCTGCTGGCCCATGCCGCTGCGCCGACAGCGGCTGCCAAGCCCACGGCTGCCGCAGCCAGCAGCGCTGAAGTGCGCGGGCCGACCGACCTCAAGCCGGGCGAATACCTCTGGCATCCGGAAATCTCGCCGACCGGCCCGATCGTGCTGGTGGTCAGCCTCGATGAGCAGCGCGCCTACGTCTACCGCAACGGCATTGCCATCGGCCTGACCACGATCAGCTCGGGCAAGGCCGGGCACGAGACGCCGACCGGCGTGTTCACCATCCTGCAGAAGGACAAGGACCACAGGTCCAACCTCTACAACAGCGCGCCGATGCCGTACATGCAGCGGCTGACCTGGGACGGCATCGCCCTGCATGGCGGCAGCCTGCCCGGGCATCCCGCCTCGCACGGCTGCGTGCGCCTGCCGCAGGCCTTCGCGCAGAAGCTGTTCAGCGAAACCCAGCGCGGCGATACCGTGGTCGTGGCCGATGCCAAGAGCTCACCGATGACCCTGGCCTATCCGTCGGTGCTGGCGCCGGTGAACGCGCGCGGTCAGGCGCTGCCGGAGGCCGAGGGCGGAGCCCCGGCACAGGCCTGGTGGGACGACAGCGCGGCGCCGGCCGGGCAGGTCGGCATCCTGGTCAGCCTGCACGACCAGCGCCTGTACGTGCTGCGCGATGGCGTGATGATCGGCGAGTCGCCGCTGAAGGCTGACGCCCTGCCGGCGTTCCAGGGCACCACGCTGTTCGTGATGGGGCAGGGTTACAGCGACACCCCCAGCCCGCTGGACGTGAACCAGCGCCTGCACCAGTGGACGGCCTACCCGTTGCTGGGCCAGGACCGTGCCCAGGCCACGCCGGACCTGCTGGCCACGCCCTCGCTGCCGATGGCGCTGCCGCCGGATTTCGCCCGCCAGCTGTACCAGGTGCTGGTGCCGGGCACGACCCTGCTGGTGACCTCGCTGCCGGCGGTCCGCCCAAGCCCGGCTGAATCCGGAATGCAGCCGGTCTTGGAATCCGAGCCGCCAGGGTCCACCCTCAAGGGCAACTGAGTGCCCTCGTTGTGCCCATGACTGCATCCCGCCTGTGCCGGCTGGCCGCGTTCGGCCTGCTGGCGACCTCGGCCAGCGCCCCGGCGCTGGCACAGACGCCCGCCCTTGCCACCAGCGCCGATGATCTGGCTGCCCTGCTGTCGCGCAGTGCGCCCAAGGCCGACCGCCACGTGTTGCAGCTGGCGGCGCACGCCATGCGCTGTGCGCTGCAGCGGCCGGAACTGGGCATCAATGGTGATCGCCTCAGCGTGATCGACTATTCGCGCCCGTCCACCGAGCCGCGCCTGTGGGTGTTCGACCTGGCCCACCAGCGCCTGCTGTTCGAGGAGTGGGTGGCGCATGGCCGCAACAGTGGCGAGAACCGCACCGAGCACTTCTCCAACCGCGATGGCAGTTTCATGTCCAGCCTCGGCGCGTTCACCGCGCAGGAGACCTACATGGGTGGCAATGGATATTCGCTGCGCCTGGCCGGGCTGGAACCGGGCTTCAACGACCGCGCGCGTGACCGAGCCATCGTCATCCATGGTGCGCCATACGTGAACCCGGCTGCCGCGCAGCTGCAGGGGCGGCTGGGCCGCAGCCTGGGTTGCCCGGCGGTGCGCCTGTCGGTGGCCAGGCCGCTGATCGATGCGTTGCGTGGCGGCACGATGGTGTTTGCTTACTACCCCGACCAGGATTGGCTGAAGCACTCGCAGCTGCTGGCCGGCGGGTGCGGTGGCCAGGGCACGCTCGCCACGCGGTGATGCACGACGGCGCGCGGCATGATGCAATGCGCCGATGAACATCGACTCCCTGCTGCACACTCCGAGCCAGGTGATCTCCAGCCTGGACTACCGCCGCGAACGTTGGCGCAACGGCCTGGGCTGGACCCGCGAGATCCTGCGCCTGCCCGCGCAGGGGGATGACTGGGCGCTGCGCCTGTCGGTGGCCGAAATCGAACAGGATGCCGCGTTCTCTGCCTTCCCCGGCGTGGAGCGCGAACTGGTGTTGCTGCAGGGCAATGGCGTGCGCCTGCGCTTCGACGATGGACGCGTGGCGGAAGTGCTGCCGCCACACGGACGAGTGCGGTTTGCTGGTGAGGAGACACTGCACGGGGAATTGGTCGATGGCACCACCCACGACTTCAACCTGATGTGGAAGCGCGAGCTGCTGCAGGCCGAACTGCTGCACCGGCCGCTGGTGGGCGCGATGTTCTTCTTCTGCGAACCGGGCGTGGCCTGGGCGCTGCATCTGCTGGCCGGTCAGGCGGAGTTTGGTGCTGACAGCGGGCTGCCGGCGCTGCAGGCGGGCGATACCGCATGGTTGGCGGCCGGCGAACGTCAGCGGCACGCGTTGCAGGGCGGTGGCGAGTTGCTGGCGATACGGGTCAGTGCAGCAGCGGGATGATTGCTGGGCGCCGGTGGGCGCCATCCACGCATGGCGTGGATCTACAGCTGTGCGGTTGTCATCATGCCTGGGCACGCCGTCATGGTGCGGCTGTGGTTGGGGTCAGAGCCCTTTCCTGCGGAAAGGGATCCGACCCCGACGGTTCGTTCAATACACATCGCGCCGGTAACGACCGGCCAGCAACAGCGCTTCCTTGCCCGCAGTACCCAACACCTGCTCGATCACCGCATCCACCGCCGGGGCCATGCCCTGCAGGCTGCCGCAGACCAGGATCGTCGTGCCTTCATCCACCCACTGCCGCAGCGTTGCCGCTTCGGCCAGCAGCCGGTCCTGCACATAGCGATGCGCGCCGCCATCTCGGCTGAACACAGCATCCAGCCGCGCCAGCGTTCCGCTGGCCAGCATCGCCTGCAGTTCTTCACCGAAATGGAAGTCGTGCGCGGCGGTGCGCTCACCGAACAGCAGCCAGGTGCGGCGCGCGCCACTCCGGGCACGTTCGTGCAGATGCGCGCGCAGGCCGGCGATGCCGGTGCCGTTGCCGATCAGCAGCAGCGGCACATCGGCGGGCACGCCATGGAAATTGTCGTTGCGGCGCAGACGCAGCTGCACCGGTTCGTCGATGGCCGCGTGGTCGCACAGCCAGCCACTGCCGATGCCCGGTGTTCCATCGGCGCGCAGTTGGCGGCGCAGCAGCAGCTCCACCGCACCGTCGGCCATCACCGAGGCGATCGAGTACTCGCGATGCGGCAGCGGCTGCAGGGTCGCCAGCAATGCAGGCAGATCACCCGGGGGAACCAATGAGGGCAGGTGCGAGCGCGCGACGCGTGCCAGCAACGTCTGTCCGTCATCCAGCACGATGTCCGCGTCAAAGCGTTGTGTGTCCAGCCAGGCACGCACGGTGTGCGATGCGTGCTGTGGGCCGATCTCGGCGATGTCACCGGCCTGCCATTGCGCATCTGCATCGGCTGGGGGCTGCAGGCGCAACCAATACACGGGGCCGCCGGGGCTGCCCGGGTTCAGATGCTCGCGCTGCAGCAGCGTCCACGGCTGGTACTCGGCCGGACTCCAGTCGGGCAGTTCGCTGGCGTTACCGCCGAGTTGTCCCAGCAACTGCTGCCAATGGCGCAGCGCCGCCGGATCGGCGTTGTCGACTTCGATTGCATCGAACAGTGGATGCGCGCCGTGCTGGCGCAGCCATTGGTCGAGCTGGTGACCGAATCCGCAGAAGTGGCCATAGCTGCGGTCGCCCAGTGCGAGCACGCCGTAGTGCAGATGCTGCAGCGAGGGCGGCGTGGACATCACCCCGCGCAGGAACGGCAGGGCGTGGTCGGGCGGATCACCTTCGCCGGTGGTGCTGGCGATGAACAGCGCGCGCTGGCTGCCGGCCAGCAACACGGCGTCGACCTCGTGCAGTCCGCGCACGCGCACGGGCACGCCGGCACCGCGCAGGGCCTCGGCACTGCGTTCGGCCAGTTCGCGGGCGAAGCCGGTCTGGCTGGACCAGACCAGCAGGATGGGCGCGGTGTCTCCGCTTGCGGCATCGTCGCGCGGGCGCCCACGCCACCACAATGCAGCGCAGGCCAGCGCGTACAGCACCGTGGAGAGCACCGCGATCTGCGACTGCCGCGCAGGTGGCGCGCCCTGCCACCAGGCCTCACCGAGGTGCAGGCGCAGCAGCGCCCAGCCGATCAGCGCCAGCAGAAGCAGGACCAGCGCGTTGCCGAGCCACGCGCGCGACGGCCGGGTACTCATGGGCTCTGCTCGTCGAGCAGGCGCTGGAAGGCGCTGCTGAGGAATTCCTGCGGGCCGTCTGCTGCACGCTGCAGGTAGCGTGCAGCCAGGCCTTCGCGCTCGGCCAGCGCCATGCCCTGTTCGCGGCCCAGCACGGTCAGTGCGGTGGCCCAGGCATCGGCGTGCATGGCGTCGTCGGCCACCACGGTGACTGCCGCGGCAACCTGGCGCACCGGTCTGCCCGAACGCGGGTCCAGGCTGTGACTGTAGGCCTCGCCATCGACCTGGTACTGGTGCCAGCGATCGCCGGAGGTGGCCACCGCCTTGCCCTCCAGCGCCAGCACCCGCAGCGGGGTATTGGTGTGCGCATCTTCTTCCGGCGCGGACTCCACCAGCACGCGCCACGGCTGGCCGTCCGGTTTGCGGCCGTAGCCGGCCAGTTCGCCGCCGACTTCGACCAGCGCGGCAGTGATGCCCTGTGTGCGCAGCCACGCAGCGACATGGTCGACGCCAAAGCCCTTGGCGATCGCGGAGAGATCCAGTTCCAGCCCACCCGGTTGCAGCAGCGCATCGTCCTGCCACTGCAGGCGCTGCCAGCCGCAACGCTCACGCGTGGCCTGCAGAGTAGCGGCATCGGGCTGGCGGCGTTCACCGGCATGTGCACCGAAGCCCCACAGGGCAACCAGCGGACCGACGGTGGGATCGAAGGCGCCGTCACTGGCGGAAGCGATGGCCTGTGCGCAGGCCAGAACGTGGCGGGTCTCAGCCGGCAGCATGCACCATTGGCCAGCGTCGGCGCGGTTGTAGCGGCTCAGGTCCGAACCGTGCTCCCAGGTGCTCATCTGCGCGACCACCTCGTCCAGCCGCGCCTGGATGCCGGCATGCAGCGGGTGCAGGTCGCGCTGGCGCGGCGCGACCAGCGACACGCTCCAGGTGGTGCCCATGGTGGTGCCACCGAGGCGGGCGATGTCGAGCAGGGAATCGGTCATGGTGGTGTGCTGCAGATGCGATGCCGGGGCTGCCCGGCATCGCGGTCCACGTCATTACTGCGGCAGTACTTCCAGCGTGGCGACGTAGCTCAGGCGGCGCTTGGCGGCCTGCTTCACCGACGTCTTGTTGTCCTCGGTGCCGGTTTCCAGCCAGTACATGCCGGCTTCCGGCCAGGTCACCTTGATCTCGCCCTTGGCATCGCTGGTGACCTTCAGCTCGTCCTGCGCGTTGCGGTAGCGGGTGGCGCCACGCACGATCTCGAATTCCAGGTCGGCGGTCGGCTTGCCGTCGACCAGCACGCGGAAGGTGGCTTCCTCGCCGGCGAACAGATCGTTCGGGTGGCCGACGGCAACCAGCTCGATGCCACGGTTGGTCGGCTTCAGCGCGGTGTCGTTCGGCGCGCCGTTGGTGACGAAGGTCTCCACGCGGCCGACCGACTGGCTCACTTCCAGCTTCTTCGCGTCCTTCGGCAGTTCGCCGAAGGTAGCCACGCTGCCGCGCCAGCGCTTGCGCTCGCCGTTCTGCTCGTAGGTGGCGAACAGGCCATCGTTGACCGACGCGATGCGGTAGGTACCCGGCTGCTTCAGCTCGACATCGAACACGCTGCGGTATTTGCCGGTGGACGCGTTCTGCGGTTGCACGGTGCTGCCGTCCGGCGCGGTGATCACCACCGACTCCAGGCGCAGCGGCACGTGGTTGAAATAGAACAGGTCGTTGGAGACCGCACCGTCGACGGTGATCCACGGCGCGTTGCCGGCGATCACGGTCTGCGAGGGCAGCAGCCAGGCCTTGTGGGCCAGGGCGGAGAAGGGAAGGGCAGCGGCCAGGGCGGCGGCGAGGACGAGCGTGCGCTTCATGCGGAAGACTCCAGTTGGAAGGGGTCGGATCCCTTTCCATCGGAAAGGGCTCTGACCCCGGGGGATACGGCGATGGGGTCAGAGCCCTTCCTGCGGAAGGGACTCGACCCCGGCTCAGGCAGTTATGGTTTGACGGCGAGGGTGACCTGGCCCAGTTCGGTGGCGCCCTGCGCCTTGCCGTTCTGCGCGGCGGTGGCCGGCCAGGTGAAGGGGATCTTCAGCAGTTCGCGGCCGCCGACTTCGCGCACCGCTTCCACTACCAGGGTGTAGTTGCCCGGGGCCAGCTGCTTCAGTGCCGGCTGCCTGTCATTGAACGACAGTGCGTGCTTGCCGGCCGGGCGGGTCGGACCGGTCACGCCGTCCACCGGCACCTGCAGGGTGCGGCCGCTCTTGCGCCACCACTGGCGCAGGTCGGGCAGCCACTTGGTGCCGTGGCCTTCGCTGTTGCTGGTCTGCTGGTACCAGACCGAGAGGTTGGCCGCGACCTTCTGGTCGGCGCCTTCCAGCCACACGGCCACATACGGGCGGTGGTATTCGGCCACGTTGAGCTTGGGCACTTCGACGTTGATGTCGAGGGTGGTGGCATAGGCCGGCGAGGTGGCCAGCAGGCCGCTGAGGGCGATGGTCAGGGTGACGCGCATGGGGCGGCTCCGGAAAGGGGGAAAAGTCAGTGGATCAGCAGCAGGGCGATCAGCAGCGGGATCATCAGGCCGAGGCCGACCAGCGGCCAGGTCATGCGCCGCTGCCGTGCATGGAGGTGCAGCAGGAACAGGCCGGTGATGCAGAACACCAGGCAGGCCACGGCGAACAGGTCCAGGAACCAGCCCCATGCCGGGCCGGCATTGCGGCCCTTGTGCAGATCGTTGAGGTAGGACACCGCGCCGCGCGAGGTCGATTCGTATTCCACCGCGCCGGTCTCGCGATCGATGCTCAGCCAGGCGTCGCCGCCGGGGCGCGGCAGCGACAGGTAGATCTCTTCGGGCGACCACTCGGCCGGTCGCCCGCCGATGGCGATGCCCAGCTGCGTGTCCAGCCATTGCCGGGCAGGGCGCGGAATCGGTGCGTTGCCGTCTTCGCGCGTGCCGAGCTGTCCAAGCAGCGCGGCCGGCAGTTCAAGATGCTGGTTCTGCACCTCGGGCTTGGCCTCGATCTTCGCGGCATGGTTGAGGGTCAGGCCGGTCACCGCGAACAGCAGCATGCCGATCAGGCACACCGCCGAGCTGATCCAGTGCCACTGGTGCAGCGTCCGCAGCCAGAAGCCACGGTTCTGTTGCTGCTGCACAGTGGAAGAGGCAGGACGGCTCACGGCAGGGTTCGAGGCGGACGGGGACTGCCCATTACATCATTGATGAGAATAGCTCGCAATTGCGTGTCGTTCTGTATCCCTGGAGCAGGTCTGGCGGGTTGCCGGCCAGCGGCCGGCACTACCGATCGGTAGATCCACGCCATGCGTGGATGAAGCGGTGCCGAGCAAGGTCGGCACCCACCGGGGCCGGGCGCGGCGATCAGAACTTCGCGTTCAACGAAATCCAGTAGCTGCGGCGCTGGTCCTTGGTCGCGTAGTCATCCACGCAACTGAACTCGCTGGGATTGAGCAGCAGGCACGACTGCGAAACGAAGTCCTTGTCGAACAGGTTGTTGACCCGTGCATTGACCGTCAGCCACGGCGTAGCCTTCCAGCTGCCCCCCAGGTGGAAGATCGTGTAGTCCTCGTAATAGCGCACGTGGCGGGTGCCGGCACTGTCGATGAGGGTGTCGCGATAGCGGTCGTAGCGGCCTTCGCCGATCAGCGACAGGCTGATCGCTTCGTTGATCTGCCAGTTGAGGCTGGCGTTGGCCATGTGCTTTGCCGGCGTGGTGCCTGAGATCGGGCGTCCCTTGTCGGGGCCGCTGGTCTGCTCGCTCCTGGTCCAGGTGTAGTTGCCGCGCAGCTGCAGGGTGTCGAGCAGGTCGACATGACCGGCCAGTTCCGCGCCGCGGGTCTCGGCCTTGTCGATGTTCACGCTCTGGGTGAAGGTGCTGTAGCCCAGTGCTGCCCAGCCTGGGCCGATGTCTACGCAGTAGCCGCTGCCGGCGCGCGCCACTTCGCAGTTCGGGAACGTTCCGCCGCTGGCGATCTTGTCTTCGAACGTGTTGAAGAAGCCGGTGACGTTGAAGCCCCAGCGCTGGCCTTCGTAGTAGGCGGCCAGCTCGTAGTTGGTGCTGGTTTCAGGCTTGAGGTTCGGGGAACCGACCAGCGGCAGCACGCCCTGGCCACCAAAGCCGGTGATGCCCGGGAACAACTGGTCCGGTCGCGGGGTCTTGTAGCCGGTGCTGACGCCACCCTTGAAGGTCCACGCATCGCTGGCGTTCCACACCAGGTAGCCACGCGGACTGACGTGGCTGCCGAACACGTTGTGGTCGTCGTAGCGCAGGCCGAAGGTAGCGGTGAGGGTATCGGTCAGCGCCCAGTTGTCCTCGGCGAACAGCGCCCACATGCGGTGCTTCTGCCTGGTGTTGCTGCGATAACCGGCGCCATCCATGCCGAACACGCCGTCGATCATGTCGGTGTCGTTGTACTGGCCGCCGACGGTCAGCTTGTGCGCGCCGAAGTCGAGGTCGAGCATCGTGTCGAGCACGTAGCCTTCCAGTTCCATGGTGCGCAGCGGACGCGGCAGGAACGCCTGCAGGCGCGCCATCTCGCTCGGGTTGAGCGCGGCCAGGGCATTGCCACGGCCGGCCGCACAGTTGTTGGCGGCACCGGTGCGGCGGCAGACGTCATTCCACAGCGTCTGCAGGTTGGCGCGCTCGTCCAGGGTCAGCGGCAGCGAACGACCCAGGTTGCTGCTCTTGCTGTGGGTCAGTGAGGTCTGCCAGGTGCCGAAGCTGTAGCGGCCCTGGTGGGTCAGCGACAGCTGATCGCGCTCGTAGCGCTGGTAGGCGGTGTAGCCGACGCGCGGCTGCACCACGCGGCGGGTGACGGTGCCGCTGCCGTTCGGGTTGGGGATGACCGCATTGCCGACGCGCCACAGGCTGGCCAGGCTGTCCAGCGTGCCGGTCTGGCCTTCGCTGTTGTCGTACTTCTGCCGCGACACGTCGTAGTCCAGCCACAGTTCGTGGTCATCGTTGACCCGGAAGTCCAGGCGCACGCCGGTATTCCAGTTGGTGTTGGCCACCGACTTGCCACCGCCGCCGAAGCCGATGCTGCGCTCCCACAGGCTGCCGTCGGGCAGGGTCAGTGCGTCCCACTCCGGATTGGAGGCCTTGGCGTCGTAGTAGCTGCCGCGGACCGCCAGGCTGAGGCGGTCCTTCAGCAGCGGGCCGCTGAGGTACAGGTCGGTGGTGCGCGCATCACCGAACTGGTCATCCTGCTGCACGGTGAAGCCCTGGGTCACGGCGCCGTGCCAGCGGTCCTGGTTGCGTCGGGTGATGATGTTGATCACGCCACCCATCGCGTCCGAGCCATACAGCGTGGACATCGGGCCGCGCACGACTTCGATGCGCTCGATCGCGTCCAGCGGCGGCAGGTAGGCGAACTGGCCGCCACCGAAATTGTTCGGGTACAGCTGGCCGACATTGCTCTGGCGGCGGCCGTCGATCAGCACCAGGGTGTACTCGGACGGCAGGCCGCGCATGGAGATGGTGGCGCGGCCGTTCTTGTCGGTGGCCTCCAGGCCGACATCGATGCCTTCGACGTCGCGCAGCGCATCGACCAGGTTGGTGTAGGGGCGCTTGCTGAGTTCTTCGCGGCTGACCACGCTGATGCTGGCCGGTGCATCGATCACCTTCTGCTCGAAGCCGGAGGCGGTGACCACCACCTTGTCCAGCGTCTGTGGCGCGCCGGTAGCGTCACCGTGGGCGAAGGCAGGGGCGGTCATGGCTGCCAGCACGGCGCTGGTCAGCAGGGTACGGGACAGGGACGAACGGACACGATGGCGCTGGGCCATGGCAGTAACCTCGAAGGTTGCAGGGTGGTGCGATGCCAGGCGCGAACGGCGCGGCATGCACGGGGAGGCCCGGTCAGGGGCGGCAGGGATGAAGCAGGCAGCGGCGCGCGGGCGCGACCGCGCAGGCGGTCACGCGGGGCCGTGAATCAGGCGAGCGGCGGCGCCTGGCCGCGTTGCTGGCGGCGCCCGGGCGCATCGGCCCAAGGCGTGTCCGGAGCAGCCAGCGGCCAGTCCGGGCGCACGCCGGGCATGGCCGGCGTGGCGGGTACGAGTTCAAGCTCGGTGCGCAGCCATTGGCTGGCCAGCAGCAACGGCGGGCGTGCCTTCTCGGCCGCTTTCACCGGGGTGGAGGCACAGCGGCGCAGCTTGGCCGGGGCTTCTTCCTGCAATGGGCCTTCGCCGCCGCGTTCTTCCAGCGGTACCTGCACGGTCGCCGCTGTCGCCGGATGCGGCAGCAGCGGCAGGGTGCCCAGCAGCAACGCCAGCATCGCCACCCACGCCAGCAGGCTGGCCAGCGCAGGACGCTGGCCGCGCATTGCGGTGCCCATCTTGCGATGGATGAGTGGACGAGGGCGAAGCGGGCGCAGCAAGCAGGGGTCCCCAGGGGTCTGCCGGCAGCGGCCGGCATCAACGGGGCGTGATTGTAATGAGAGCTGTTAGCTGTTGCAAATGAGAATGATTGCCAAAATGTCGCAGGCCAGCCCGACCGGGCTCAGACCTCGCTCCAGCGCCGCAGCAGGTTGTGGTACACGCCGGTCAGCTGCAGCACCGCCTCGGCGTCGCCGCCGGTCTGCCGCAGGCGCTCGATCGAGCCGTCCATTTCCCATAGAAGGCGGCGCTGCACATCGTCGCGGACCATGCTCTGCACCCAGAAGAACGAGGCCACGCGCGCGCCGGCGGTGACGGGGCGCACCTGGTGCAGGCTGCTGGACGGGTACACGATCAGGTCGCCGGCCGGCAGCTTCACTTCGTGCTCGCCGTAGGTGTCGCTGATGATCAGTTCGCCGCCCTCGTACTCGTCCGGCGCCGACAGGAACAGGGTGCAGGAAATGTCCGAACGCAGCTGTTCGCCGTTGGCCAGGTTCATCACCGCGCCATCAACATGGAAGCCATAGGTGCCGCCACCGCTGTAGCGGTTGAAGCGCGGCGGCAGGTATTTCAGCGGCAGCGCGGCGCTGAAGAACAGCGGGTGCCGGGCCAGTGCGACGAGGATGATCTCGCCCAGTTCGCGACGCAGCGGTGAGGCCTCGGGCAGCTGCTGGTTGTGCTTGGCCTGCGCGCCCAGATGGCCGACGGTTTCGCGGCCATCGGTCCAGTCGGCGGCATCCAGTCGGCGGCGAAAGTCGGCCACCTGGTCGGCGCTGAGAATGTCGGGGATGTGCAGCAGCATGCGGGACTCCTCAGAGGGACGGCGGCGCGACCAGGGCGCGGACCTGTGGATGCGGCGACGCGGCCAGTTCGGGCACGATGTGCGCCATGAACGCCGGGCTGCCGTGGGCCAGTGCGAGCCGCAGCCAGTGCACGGCCTGCTCGACCTGGCCGGCCTGCAGCAGGATCGAGGCGTAGTTCGCCTGGCCGCGGAAATCACCGGCTTCGGCCGCGCGCTGGTACCAGGCCAGCGCTGCCTGCGGATCGGGTGCGGTATCCAGCCCGTCTTCGAGGTGGCGGGCCAGCAGGTTCATCGATTTGGCATGGCCCAGGTGTGCGGCACGGGTGTACAGGGCCAGTGCCTGTGCGCGGTCCTGGGTCACGCCGCGGCCGGTGGCCAGCAGGTTGGCCAGGTTGTACAGGCCCCAGTCCAGCCCGGTGTCGGCCGCGCGCCGGTACCACACCGCGGCGAGTGTCGGGTCGGGGGCGGTGCCCTGGCCCAGTTCGTGGCAGCGGCCCAGCATGTTCATCGCCATCGGCGCGCCGTTGTTGGCGGCGGTTTCGTACCAGAGCCGTGCCGCCGAGGCGTCCTGTGTGGTGCCTTTGCCTTCCATGTGCATCTGCGCGAGCAGCAGTTGTGCCTCGACCTGCCCGGCCTGCGCGGCGTCGCGCACGCGTGCGAAGGCAGCCTGCGGATCGTGCTGCAGCAGCGCGGCCAGAGCATCGCTGTCGATGGGGGTACGGGTTGCCATGGGGTGAGTATCGCCGGAAACAAAAACGGCGGCAGGAGAGACTGCCGCCGTGGTGGAGCGCAGTTACATCAGAACTTCACGTTCAGTGCCAGGGTGGCCGAGCGACCCGGGGCGATGCTCGCGTAGTGCGAGGCATAGGCCTTGGTGAAGTAGGTCTTGTCGGTCAGGTTCTGCACGTTGAGCTGCAGGCTGATGTTGTCCTGGATCGCGTAGCTGGCCATCGCGTCGAAGCGGGTGTAGCTGGCAATCCACTTGGTGTTGGCGACGTCACCGTACTGCTTGTCCGAGTAGAACGCACCGGCGCCGATGGTCAGGCCGATCGGGAAGCGGTAGGTGGTCCACAGGTTGGCGCTGTGCTTGGCGGTGTTCGGGAACTCGTTGCCGTTGTTCGGCGACGGCACGTAGACGTTGGACGGGCAGGTGCGGCCCACCGGTGCGCCACAGACGAAACCGTTGTCCTTCAGTTCCGAGTCCAGGTAGGTGTAGCCGCCGTACAGGCTCCAGGCATCGGTCAGCTGGCCGGTGAAGCCCAGCTCGAAGCCGTTGATTTCCTTCTTGCCGGCGTTCTGGCTGGTGCCATTGTCGATGGTCACGCGTGCGTTGTTCATCACGGTGTGGAAGATCGCGGCAGTCAGGTTCAGGCGCTTGTCGAACAGGTCCCACTTGGTGCCCAGCTCGAGGTTCCTGGTGTCCTGCGGCTTGAGGTCGGCCACGGCGGCGCTCAGGCCGTCCGAACCGTCGCCACCGTCCATGCCCGGCGGGGTCGAGGAGGTGCCCCAGGACAGGTAGATGCTGCCGTTGGCGGCCGGCTTGAACACCACGCCGGCCTGGTAGTTCAGGAAGTCGTTGCTGTTGCGCACGCGGGTCGGTGCCTTGCCGGCCACCGGAGTGGTCAGGGTGGTACGGAAGTCGTCGTAGCGCAGGCCGAGGTTGATCATCCACTGCTCATTGAGCTCGATGGTGTCGAACACGTAGGCCGAGGTGGTCTTGGTGCGCTGCTCGACGTCCAGTGCCTTGTCGCTGCGATAGACGATCTGACCGGCCGCCCACGGATCGTTCGGGTTCGGATTGTTGAAGTCGGTGCAGTTGTAGCCGGTGGCCGCGCCGGACACCTGGCAGCGAGTGCTGTTGGCGCTGTTTTCAAGGGGATTGGCGGTGCCCGGCGACATCAGGTAGCTGCCACGGGTCATCTTCTCGTCGCTGTACTCCACGCCCGCGCTGTAGCTGTGCTTGAGCGCGCCGGTCTGGAACGCACCGGTCAGGCCCAGCTGGTCGGCGAAGCTCTTGACGTCGACCGCACGGGTGTTGGTGCGACGCCACAAGGTGCCGTACAGGTTGGGGTTGCCCTTGCTGTCGTCCGGCTGGGTCCACAGGTAGTCGTTGCTGGTGTTGCCCAGGCGCGCGATGTTGCGCAGCTTGTGGCCACCGAAGTCGTAGCTGGCATCCAGGGTGCTGATGTCGGCGCGGGTGCGCTGGAAATCACGGTCGACCAGGCCGTAGTAGTTGTTGCGGTCCGGCACCATCGGGCGGCCATCGCCGTTCTTGGCCACGTTCGGGCCGCTGGAGAACGGATTGCTGTAGGGGAAGCCACCCGCGTCCGGCAGGTCATCGCTCTGCATGTGGTAGTGGCTGGCGATCAGCTGCGCCGGGCCGTTCAAGCCGAAAGCGATCGACGGCGCGATGCCCCAGCGGCTGACGTTGGCGGCGTCGCGGCCGGCGATGTCCGACTCGTGCTTCATCAGGTTCAGGCGGGCGGCGATGCCATCGCCCAGCACGTAGTTGGCGTCCACGGTGCCGCGCGCGTAGCTGTCGGTGCCGATGCCCATGCTGGCGCTGGTCTCGTTCTTCAGCTTCGGCGTCTTGCTCACCAGGTTCAGGCTGCCACCACCGGAGTCACGGCCGCCGTAGGCCGAGCTCGGGCCCTTGACCACTTCCACCTGCTCCAGGTCGAAGATCTCGCGGGTCTGCGAGCCGACGTCGCGCAGTCCGTCGACGAACACGTTGCTCTGCGAATCGAAGCCACGGATGAAGGGGCGGTCACCGGTCGGGTTGCCGCCTTCGCCGGCACCGAAGGTGATGCCCGGCACCATGCGCAGCGCATCCTGCAGGTTGGTCGCACCGGTTTCGGCGATCAGCTTCTCCGACACGATCGACACCGACTTCGGGGTGTCCAGCAGCTCGGCGGTGAACTTCGGCGAGGACGGGTTGAACCAGCTGCCGCGCACCTGCACCTTGTCCAGCTCGGTGGCGTTGCGGGAACCGGCGTCGGCGCCGTCGGCAGCCTGCGCAGCCAGCGGAGCAAAGCCCGCGGCCAGGGTGGCGGTGGCGAGCAGGGAAACGCGCGGGGCGTGCTTGCGGGACGTGATGTGGGTCATGACTGTGGGTAGTGGCTTGGATCGGGAAAGGGCGAGCGCGAGCCGGCGCAGATGGGCATGCGGCGACAGGCGGGAAGTGGGTGCTGTAGAGCCGGGCCAGGCTCGGCTGGCGGGAAACGCAATCAGGCGCACGGCAACGGCCGCAGGGCGCCTCAGCTGGCGTGCGGTGCGGGCGGTGCGTGGCCGGGGTTCAACCGCAGCGCGGGATCATGCAACTGCCAGCGCAGGGCATCGGAGCGCCACAGCGGGATACGCGCGACCAGAGCGGCGCGTGCAGGGACCAGACCGGTGCAGGGCGAGGTGCCCTCGCCATCGAACGGAGTCTCCGGTGCTGGTGCGGCGTGCTGCGGGCATTCGTCGGCTGGCGGTTGCGGCAGCGGCATCGCCTGCAGCAGATCTTCAGCGTGTGCCTGCCAGCCATGCGCAGCCGGATCGCCGCCACGCCCTTCGTGCAAGGCCGACCAGCCCAGAAGCAACGTCAGCAGCACGGCCACGAGCAGTGGCCACCCTTGGCGGGCGAGCTGGCACAGCGTGGCGGTGGGCGCGGGCGAAGCCATGGCGCAGGGGCGATGTCGTTACGAAGATGTTACGTAGAATAACATCAACGATAATGATTCGCATATGCGCAATCGGGTTGCCGATCTGGATGGCCTGGAAGGGCCCTGGAGGGCCCCTCAGTGCACTCCAGTGGATCACCCCATGGGTGGATGCTCTCCCGCGAGGCGCCCTCTGGGGGCTCTCCGGGCCCAGCGCCGCCTCAATCCCGGTCGTCGCGGGTCCAGATCGCGTCATGCTCGCGCTTCACCGGGAACTTGGGCACAGGGCTGTAGGCCGGGGCGCACAGGGCGCGGCCATCGCGCACGTCGAAGCGCGCGCCGTGCAGCACGCACTCCACGCTGCCTTCGGTCGTGTTGAACTCGCCCGAGGACAGTTCGAACTCTTCATGCGTGCACTGGTCTTCCAGTGCGTACAGCTCGCCGTCGAGGTTGAATACCACGATCGGCGTGCCGGTCACTTCGTCGAACACGCTCTTCATTTCACCCGGCAGCAGCTCGTTGCCGGCACAGACAAAGGTCCAGGCCTCACTCACGCGGCGGCTCCGTTCAGCGGCTTTTCCAGGATCTCGAAGCGCAGGTCGTCGCGCTTGGGGATGCCGAAGCGTTCGTCGCCATACGGGAACGGCTTCTTGATGCCCGTACGGCTGTAGCCGCGGCGCTCGTAGAAGGCGATCAGCTCGTCGCGCACGTCGATGACGGTCATCTGCATCACCGGTACGTTCCATTCGCGCGCGGCGTGTGCTTCGGCGGCATCCATCAGCTGCTTGCCGACGCCGCCGCCCTGCTGGGCCGGATCGACCGAGAACATGCCGAAGTAGCCCTTGCCGTCGACATCGGCGACGTGGGCGCAGGCCACCAGCTGGTCCCCGCGCTCGGCCAGCAGGATGGTCGAGCGCGGGCGGTCGAGGTCGGCCTGGATGCCTTCGGCGTCGATGCGGGCGCCATCCAGCAGGTCGGCTTCGGTGGTCCAGCCGACGCGGCTGGCGTCGCCACGGTAGGCCGAGGTGACGAGGGCGATCAGGGCGGGGATGTCGGCCGGCGTGGCGGCGCGGAAGGTCAGAGTGCTCATGGCCCCATTCTAGGTGGGGCGTGGGCGGGCGCAAATGGGGGGAGGGGGCAGATCCCTTTCGCAACGCGGAGGAGCTCTGCCCCCGGCGTCTACTGACCCAACGGCAGGCCATGGACCGACTGGCACGGGCGCGGAATCGGCAGATGCTCGGGGTCAGATCCCTTTGCGCAGCGAAGGGCTCTGACCCTCTGTTACCAGGAGCTGCCCATGCCGAGGCCACGACGGGTCGATGCGCCCGGATACCCGCAACATGTCGTCCAGCGCGGCAACAATCGCCAGCCCGTGTTCTTCACCGATGGCGACCGCGCCGCCTACCTTCGCCTGCTGTGTCATCACGCGCACCAGCAGCATTGCCGGGTTCACGCCTATGTGTTGATGGGCAACCACGTCCATCTTCTGGCAACGCCTGATGCATCCGGCGGGTTGTCCCGGATGATGCAGGCCGTGAGCCGGGCCTACGTACGTCGGGTGAATGATCGGCAGGGCCGCACCGGCACGTTATGGGAGGGGCGCTTCCACTCCACGGTGGTGGATTCGGATCGCTATCTGCTGGCCTGCCAGCGCTACATAGAGCTCAACCCGGTTCGGGCGGGGAAGGTGGCGCATCCCGGCGACTATCGTTGGTCCAGCTATCGCGCCAATGCGCGTGGCAGGCCCAATGCGCTGCTCGAGCCGCATTCGGCATTCGAGCTGATGGGTTCTGATGCGGATGAACGGCGCAGGCGCTATGTGGAGTTCATCGAGGCGGGCATTCCGGCGGGGGATCTGCTGGCGATCCGGCGGGCATTGCAGTCGCAACGGCGGCTGTCGGGAATGCTGGTGGGGTCAGAGCCCTTTCGCATCGCGAAAGGGATCTGACCCCGGTGTGCTACGGGCGGTATGCCGGGTTCATCTGGTCGCGATCCGGCGGGCATTGCAGTCGCAACGGCGGCTGTCGGGAATGCTGATGGGGTCAGAGCCCTTTCGCATCGCGAAAGGGATCTGACCCGGTGTGCCGGCTCAGCCCAACAGCTTCCGTACCTTGGTCAGCGCGGTCATGAACCGCTCGATCTCGGCGTGCGTGTTGTAGAACGCCAGCGAGGCACGGCAGGTTGCCGCCACGCCGAAGTACTGCAGCAGCGGGTGCGCGCAGTGCTGGCCTGACCGCACGGCCACGCCTTCCAGGTCGAGCAGGGTTGCCAGGTCGTGGGCATGCGCGCCGTCGATCAGGAACGAGACCACGGCGGCCTTCTCCGGTGCTTCGCCGATGATGCGCAGACCGTCGACGCGGCGCAGCTCTTCGGTGAAATGCGCCAGCAGTTCAGCCTCGCGTGCTTCCACGTTCTCCTGGCCAAGCTGCTGCAGGTAGTCGGCGGCCACGCCCAGGCCGATGAAGCCGGCGATGTTCGGGGTGCCGGCTTCGAACTTGTGCGGGGCATCGTTGAACACGGTGCCGTCGAAGCTGACTTCCTTGATCATCTCGCCGCCGCCAAGGAACGGCGGCATCGCATCCAGGTGCTCGCGGCGGGCCCACAGCGCACCGGTGCCGGTCGGACCACACATTTTGTGGCCGGTGATGGCGTAGAAGTCACAGCCGATCGCGGCCACGTCGACCTTGCGGTGCGGCACGGCCTGCGAGCCATCGACCACGGTGATGATGCCGCGCTTGCGCGCTTCACGGCAGATCTCGCGCACCGGGTTGACCGTGCCCAGCACGTTGGACACGTGGGTGACCGCCAGCAGCTTGACCTCCGGGGTCATTGCCGCGCGCAGCGCATCCAGATCGAGTGCGCCGTCAGGCGTGATCTCGGCCACGCGGATGGTGGCGCCGGTACGCTGTGCGACCAGCTGCCACGGCACGATGTTGGCGTGGTGTTCCATGCGCGTGATCAGGATCACGTCGCCGGCCTTCAATCGCGGCAGGGCCCACGAATACGCCACCAGGTTGATGGCGAAGGTAGTGCCGCTGCACAGCACCAGGTCGCTGGGGCGCACGTTGAGGAAGCGTGCCAGCGTGTTGCGCGCGCCTTCGTAGGCGTCGGTGGCTTCGCTGCCCAGTGCATGCACCGCGCGGCTGACGTTGGCGTTGTAGCGGCGGTAGAACTCGTCCACCGCGCCGATCACCTGCACCGGCTTCTGGCCGGTGTTGGCATTGTCGAAATAGACCAGCGGCTTGCCGTGCACTTCACGCATCAGCAGCGGGAAGTCGAGGCGGACGCGATCCCAATCGGGCGCGCCGGTGCGTTCTTCGATCGGGCGCGGGGTGGACAGGTTCATGCCACACCCGCTTCGGCCAGGGCCTTGTCCAAACGGCGTGCCAGCTGCTCGCGCAGGGCTTCCGGCAGGATCTTCAGCGGCTCGTGGCAGAACGCGGCGCTCAGCAGTGCCTGCGCCTGTGCCTGCGGCAGGCCGCGCGAGCGCAGGTAGAACAGCGCGTTGGCATCGAGCTGGCCGACGGTGGCGCCATGCGCGGCCTTCACTTCATCGGCGTCGATGACCAGCGTCGGCTGGGTATCGATCTCGGCGTCGGCCGACAGCAGCAGGTTCTTGTTGGACAGGTTCGCATCGGTGCCGTCGGCGCCCTCGCGGATCTGGATGCCACCATGGAACACCACGCGGCTGCGGTTGGCGGCAACGCCACGCCACAGCAGCTCGCAACTCGTATCGCGTGCGATGTGGTCGATGCCCAGGCGGGTTTCGACGTGGCGGCGGCCATTGCCGAGCAGCACGCCGTTGGCGGTCAGCTGGGCATTGTCGCCTTCCAGGCGCACGTTCAGTTCATGGCGGCTGAGCGCGGCGCCCAGTTCCAGGTCGACGCGGTGGTACTGCGCGTCGCGGGCCAGCACGGCGTCGGTGCGCAGGAAGCTGGTCTGGCGCGCGCTGCCGGCCTGCACGCGGGCGTGCTTGAGCACGGCATCGCGGGCGACATGGGCGTGCAGCACGGTGTTGTCCAGGTGCGCCGAATCGCCGACGCTGAGGCGGTGCTCGACCACGCCCAGGCTGGCGCCGGCACGCAGTTCGATCAGGTGGCGGTGGTGCCAGGCCAGGTCGGTCTCGCCGGCGACGCTGGCGAACACCAGCTGCAGAGGCGCTTCGACCTGCACGCCTTCGTCCACGCGCAGCACCACGCCTTCATCGGCCAGCGCGGCATTCAGGCGGGCGAAGATCTCTTCGCTGCGCTCGTAGCGGCGGCCAAGGAAACGCACGGCGTCTTCCCCGGAGGCCAGTGCGGCCGACAGCGGCTGCAGCTGCACGCCGTCCGGCAGGACCTGCACGTCGCTCAGCGCGGCATCCAGGCGGCCGTTGACGAACACCAGGCGCGGTGCCGGGATGTCCTCCAGCAGCGCGGCGTCCAGCGCCGGGCCCTGCAGCGGTGCAGCCGCGAACGCACGGCGTTCCAGCTGGCGCAGCGAGGTGTACTTCCAGGCTTCGTTGCGCGCGGCCGGCAGGCCGTCACGCAGGGCCGCGTCCAGCACTTCGCGGCGCGCGTCGCTGCCGCAGAAGGCCTGGGCCATGGAGTCGAGCAGGGCGCTCATCAGACCGCCGCCTCGCGCACCACGCGATCCTTGAGGAAATCGTAGCCGTGCGCTTCCAGTTCCAGCGCCAGTTCCGGGCCACCGGTCTTGACGATGCGGCCATCGGCCAGCACGTGCACCACGTCCGGCTTGATGTAGTCCAGCAGGCGCTGGTAGTGGGTGATGACCAGGAACGAACGGTCAGCGGCACGCAGCGCGTTGACGCCGTCGGCCACGCTCTTCAGCGCGTCGATGTCCAGGCCCGAATCGGTTTCGTCCAGGATCGCCAGCTTCGGCTCGAGCACGGCCAGCTGGAAGATCTCGTTGCGCTTCTTCTCGCCACCGGAAAAGCCTTCGTTGACGCCACGGTGCAGCAGTTCGTCCTTCAGGTGCAGCACGGCCAGCTTCTGGCGCACCAGCTTGAGGAACTGCATGGAATCGAGTTCCTCCTCACCGCGTGCCTTGCGCTGGGCGTTCAACGCCGCGCGCAGGAAGTAGGTGTTGTTCACGCCCGGGATCTCCACCGGGTACTGGAACGCCAGGAACAGGCCGGCGGCGGCGCGCGCTTCCGGGTCCTGCTCCAGCAGGTCGACGCCGTCGAACTGCACGCTGCCTTCGGTCACTTCATAGCCGTCGCGGCCGGCCAGGACATTGCCCAGGGTGGACTTGCCGGCGCCGTTGGGGCCCATGATGGCGTGCACCTGGCCGGGCTTAACATCCAGCGACAGGCCCTTGAGGATTTCCTTGTCGCCGATGCGGGCGTGGAGGTTTTCGATCTTCAGCATGGTCATGGCTTGGTAGGTTTCGGGGCTGCGGGGGCGATGCGGACGATCTGCACCGTGCCGTTGCCGGGCTGCCCAGGTTGAGCGGGGAGGGCGGAGAAAACCACGATGATCTCTTCACCGGGTTCTTGCAGGCAGGAGACTGCGAGGGAGGCCTGTCGGATGGATTCGGCAGCGGCGCGATCCAGCTCACGGTTGCCCGAGCTCAGGCGAGCCCGGATCGCGCCGAAGCTGCCGTCCTGCCCCGTTGTCAGCACTATCGAAAATTCTTTCGGCGCGGAGATGACCGTGCTGGCGGGCAATCTGACCGGGGTGGCACCCACCAGGTCTTCGGGGGTGCAGGACGCGTTGGCCAGGGCCCAGGGCGAAAGGCCCAGCAGCAACAGTGCGGGCAAAGACGTACGCATCATCCGACGCTTCCTTCCAGCGAGACTTCCAGCAGCTTCTTGGCCTCCACCGCGAACTCCATCGGCAGTTCGCGGAACACCTGCTTGCAGAAGCCGTCGACGATCATCGACACCGCGTCTTCCTGGCTGATGCCACGGGCGCGGCAGTAGAACAGCTGGTCGTCGGAAATCTTCGAGGTGGTGGCCTCGTGTTCGACGGTGGCGCCCGGGTTCTTCACCTCGATGTAGGGGAAGGTGTGTGCGCCACACTGCTTGCCGATCAGCAGCGAATCGCACTGGGTGTAGTTGCGCGCGCCATCGGCGTTGCGGTCCACCCGCACCAGGCCGCGGTAGGTGTTCTGGCCACGGCCGGCACTGATGCCCTTGCTGACGATCTTGCTCTTGGTGCGCTTGCCGACGTGGATCATCTTGGTGCCGGTGTCGGCCTGCTGGCGGTGATGGGTCAGCGCCACGGAGTGGAACTCACCGACCGAGTCGTCGCCGAGCAGCACGCAGGACGGGTACTTCCAGGTGATCGCCGAACCGGTTTCGACCTGGGTCCAGGTGACCTTGCTGCGCGCGCCACGGCATTCGGCACGCTTGGTGACGAAGTTGTAGATGCCGCCGACGCCGTTCTCGTCGCCCGGGTACCAGTTCTGCACGGTGGAGTACTTGATCTCCGCGTCTTCCAGCGCGACCAGCTCGACCACCGCTGCGTGCAGCTGGTTCTCGTCGCGCATCGGCGCGGTGCAGCCTTCCAGGTAGGACACGTAGGCCTTGTCCTCGCACACGATCAGGGTGCGCTCGAACTGGCCGGTGTGGCCGGCATTGATGCGGAAGTAGGTGCTCAGTTCCATCGGGCAACGCACGCCCTTGGGAATGAACACGAAGCTGCCATCGGAGAACACCGCCGAATTGAGCGCGGCGAAGTAGTTGTCGCCTACCGGCACCACGGTGCCCAGGTACTGGCGGACCAGTTCCGGATGTTCCTTGATGGCCTCGGACATCGAGCAGAAGATGATGCCCTTCTCGGCCAGTTCCTTGCGGAACGTGGTACCGACGGACACCGAGTCGAACACCGCGTCCACCGCCACGCCTGCCAGCTTGGCACGCTCGTGCAGCGGCACGCCCAGCTTGTCGTAGGTGTCGAGCAGTTCCTTTGGCACGTCATCCAGCGAGGCGTACTTCGGGCCCTTGGGCGCGGAGTAGTAGCTGAGCGCCTGCAGGTCGATCGGCGCGATCTCCAGCTTGGCCCAGTCCGGCATCGGCATGGTCAGGAAGTGGCGGTAGGCGTCCAGGCGCCACTGCGTCATCCACTCCGGCTCGTCCTTCTTGGCCGACAGGGCACGGATGGTGTCCTCGTCCAGGCCCGGCGGCAGGGAGTCCGATTCGATCTCGGTGATGAAGCCGGCCGAATACTTGCGGCCGAGCTGCTCGTGGATCTCGCGGTTGGGGGTGTCGTCGTGGGCGACGTTTTCGATGGTTTCGGTGGCCATGGGGGGCTGCCTGTGGATCAGGAGACGACGTCGACAACGATGGTGCGGCGCTGTTCGTCATCGGCAAGGGGAAGAGGGGGCAGGATCTGGGCGAGGGTGACATCGCGCAGGGCCTCGGAGACCACGTCGTTGATCAGCCGCCAGCTGCTGCGCGCGCCGCACTTGGGCGCCATGCCGCACTGGTGGTGGTCGTGGCTGCATTCGGTCAGGGCCAATGGCCCTTCCATCGCTTCGACCACTTCGAACAGCGAGATCTCGATGGCCGGGCGGGTCAGGCGGTAGCCGCCACGGACACCGCGCAGGCCTTCGACCAGGCCGGCCTGCGCCAGCGGCTTGAGCACCTTGCTGACGGTGGGCGGCTCCAGGCCGGTGAATTCGGCCAGCTCAGTGGCACTGAGCACCTCGCCCGGACGGGCGGCAAGCACGGTCAGCACCACGGTGGCGTAATCGGTGAGCTTGGTGACACGCAACATGGGAATGCGAGCGGTTCTTAAAGCGGACTGAAATTGTACGCTTTTATTCGCCGGCATCCAACCCGGGCATTCAGCCGGCGCTGGGACGGACCGGGACGACGCACCGGGGCCACCGCCGGGGCGCCATGCTGCGCCAACGGGGTGATTTTCGCAATCACCCGGAATGGGCGAGAATCCCGGTTCCATCCGCTGCAAACAGCCCGTGCCGATGCCGAAGAAGATCCAAGCCCGCAAGTCCGCCATCCATGGCAACGGCGTGTTCGCCGTGGCCCCGATCAAGCAGGGCGAGCGCGTGATCCAGTACAAGGGCCTGCTGCGCAGCCACGGCGACGTTGATGCCGATGACAGCGGCGACGTTGAAAGCGGCCATACCTTCCTGTTCACCCTCAACGATGACTGGGTGATCGATGCCAACTACAAGGGCAACGATGCGCGCTGGATCAACCACAGCTGCGACCCGAACTGCGAGGCGGTGATCGAGGAAGACGAGGACGGTGACAGCCGTGGCGATAAGGTGTTCATCGAGGCGCTGCGTGACATCAAGGCCGGCGAAGAGCTGACCTACAACTACGGCATCACCCTGGCCGAGCGTCACACCGCCAAGCTGAAGAAGATCTGGGAGTGCCGCTGCGGCTCGCCCAAGTGCACCGGCACCATGCTGCAGCCCAAGCGCTGACCGGTACCGGGTAGTGCCGGCCGCTGGCCGGCAAGGCGCAATCCAGGTGCCGGCCAGCGGCCGGCACCACCCGGAGGCTCTCCACCTGCCGTGCACGGCAGGGTCACCGCCGTGCAAGGGCCGTTCTTCCATTCTGTCGGCACCCCCAACCGGAGTGCACCCATGGCAGAAAGATTGAAGGGCAAGCAGATTGCCATCCTTGCCACCCACGGCTTTGAACAGTCCGAACTGACCGAACCCAAGCGTCTGCTGGAAGCCGAAGGCGCGCGCGTCAGCGTCGTGTCGCCTGCAAAGGAGGCGACGATCAAGGGCTGGAAAGAGAAGAACTGGGGCGACGCCGTTGCAGTGGATATTCCGCTGGATGAGGCCGATCCGGCCAGCTTCGATGCCCTGGTGCTGCCGGGAGGGGTCATCAATCCGGACACGCTGCGTACCGACGAGGCTGTACTCGGCTTCGTCCGCGCAGTAGACGAAGCCGGCAAGCCTGTGGCGGCGATCTGCCATGGCCCGTGGCTGCTGATCAACAGTGGCCTCGCCGATGGCCGCGAGCTGACGTCCTGGCCGTCCCTGCAGCAGGATCTGACCAATGCGGGGGCGAACTGGCGCGATGCCGAGGTCGTGGTCGACGGCAACGTGATCACCAGCCGCAAGCCGGACGACATCCCAGCCTTCAGTGAGGCGGTGGTCAAGGCACTCGCCGCCTGATGCGCTGCCGGTAGTGCCGGCCGCTGGCCGGCACCACCTTACTTGCCCAGCACGCCTGCCGGCACCAGGTTGCCCAGGTTCTGGTTGAAGGTGACCACCAGCTTGCCGTTCTTCACCTGTGCCGATTGCACCTGCAGCGCGCCAAGCACGCCGGCCACGGCCGGGTCCAGCTTGTAGATCGGCTCCCGCTGGGCGTAGTCGCTCAGCCAGGCGTTGAGCAGGCCGCGGGTACGGGAGTCGAGACGACCGCCCTGGTTGGCCGGGGTGAAGTCATCCACGCTCGGCTGCTGCAGATGGAATCCCTGGGTCTGCGCGTCGTAGCGCAGGCCGCTGCTGAGCTTCACCGTACCCAGTTTGGCCGGATTGCCACCGGCAGTGGCCAGTGCCACGTCCATGCCAAGGTTCAAGCGCTCGCCGGCCGGGAGGCTCAGCTGGGGGTGGCTCATGGTGAGGGCGATCAGTCCGCCCAACGCGTCCTGGGTGCGCGGGAAGCTGCCATCGAGATACTGCTGCACATCGCTGGCGCCGACCGACAGTTCGCGGCCGGAAATGGATGGGGCGGCCTGCGCGCCAATCGCGGCGGCGATCAGCACGGTGGAGGCGGCGAGGCGGGTCATCAGGGAACGCAGGCGCATGGCGGTGACCGCTGGACTGGGAAAGGATGGAGGAAAGAGTAGCCGGGACGGCTGAATCGCGCGTGCATGCCGCTGCAATGGTTCAGTCCAGCGTTGGCCGCAGTTGCGCCGACTGGATCTGCCAGCCGCGGCCATCAGCACTGGGCTGCACGCGGTACCAGCCGCCGAAGCGGAAGGTCCCTTGGGTGGTGACCGCGCGGATCCGCACCGGCACTTCCAGCAGCTGGGGAGGATGCTGGCCGTCGCGTGCCACCGGGGGCTCGCTGTCCAGCCGCAGCGTACGCACGCCCTGCAGCTGGCGTATGGCAGCGTCATCTGCGCGGTGCGGGTCGGCCGGTGGAATCGCCCATGCCGCGTCGCTGGCGCTGCGGTTGCGGTTGAGCAGCGCGATCACGTAGCGGTTGAGCATCACCGATGGTGGTTGGGCGTCGGCAGCGACCGCAGCGAACAGCGGATCGATCGCCGGTGTCTGCAGGGACGCCGCTTCGGAGCCGGCGATGCCCTGCGTTCCGGCGCCGGCGACAGCCGGCGCTGGCGCAACATCGGGCGCTGCCGCAGGCCTGGAGCAGCCGAGCAGCGCCAGGGGCGCGATCAGGAAAAGCGTCCTGCGCATGCCTCCTCCCCGAGGCGATGTGGGGGAGACAGTGTATCGGCTGCGCGGGAATCAGCGGGAGGAGGGCAACTGCTCCAGCGCATCCAGTGCCGGCAGCACCTGCCCGGCGATGGCGGCCAACGCATGTCCATCGGTCTCCGCGTGGCGCTGCACGATGTCGCGCAGCAGCTGGGTGGCGATCACCAGGGTCGCGCGTTCATCACCGCTGATGCCAGCGGTGCGTGGCGCCGCTTCCAGCAGGCGCATCAGGTCGCGGCTGGCGCGATGTTCCAGTTCGATGGTGCAGCGCCCGGTGCACTGCAACCCGTCCTTTTCGATGGGGGTCACCGAGATCCGGTAGCGGGTGGAGGGGCTGGCCATGAGGGGATGCTCGCCGTAGCTGTGGAGGATGTGCCCACCTTAGGCAAGGCCGTGCGCGGCGGCGATGGCCGGGGCTGCACGCAGTGTTCCACCCGGTACGTTCCAGGGCCTGCCCAGGCCGCGCCTGGCTAATGGCGACGGGCTTGAACGGGGATTTTCCAGTATGCGGCAACGCTGTGTTGCGGATGCCCCGGGGCGGCGCATCCACACGTGGCGTGGACCTGCTGCCGGGAACGTGCAAAAGAAAACGGGACGGCCAGAGCCGTCCCGTCGGAATCCGCGTTGGGGCGCGCGCTTACAGCGCGGCGTCCTTCAGCTTCTTCAGCGGACGCACCTTCAGCTTGGTGGTGGCCGGCTTGGCAGCGAACCACTGCTCTTCCTTGGTGAACGGGTTGATGCCCTTGCGCTTCGGCTTGGCCGGCACATTGACGGTGGTGATCTTCAGCAGGCCCGGCAGGGTGAAGGAGCCAGCGCCCTTCTTGTGCACCGAGGAGGCAACGGCGCTTTCCAGCGAGGCCAGCACAGCGCGGACGTCCTTGGCGACGACGCCGGAGGCTTCAGCGATGTGTGCAACCAGGCCGGACTTGGTCAGCACTTCCTTGATCGGCTTCGGAGCGGCCGGCTTGGCGGCTGCCTTCGTCGCGACTTTCTTCACTGCCTTCTTCGGGGCAGCCTTCTTAGCGGTCTTTGCCATGGTTTCCTGTTCCGTGAACGGTTGGTTGTTTGGTCGGCGCCGAACCCCGTCGGCAAGCGCAATGTAGGGCAACTCTTGGGCGCCGCCAATAGCCCGAAGCGCGGAAAGTGCATGTTTTTTCATATCCAGGCCGATTCAGTACATGGCGCGCCGTGGGGGACGGGGGTGTGGCAGCGCGCGCGACGGCCCACGCCCGCCCATCGGCGGAATGCGAGAAACCACTGAAAACAAGAGAAAAATGCGTTTCCGGCTGGTGAGAAAGTGTCCACGCGCCGGGTTCGGAAGGCGACCTGCGGCGTGCGGCGGAGCGACGCAGGGCTAACGCCTCCCGTGCGAGGGTGACCGTTCATCACCGTCACGCAGGAGCAGCACATGGGAATCTCGCGACACGCCACAGCGCACTGGGAAGGCGATCTGAAGTCGGGCAAGGGGCAGCTGAGCACGCCGCAGAGCGGGCTGCTGGACAAGACACGCTACGGCTTCAACAGCCGTTTCGGCGACGAAAAGGGCACCAATCCGGAAGAGCTCATCGCTGCTGCGCACGCCGGTTGCTTCACCATGGCGCTGTCGGCCAAGCTCGGCGAAGCCGGCTTTACCCCGACCTCGCTGGATACCGAAGCCAAGGTAGATCTGTCATTGGAGGGCGGCCCGCAGCTGTCGCAGATCCGGCTGAAGGTGAAGGCAGTGGTGCCGGGTATCGACGCGACGCAGTTCCGTGCGATTGCCGATGACGCCAAGCAGAACTGCCCGGTGTCCAAGGCGCTGAGCGCGGTGCCGATCAGCCTGGAAGCCGAGCTGGGCTGAGGGTAGTGCCGGCCGCTGGCCGGCAACCGCATGATCTCGAGGTCCAGGTAACAGCCGGCCAGCGTTATGGCGGCCTTCCTGGCCGCCACCCTCCGGGCCGTCGCGTCCGACGTTGGCAGCGGCTCCTGCCGCTGCCTTCGGCTCCACCTCGATGGTGTTTACCAATCGATGGTGCCGCTGATCACCGTCTGCACCTGCCCGCCAGACCAGACCTCGCCGTCCTGGTCGACCAGCAGGGTCAGGCGCGCGTCATGGCCGACTTCGCGGCCCTGGCTGACTTCAAACGGCGTCCGTCCACGCGGCAGCGCGTCACGCAGGTCCAGCCACGCGGCCAGCACCGCATTGGCCGCACCCGAGGCGGCGTCCTCGAAGCGGCGTCCATTGCCGACGAAGGCACGTACGGCCAGGTCGAAACCCTCGCTGCCATCGCTGAAGGCATAGGCGAACACGCCCATGCTGTCGGTGGATTCAGCCAGTGCGGCCACTGCATCCCAGTCTGGCTGCAGCACGCGCAATGCGGCCTCGTCGGCCACCTGCACCACCCACCAGCTGCGGCCGCCCTGCATGCGTGCCGGCGGCAGTGTGCCCAGCGGCCAGTCCTTCAGCGCGGCCTGCAGGCGCGGATCGGTGGCCTCAGCGGTTTCGGCCAGCTGCGCGCGCGGGGTGCGGATGGCGATGCGCTGCTGCGTACCCTCACCGCTGACGCGCAGCGGCAGCGCGCCGGCAATGCCGTCCTGCACCAGCACGCCGTCGACCGCTGCGGCCAGGCCCGCCTGCAGCACCGCGTGCGCGGTACCGACGCTGGGATGGCCCGCGAACGGTACTTCCTTCTGCGGGCTGAACATGCGCAATCGATAGCTGGCGCCCGGCACCTGCGGCGGGAACACGAAGGTGGTTTCGGGCAGGCGCGTCCAGCGCGCGATGGCCTGCATGCTGGCGTCGTCCAGGCCCTCGGCATCGAGTACCACGGCCAGCGGATTGCCAGCGCCGGCGCGCGGGGAGAACACGTCCAGCTGCAGGAAACGGCGGGTGGTCATCAGGCGGCACTCCAGTAAACAGGCCGCATAGCGTAGCGCGGAGCACCAAAAAGGGGACGGAGGGAATTAAGTCGCTTTTGCCTCATGTGCCATAAGCGACTTAATTCCCTCCGTCCCCTTTTTTCCGTGGGCTACCAGCGGATGCTGCCGTCGATCACGCACTGCACCTGGCCGCCGATCCACACCGTGCCCTGCGCATCAACCTCGACCTGTACGCGACCATCGCGGCCGACTTCGCGGCCCTGGCTGGCGACGTAGCGGCCCTCGCGGCCGGGCAGGGCATTGCGCTGGCGCAGCCAGGCACCGATCAGCGCATTGGCGCTGCCGGTCACTGGATCCTCGGGCACGGCGGCTGCATCAGCGGGGCAGAAGGCGCGCACCACCCGGGTGTGGTCGTCGCCGGCCTCGTCGGCGAACACGGCCACACCGGTCGCGTCGGTGGCGAGGCTCCAGTCGGCCAGCGTGGCCATGTCCGGCACAAGGCTGCGTACGGCGGCGGCGTCGCGCAGCGGCAACAGCCACCAGCGTGCGCCGTTGTCCCACAGTTCGGGCACGTGCCCGCTGTCGGCCAGCGCCAGCAGCGCTTCGGGCGCTCCGTCGGCCGCGGTCTCCAGTTGCCGCGCCGGTGGGCTGGCCAGCTGGATCTGCAGTGCCTCGGCCGGGCCGCTCACCCGTACCGGCAGCAACCCCGCCGCACATTGCTGCAGCAGGGCACCGTTGCGCGGTTGCGCCAGGCCGCAGGTCACCGCCGCCCGGGCGGCGCCGACGCTGGGGTGGCCGGCGAAGGCCAGCTCGCGGGTCGGGGTGAAGATGCGGATGTGGTAGTCGGCGCCCGGCGTGCTGGGGCGCAGGAAGAACACCGTCTCGGACAGGTTCAGCCAGGCGGCCAGGGCCTGCATCTGGCTGCTGGAGAGCCCGTCGGCGTCCAGGATGACGCCCAGCGGGTTGCCGGTGCCGGGGCGGGGGGCGAAGACATCGAGCTGCAGGTAACGGAGGACGGCCATCTACGGGGATATTGCGCTTAGAATCAAAGGTTCCGCCCCCGAGGGCGGCTTCCCCACATTCTACATAGCCAATCCATGTCAGCTTCCCCCATTGTCGATCGTTGGATCGTACTGAAGTTCGGCGGCACCTCGGTGTCGCGTCGTCACCGCTGGGACACGATCGGGAAGCTGGCGAAAAAACGCGCGGAAGAGACCGGCTCGCGCGTGCTGGTGGTGGTGTCGGCGCTGTCCGGGGTCACCAACGAACTGACCGCGATCGCCGATGGCGCGCCCGACAGCCGGGACCGCGTGGCGGCGCTGGTCGAACGCCACGAGGCCTTCCTGGTTGAACTCGGCCTGGGCCGCGAGGTGCTGGCCGATCGCCTCGCCGCGCTGCAGGGCCTGCTCGACGACGCGCGTGCAGCCACCCGTCCGCTCGACTGGCAGGCCGAAGTGCTGGGCCAGGGCGAGCTGCTGTCCTCCACCCTGGGTGCGGCCTACCTGCGCGCGTCGGGCCTGGACATGGGCTGGATGGATGCCCGCCAGTGGCTGGACGCGATGCCGCCGCAGCCGAACCAGAGCGACTGGTCGCAGCGCCTGTCGGTGAACTGCCAGTGGCGTGCCGACGCGGAATGGATGCAGCGCTTCCGTGCGCAGCCGACCCGCCTGCTGATCACCCAGGGCTTCATCTCGCGGCACGCCGATGGCGGTACCGCCATCCTCGGCCGCGGTGGCTCGGATACCTCGGCGGCGTACTTCGGTGCGCTGCTCGGTGCCAGCCGCGTGGAGATCTGGACCGATGTGCCGGGCATGTTCAGTGCCAATCCGAAGGATGTGCCGGACGCGCGCCTGCTGACCCGCCTGGACTATTACGAGGCGCAGGAAATCGCCACCACCGGCGCCAAGGTGCTGCACCCGCGCTCGATCAAGCCGTGCCGCGATGCCGGCGTACCGATGGCCATCCTCGATACCGAGCGCCCGGAACTGCCCGGCACCAGCATCGATGGCAGCGCCGCGCCGGTACCAGGGGTGAAGGCGATCAGCCGCCGCAACGGCATCGTGCTGGTGTCGATGGAAGGCATCGGCATGTGGCAGCAGGTCGGCTTCCTGGCCGATGTGTTCAATCTGTTCAAGAAGCACGGCCTGTCGGTGGACCTGATCGGTTCGGCCGAAACCAACGTCACCGTGTCGCTGGATCCGTCCGAGAACCTGGTCAATACCGATGTGCTGGCCGCGCTGTCGGCCGACCTGTCGCAGATCTGCAAGGTGAAGGTGATCGTGCCGTGTGCGGCGATCACCCTGGTGGGCCGTGGCATGCGTTCGCTGCTGCACAAGCTGTCGGACGTGTGGGCCACCTTCGGCCGCGAGCGCGTGCACATGATCTCGCAGTCGTCCAATGACCTGAACCTGACCTTCGTCATCGACGAGGCCGATGCCGATGGCCTGCTGCCGGTGCTGCACGCCGAGCTGATCGACAGCGGCGCGATGCCGGTGGAAGAGACCGAAGTATTCGGCCCGCGCTGGCGCGAGATCGCCGGCACCGTGCGCCCGCGTGGCACGCCGTGGTGGCGCGGCCAGCGTGCGCACCTGCTGCAGCTGGCCGATGCCGGTACGCCGCGCTACGTCTACCACCTGCCGACCGTGCGCGCCCGCGCCCGCGCGCTGGCCGCGATCAAGCCGATCGACCAGCGCTACTACGCGATCAAGGCCAACAGCCACCCGGCCATCCTGCAGCTGCTGGAAGCCGAGGGCTTCGGCCTGGAATGCGTGTCGCATGGCGAGCTGAAGCACGTGTTCCAGCACCTGCCGGAACTGTCGCCCAAGCGCGTGCTGTTCACTCCCAGCTTCTGCCCGCGCAGCGAATACGAAGCCGCATTCGCGCTGGGCGTGACCGTGACGGTCGACAACGTCGAAGCACTGCAGCGCTGGCCGGACCTGTTCCGCAACCGCGAGCTGTGGCTGCGCGTCGACCTGGGCCGTGGCGAAGGCCACCACGCCAAGGTCCGTACCGGTGGCAAGGAGTCCAAGTTCGGCCTGCCGATCGCCCGTGTCGATGAGTTCGTGCGCGCAGCCACCGATCTGGGCAGCCGCGTGGTCGGCCTGCACGCGCACCTCGGCAGCGGCGTGGAGACCGCGCAGCACTGGCGCCTGATGTGCGATGAGCTGGCCGGTTTCGCCCGCCGCATCGGCAGCGTGCAGACCATCGACATCGGCGGCGGCCTGCCGATTCCGTATTCCGCCGAGGACGAGCCGTTCGACCTGGATGCCTGGGCCGAGGGCCTGGCCGAGGTCAAGGCGCTGCATCCGGCGTTCCGCCTGGCGATCGAGCCGGGCCGCTACCTGGTGGCCGAATCCGGCGTGCTGCTGACCCACGCCACCCAGGTGGTGGAAAAGGACGGCGTGCGCCGCGTCGGCCTGGATGCCGGCATGAATGCATTGATGCGCCCGGCCCTGTACGACGCCTGGCACGACATCGAGAACCTCAGCCGCCAGGGTGGCTACGCTGAGGCCGCATTCGATGTGGTCGGCCCGATCTGCGAGTCCAGCGACGTGTTCGGCAAGCGCCGCAAGCTGCCGGTGTCGACCGCGCCGGACGACGTGATGCTGATCGCCGATGCCGGCGCCTACGGCTATTCGATGGCCAACACCTACAACCAGCGGATGCTGCCGCGCGAAGACGTGATCGAATGATCGCCGCGCGCGCCCTGCACCCGCCCACCGACACGCCCCGCGCCATCGCGCGGGCCCGTGCCTGACCGGATACACCATGACTGCTTTCGACAAACACCAGGTTTCCCGCTTCCGCTTCGTCCGCTGCGAATTCGCCGCGGAGACCGGCGTGGCCAAGCTGGTCTATGCCTTTGATGACGGCCCGGAGATGGTGGAAACCATCACCGTGCCGGGCGCCCCGTTCGTGCTGGACGAGGCGCGTGCCGCCGCCGTGCAGCGTGCGCTGCAGCTGCTGCACCTGATCGCGGGTGTCAGCTACTACAAGGCGGGCGTGCCGGAGACGGTCAGCATCGACAGCTACAGCATCGATGCCGATACCGCCGCACTGGTGGAGACCATTTACCTCAACGGCCTGGGCGAATTCGCCTACCGCAATGGCCTGAACCTGCGCGGCCGCTTCCGGTTGCCGGTGCAGGGCGAGGCCGTGCAGGCGCCGTCGCTGGGCCTGCAGCCGCACGCGCTGGTGGCTATCGGCGGCGGCAAGGATTCGCTGGTCAGCATCGAAGCGCTGCGCCGTGCGGGCGTGGACGAGACCGTGACCTGGATCGGTGGCTCGCAGCTGATCCGTGCGTGCGCCGAGCGCACCGGCCTGCCGACATTGAACCTGGGCCGCACGCTGGCACCTGAACTGTTCGAGTTGAATCGCCAGGGCGCATGGAACGGCCATATCCCGGTGACGGTGGTGAACTCGGCGATCATGGTGCTGGCCGCGTTGCTGCACGGCGTGGACCAGGTGGTGTTCTCCAACGAGCGCTCGGCCAGCTACGGCAGCCAGATTCCGGGCACCGGCGAAGTGAATCATCAGTGGTCCAAGGGCTGGGCCTGCGAGCAGGCGTTCGGCAGCCATGTGCAGAAGTACGTGGCGGCGGACCTGCAGTACTACTCGCTGCTGCGCCCGATGTCCGAGCTGGCGGTGGCCCGCCAGTTCGCCAAGAGTGACTTCTACGACGCGCATTTCTCCAGCTGCAACCGCAACTTCCACATCCTCGGCGAGCGCCCGGTGAACCGCTGGTGCGGCGTCTGCCCGAAGTGCCATTTCGTGTTCCTGGCACTGGCCCCGTTCATGCCCAAGACGCGCCTGGTGCGCATCTTCGGCCGCAACCTGCTGGATGATGCCGAGCAGGCCGGTGGCTTCGATGCGCTGCTGGAATTCCAGGACCACAAGCCGTTCGAGTGCGTGGGCGAAGGCCGCGAATCGCGTGCGGCGATGGCGACCCTGGCGCAACGCCCGGAGTGGAAGGAAGACGTGCTGGTGAAGCGCTTCTGCAACGAGATCCAGCCGCAGCTGGATGCCGCCGAACTGGAACTGGCACCGCTGCTGCAGCTGCAGGGCGAGCACCGCGTTCCGGCTGCGCTGTGGGAACGGGTGCGTGAAGATTTCGAAGCTTGACGGAAAGCGCGTTGCACTGTGGGGCTGGGGCCGTGAGGGCCGCGCCGCGTTTGCGGTGCTGCGTGAGCGCCTGCCCACGCTGCCGCTGAGCCTGTTCTGCCCGGCGGCTGAAGTCGAGGCCGCGCGTGCGGAAACGCAGGGCGTGCTGGACGTGCGTGGCGAGCCTTCTGCTGAAGCGCTGGCCGCGTTTGACGTGGTGATCAAGTCTCCCGGCATCAGCCCCTACCAGCCAATCGCGTTGGCGGCGGAAGGGCAGGGCACCCGCTTCATTGGTGGCACCGCGCTGTGGTTCGCCGAACACGCGGCCGACGATGGCATCGTGCACGACACCGTGTGCGTGACCGGTACCAAGGGCAAGAGCACCACCACCGCGCTGGTCGCGCACCTGCTGCGTGCCGCCGGCCACCGTACCGGCCTGGTAGGCAACATCGGCCTGCCGCTGCTGGAAGTGCTGGACCCGCAGCCCGCGCCTGAGTACTGGGCGGTGGAACTGTCCAGCTACCAGACCGGCGAAGTGGCACGCAGTGGCGCCCGCCCGCAGGTGGCGGTGGTGCTGAACCTGTTCCCGGAACACCTGGACTGGCACGGCAGCGAACAGCGTTACATCGAAGACAAGCTGCGGCTGGTGACTGAAGCCGCACCGCGCATCGCCGTGCTCAATGCCGCCGATCCGCACCTGGCCGCGCTGTCGCTGCCCGACAGCGAAGTGGTCTGGTTCAACCAGCCGCAGGGCTGGCACATGCGCGGCGACATCGTGCATCGCGGTGAGCAGGCCGTGTTTGATACCCGCAACACGCCGCTGCCGGGCCGCCACAACCGTGGCAACCTGTGCGCGGTGCTGGCCGCGCTGGAAGCGCTGGGGCTGGATGCCGCGGCGCTTGCGCCGGCGGTGCAGGACTTCCGTCCGCTGCCGAACCGTCTGCAGCGCATCGGCGTGGCCGATGGCCTGACCTACGTCAACGATTCGATCAGCACCACGCCGCATGCCAGCCTGGCCGCGCTGGAGTGCTTCGCCGGGCAGCGCATCGCGCTGCTGGTGGGCGGGCATGACCGTGGCCTGGACTGGACCGATTTCATGCAGCACATGGCGCACGACGTGCCGCCGGTGGAGATCGTGACCATGGGCAGCAACGGCCCGCGCATCCACGCCATGCTGCAGCCGCTGGCCGATGCCGGTCGCTTCGGTCTGCACGCTGCAGGTGATCTGCCCGAGGCGATGGCCTTGGCGCGCGCCGCGCTGGGGGTGCAGGGTGGGGTGGTGCTGCTGTCGCCGGGCGCGCCGAGCTTTGGTGCGTACCGCGATTACGTGGCGCGTGGCCGTCATTTCGCCGAGCTGGCCGGATTCGACCCGGACAACATCAGCGCGATTCCGGGGCTGGGCATCGCCTGAGGGGTCGGATCCCTTTCCGCAGGAAAGGGCTCTGACCCCAACGGGATTCTGGCCGGCAACCCTCCGGAGAAATCCATCCACGCATGGCGTGGATCTACTGCTCCTCGTCGATGAACGCGTAGCCGCCGTCGATCAATTGCTGCAGATACGCATCGAAGCTGGGGGCGATCAACGCATAGCTGTCCGGGTCGTGCAGGTAGCGCACCACCTGGCCGACCGTGCCGCCCGGTGCGGGGTTGAAATCCAGGTAAAGCATCGACGTGCCGCCGTTGTTCATGCAGTGCGAGAAGCACAGGCGGCGGTTCATCGGCAGATCCGCGTCGATGCCTTCACCCAGAATCTCCGGCTCGTCATCCAGCCACTCTTCGTAGATGGAACGGATGCTGTCGTCCCATTGCTGCTGGTCCTCGAAGATCTGCGCGACCGAGCGCAGGTAGTACGGATAGCCGCCGTCTTCCACGTCCGAGCCGAGCATCAGCACGCAGACCCCGCCGCCGGGGTACTCGCGGAAATGGGTGCCATCGACGCGGGACAACAGTTCCACCAGGCTGTCAGGCACCTGCGGCCATTGCATGCGCAGGCGCTGCAGGTCTTGTGCGCTGGCGCCCTGGACGTGAGCCCATTGCGGGGCATCGTCGGCAGGCAGGCGTGGGATCAGGCCAGACAGAAAGCGGTCAACAAGGTTCATGCGAAAAAGGGGACGGAGGGGATTAAGTCGTATCCAACCACACCTGCGTCACGTCGCCAATGCAGAATGCGACGCGGGAGGGGCGAATACGGCTTAATCCCCTCCGTCCCCTTTTTCTTGCGGAGCAGGCGCATGAATCGTTGGCGATGCGGTGTGGCGGTGATGCTGGGGCTGGCGGCGATGCCGGCGTGGGCGGCGATGAAGACGCAGCCGGTGGAGTGGAAACACCAGGGCACGACCTTCAGTGGCGTGCTGGTCTATGACGACGGCGACAACGACAAGCGCCCGGGCCTGGTGATGGTGCCGAACTGGAAGGGTGTGAACGAATCGGCCATCGAGAAGGCCAAGCAGCTGGCCGGCGATGACTACGTGGTGCTGGTGGCCGATGTGTACGGCAAGGGCGTGCGGCCGAAGACCGATGCCGAGGCCGGGCCGGTGGCGACCAAGCTGCGCAACGACCGGCCGTTGCTGCGGGCACGTGCGCTGGAAGCGGTGAACGTGCTCAAGGCGCAGGCCGGCAGGGTGCCGCTCG
This sequence comes from Stenotrophomonas sp. YJH_SMC_91, assembly GCF_059368495.1. Lineage (NCBI taxonomy): Bacteria > Pseudomonadati > Pseudomonadota > Gammaproteobacteria > Lysobacterales > Lysobacteraceae > Stenotrophomonas > Stenotrophomonas sp. YJH_SMC_91. Next base: position 129,292 of record NZ_JCAFRT010000004.1, on the reverse strand, counting down.
ATGCCAGCCGGATCGGTGCGGTGGGCTTCTGCTTTGGCGGCACCACGGTGCTGGAGCTGGCCCGTGCAGGTGCGCCGTTGGCCGGTGTGGTCAGCCTGCACGGCGGGCTGGGTTCACCGCTGCCGGCGCAGGCCGGTGGCAGTCACCCGTCGGTGCTGGTGCTCAACGGTGCCGACGACAGGAGCGTGACCGCCGAGGATATCGCCGGTTTCCAGAGGGAAATGAACGCGGCCAAGGTCGACTGGGAGTTCACCAACTACAGCGGGGCGGTGCACTGCTTCGCCGAGCGCGATGCCAACAGCCCGCCGGGGTGCCAGTACAACGAGCGGGCGGCCAAGCGCGCGTGGAAGGCGCTGGATGAGTTCTTCGAGGAGCGCTTCGAGAAACGTTGATCCGCGCAGCGGTAGTGCCGGCCGCTGGCCGGCAACCTCATGATGCTGCGGATGTCATCGGGAATGCCGGCCAGCGGCCGGCGCTACCGGATGCGGTCAATGCGAGCGTTTCCGTGCCGACCAACGGTCGGCACCCACCGGAATGCCGGTGGGTGGGTGCCGACCGTTGGTCGGCATACCTCAACCCATCAATGCGAACGCTGCACCGCGTAACGCGCCAGGCCACGCAGGGCCGCCACGGCATCGTTGTCGCCCAGGCCATCGAGCGCGCGCTCGGCGGCTTCGGCATATTCCTCGGCACGCGCGCGGCTGTACTCCAGGCCGCCGGTAGCACGGATCGCGGCCAGCACTTCCGGCATCGCCGAAGCGTCGCCGTCCTGCACGATGGTGCGCAGGCGCTCGCGGGTGGCGTCGTCGGAGTGGGCCATCGCGTGGATCAGCGGCAGCGTGGCCTTGCCCTCGGCGAGGTCGTCGCCCAGGTTCTTGCCCAGTTCCTCGGCATTGGCCGAGTAGTCCAGCACGTCGTCGGCGATCTGGAACGCGTAGCCCAGATGCATGCCGTAGTCGAACAGGGCCTGCTGGGTGGCTTCGTCCACGCCGCTGGCCAGCGCACCCAGGCGGGTGCCGGCGGCGAACAGAACCGCGGTCTTGCGCTCGATCACACGCAGGTAGGCGGCTTCGTCGGTATCCGGGTTGTGCACGTGCAGCAGCTGCAGCACTTCACCCTCGGCGATGCGGTTGGTGGCGTCGGCCAGGATCTGCATCACCGGCATGCGCTCCAGCTCGACCATCAGCTGGAAGCTGCGCGAGTACAGGAAGTCGCCGACCAGCACGCTGGGCGCGTTGCCCCACAGCGCGTTGGCGGTGCTGCGGCCACGGCGCAGGCTGGATTCGTCCACCACGTCATCGTGCAGCAGGGTGGAGGTATGGATGAACTCGATGATCGCCGCCAGCTGGTGGTGCTCCGGACCGGCCTGGCCGACCGCGTGGCCGGCCAGCATCACCAGCATCGGGCGCAGGCGCTTGCCGCCGGCGGAAATGATGTGGTCGGCAATCTGGTTGATCAGCACGACGTCCGAAGACAGCCGGCGCCGGATCAGGGCGTCGACGGCGGCCATGTCGGCCGCGGCAAGCGACTGGATCTGGGGCAGGCCCAGGGCGGGACGGGTGTCTTCGGTGATGGTCATGCGATCAGGCTTTCAGGCTCACCACCGATTATAGGCGCTGGCCGTGAATTCGGGCGCAAACCGGGCTGGCCGGCGTTCCCGGCCCCGCAAACGCTGCCGCCTGCGTGAATACGTATGCAGGTTGCGCCATGCCCGCGAGGCCGCCGCTAAGCTTGCCGGAACAGGATTTCGGCCCGCTTCTGGCGGGTCCCGCATGCCCGGAGGGGGGCTGTCGATGTCGCACTATCCATGGTGGCGCGGAGCCGTCATCTACCAGATCTACCCGCGCAGCTACCTCGATGCCAACGGCGATGGCGTGGGCGACCTGCCGGGCATCATCCAGCGCCTGGACCATATTGCCGCGCTGGGCGTGGACGCGATCTGGATCTCGCCGTTCTTCAAGTCGCCGATGGCCGACTTCGGCTACGACATCGCCGACTATCGCGACGTCGACCCGCTGTTCGGCAGCCTGGACGACTTCGACCGTCTACTGGCCAAGGCGCACGACCTGGGCCTGAAGGTGATGATCGACCAGGTGTTGAGCCATACCTCGATCGAGCACGCCTGGTTCCGCGAGAGCCGCCAGGACCGCAGTAATCCGAAGGCCGACTGGTACGTCTGGGCCGACCCGCGCGAGGACGGCACCCCGCCCAACAACTGGCTGTCGCTGTTCGGCGGCGGCGCCTGGCAGTGGGAACCGCGCCGTGAGCAGTACTACCTGCACAACTTCCTGGTCGACCAGCCGGACCTGAACTTCCACAACCCGGACGTGCAGCAGGCCACCCTGGACAATGTGCGGTTCTGGCTGGACCGCGGCGTGGACGGCTTCCGCCTGGATGCGATCAACTTCTGCTTCCACGACGCGCAGCTGCGCGATAACCCGCCCAAGCCGGCGGACAAGCGCGTGGGCCGCGGCTTCAGTCCGGACAACCCGTACGCCTACCAGTACCACTTCTACAACAACACCCAACCGGAGAACCTGCCATTCCTGGAGCAGCTGCGCGCGCTGCTGGATGAGTATCCGGGCGCGGTGAGCCTGGGCGAGATCTCGTCGGAAGACTCGCTGGCCACCACCGCCGAGTACACCCAGGACGGGCGCCTGCACATGGGCTACAGCTTCGAGCTGCTGGTGGACGACTACAGCGTGGCCTACATCCGCGACACAGTCTCCCGGCTGGAAGCGGCGATGACCGAAGGCTGGCCGTGCTGGGCGGTTTCGAATCACGATGTGGAACGCGCGGTCAGCCGCTGGGGCGGCTATCCGGCCGATCCGCGCCTGGCGCGGATGCTGGTGGCGATGCTGTGCTCGCTGCGCGGCTCGGTGTGCCTGTACCAGGGCGAGGAGCTGGGCCTGGCCGAGGCCGAGGTGCCGTTTGAGGCGCTGCAGGACCCGTATGGCATCACCTTCTGGCCGAATTTCAAGGGCCGCGACGGTTGCCGCACCCCGCTGCCGTGGACCGACGCTCCGCTGGCTGGCTTTACCTCCGGCACGCCCTGGCTGCCGATCCCGGCCGAGCACCGGGCGGCGGCGGTGGCCGTGCAGGAGCGCGACCCGCACTCGGTCCTGGCGGCGTTCCGCGCCTTCCTGGCCTGGCGGCGTAGCCAGCCGGCGCTCCTGCATGGCAGCATCCGGTTCATTGAAAGCGCCGAGCCAGTGCTGCTGTTCGAGCGTATGCTTGCAGATGAAACCCTCCTGCTGGCCTTCAACCTGTCGGCCGAAGCGGTGAGCCATCCGCTGCCGCCGGGCAACTGGCAGCAGGTGGCGGTGCCGGGCCCGGATGCGGGCACGGTGCAGGGCAATGAACTCCAGCTGCCGCCGCGCGCGGTGTATTGCGCCCGACGCAGCTGACCGTTTTCTCCGGTGGCGGTACTTGCGGGGACGGGGCCGAAGCGCCCCGTCCCTTTTTTGTGGGTGAGATTGCGGTGAAGGGCATCCACACAAAAGAAAACCCGCTGCCTGCGCAGCGGGTTTCCGGTCCTGCTCCCCTTGTGTTGCCGGCCAGCGGCCGGCACTACCCGGTCGTGGTCAGAACTTGTAGTTCACGCCCAGCATGTAGGTGCGGCCCCATTCGATGTACTCCAGCGGGCGGTCCTTGCTGCCGGCGTAGGTGCGGTACGGCTCGTTGGTCAGGTTGCTGCCCTGCAGCAGCAGGGTGAGACCGCGCAGGGTGCTGCTGTCGCTGAAGGTGTAGCTGACCTGCGCGTCGGTCACGTTCTCGCCGACGACGTAACGCAGGCTGCGGTTGCCATTGAAGTTGCCGATCTCACCGATGAAGTCCGAACGACGGCGTTGGCTGACACGTGCCTCAAAGCCGTTGCGCTCATAGTAGGCGGTGAAGTTGTACACGCGCTTGGACAGGCCCGGCAGGCTGATCGGGTCGCTGCCCACGCTGGACGCGCTTTCCGGGTCCAGGATGGTGATGTCGCTCTTGTTGAAGGTCGCGCTGGCCTGCACGCCGAACCCGCGCAGGCTGTCGGTCAGCATCTCCAGCGGGAACGACCCGGTCAGCTCCAGGCCCTTCAGCGTGCCGCCCTTGCCGTTCTGCGGCGCGGAGAAGGTGCCGGTGTACTGAACCGGCGCCGCACCTTGCTGAGGAACGTAGTTGCGAAGCAGTTCGGTGAAGTCGTAGTTGTCCACCGACTGGGTGTAGACGTAGCTTTTCAGGTCCTTGTAGAAGATCGCGGCGGCCACGTAGGCCTTCTCGCCGAAGTACTTCTCATAGGACAGGTCCAGTGCGGTGGCGCGCCACGGGTCCAGCAAAGGGTTGCCGCCACTGCCACCGGGGCGGCCGGTGCCGGTATCCACGCCGAACTCCAGGCCGGCACGCATCTGGTCCACGCGCGGCCGCGCAACCTGCTTGGCGGCGGCAAAGCGCAGCGTCTGCTGGTGCGGGAACATGAAGGCCAGGTTCAAGCTCGGCAGCCAGTCGTTGTACTTGCGGCCTGCGGAGTAGGGCTGGATGTTGCTGCCAGCCGGCTGCGAGCTGTCCCAGTAGCGCGAATCCGAGCTCTGGTCGGTGTGCTGCATCTGCACGCCGATGTTGCCGCGCACGCCGACCACGCCGATGTCGGTGTTGATGTTCAGGCGCGCCCACGCGGTGGTGATCTTTTCCTGCACCGTCCACGACTTGGGAATCAGGTAGTCCAGGTTGTCGACCGGGTTGAAGATCATGTAGCGACCGACCGCGGCCGGCACGTTCCAGGCCGGGATGGTGCCGAGGCCGGCGAAGCTCAGGTCGACCGGGCGGTACTGCAGGTCCGAGGCGATGTTGGCATCACCCTGTGCACCGAGCAGGATGTTGCCTTCGGACTGGGTCTTCACCTTGCGGCGGTCGGCATGGTTCACGCCGATGTCGAGGTCTGGCGCCCACGAGGCAATGGCCTCGGGCAGCGCAATCGTGGCGGCCAGCTTGCCGCCCTTCAGGCGGTCTTCCACCTGCGGCACCTTGCCGTAGCCGGAACCGTAGATGGTGTTGGTCAGGAACAGCGCGTCGGGATTGGAGTAGTTCAGGCCCGGGTTGATCTGCGAGAAGCCGTTCTGGCGGATCGACACGCCGACCGTGTCCAGCTGCGGCATCGGGGTCAGCTGCAGGTTGTTTTCCAGGTTCAGCTCAGCGCGCGTGGCCTTGGAGTAGTTCAGGTCGGCGACCAGCTTGACGCCGCCGAAGTTGAACTCGTTGTTCCAGCCGAACGCATCGATCTTGTCCTTGCGCTTGTTGTACATGCCGCGCACCAGCGGATACACGCCGCTGGCGGTGCCGCCGGTGAACGAGCCGTTGGCGTTGATCTGCGGGTTGCTGACCAGCAGGCCCGGGGTGTAGTTGCCGTTGTAGTTGCTGAGGTTCAGCTCGAACTGGTTGGCGGTGTCGATCTGCTCGGCTTCGGTGTGGAACGCATCGAAGGTGCTGGTCCAGCTGTTGTTCGGCCGGAACTGGATCGTGGCCATCACGCCGTCGCGCTTGTTGTTGCCGGTGCGGCGCAGCGCCTTAATGCCATCGGAGAAGTAGGTGCCGGCGCCCACGCCCGGGCGCTCGCCCTTGTCGGTGTGTTCGGTGGTCCACGGTTCGTACAGGCCGACCTGGTTCTCCTGGATCGGCATGTCGCTGTGCGCGTAGCCGATGGCAATGCCCAGGGTCTTGTCCAGGAACTGGTCGATGTAGCTGGCGCTGAAGCGGTTGCCGTACGGATCGACGTTGGCGGCGCGGCCCAGCGAACTCTTCTGGTAGCGGCCGCTGACCGCGATCACGCGCTCGCCAAAGCTGAGCGGGCGTGCAGTCTGCATGTCGATGGTGCCCGACAGGCCCTGGCCGACCAGCGCCGCGTCCGGGGTCTTGTAGACGGTCACGCCGTTGACCAGCTCGGACGGGTACTGGTCGAACTCGACACCGCGGTTGTCGCCGGTGCTGACCACTTCACGGCCATTGAGCAGGGTGGTGGCGAAGTCCGGCGACAGGCCGCGCACGCTGATCACCTGCGCACGGCCGGCCACGCGCTGCGCGGCCAGGCCGGGCAGGCGCGAGATCGATTCGGCGATGCTGACGTCGGGCAGCTTGCCGATGTCTTCGGCGGAAATCGCCTCGACCACCGAAGTGGCGTCCTGCTTGACCGCGATCGCGCTCTCGATGCCGCGGCGGATGCCGGTAACCTGCACCGTATCCAGGTTGGTGGCGGCGGTGGCGGCCGGCGTGGTGGTGCTCTGCGTGGACTGTGCCGACGCCAGCGTCGGCGCCAGCACAACGGCCAGCGCGAGACTCAGCGCACTGCGCTTGTGGTTCAACATTTTCCCCTCCCAGGCAATGTTGCAGATCGATTTGTGAGCGTTCCGGCGGTGCCGTGAACGTGCGACGCGGTGGCCGCTGTCGTCGCCGCTATGGTAGGCAGCGCATTCTTCGCGGGAATCACCCTGCATACGTATTCAATGGCGTTTGCAGGGGTGTAATCGCTTTCAGATCCTGCTTGCGGTGGTGCCGGCCAGCGGCCGGCAATCACGTTCGCCGGCTTGCCGGCCAGCGGCCGGCACTACCGGGGCATTCACAGCGGCGTGAAGCGAATGGCCTGCCCACCGCCCGGTGCCAGCACCAGCGTCAGTGCATCGGCACTGGTCACCTCGCGGGTTTCGCGCGCGAACGCGAACGGATTGCTGCGGAAATCGGCGCCTTCGCCATCGCGGTAGATCTCGGCGCGATAGCGCACGCCCGGCTCCAGGAAGCCCAGCGATACCGGCAGCACGCGGCCGTGTTCGTCGGTGATGCTGCCGAGGAACCAGTCGCGGCTGTTGCGGTCACGGCGCACGATCGTCACGTAGTCGCCCACTTCGCCATCGAGCACGCGGCTCTGCTCCCAGTCCACCGCCACGTCCTCGATGAAGCGGAATGCCTCGCGGCGCTGCAGGTAGTGCTCGGGCAGGTCGGCGGCCATCTGGATCGGGCTGTACAGCACCACGTACAGCGCCAGCTGGCGGGCCAACGTGCTGGGGATGGCCTGGCCGTGGCGGCCCTTCAGGCTGAGGATGCCGGGGGTGTAATCCATCGGCCCGGCCAGCATGCGGGTGAACACCAGGTTGACCTCGTGCTCGGGCGGGTTCGGCGGCTGGCCCCAGGCGTTGTACTCCATGCCGCGCGCGCCTTCGCGCGAGATCCAGTTGGGGTAGGTGCGGCGCAGGCCGGTGTCCTTGATCGGCTCATGCGGGTTCACCGACAGGTGCCGGCGCGCAGCCTCCTGCACCACCTTCAGGTGATGGCGGGCCATGAACTGCCCGTCGTGCCACTCGCGCCACAGTGGGCCCCCCGTGGGATTGCGGCGGTCGACCTGGCCATCGTCGCAGACGTAGCCGGTCTTGAACTGGTCCACGCCCAGCCGTGCGTACAGGTCCAGCGCGGCGCCCAGCTGGTCCTCGTAGTGCTCGATGGCGCAGCCGGTTTCATGGTGGCCGATCAGGTGCACACCCTTTTTCAGGCCATATGCCGACAGCGCTTCAATGTCGAAATCGGGCGTGGCCCGGGTGAAATCGAAGTCGTAGCCGTTGCCCACCCACATGCCGTCCCACCCCGGGTTCCAGCCCTCCACCAGCACGCCGCGGAAGCCATGCGCGGCGGCGAAGTCGATCACCTTCTTCGTCTTGGCGGTGGTGGCCGCGTGCTTCGGCCCCGTGGCCCAGCTCTCGTTGTCCAGGTGCATCGACCACCACACGCCCACGTACTTGGCCGGCTTCACCCAGCTCACATCGCCCAGCGCATTGGGCTCGTTGAGGTTGAGGATCAGGTCCGATTCGACCAGGCCACCCGCGCGGTCTGCGATCTGCAGCGTGCGCCACGGCGTGGCGAAGGGCAGGGCACGACGCACCTTCCAGCCCTCGGCCGAGGGTGACAGCTGCGCGCGCAGGCGTTGCCCCTCGGTGCGCCGCAGCCACATGCCGGCGTAGTCCACCAGAGCGGCCTCATGAATGGCCACATGCAGGCCATCGCGGCTGCGCACGGTCATCGGCGTATGCACCAGCGGCACCTCGCGCAGCGGCGTGCGCTGGTACAGATATTCGTAGTGGATCGGCTCGCCGGCGGGGATCCACCAGGCGGTGGATTCAGGCGCGATGGCGAACTCGGTCAGTTCGTCATCGATGATCGCCTCGTGCAGGTTCGGCTGTTCGGGCAATACATAGCGGAAGCCCAGGCCATCGTCGTAGGCGCGGAACACCACATCCAGCCGACGCTTGCTGCCGGTGGTTTCGGCCAGCTGCACGGTCAGCTCGTTGAAGTGGTTGCGGGTGAGCCGGCGCTCGCCCCACGGCTGCTCCCAGCTGTCGTCGACGCTGCGCCGCTGCTGGCCAAGCAGGGCGAAATCGCGGTCCAGGCGGCCGTCGCGCAGGGCGAAGCCGAGCTTCGAATCCTCCACCACGGGTTCGCCGAAACGCTCGACGCGGTAGCGGGCGGTGCCGCCGTCCAGCACGAGGCTGACCTTGAGCACCTTGCCGGGTGATTCGACGCTGGCGACCTGTGGCGCGGCCTGCGCCAGCGTGGCCACGCCCAACAGGGCCAGACCGAACATGTGCGCGAACAGCGCGCGTACAACCGTATGTGGCATCGGCATTTCCCCTCCCAAGGCGCCGTTGGCAGACCCGGACCATAAGCCAGCGCAGCAGGCGCGCTACCGCGTGGCGCCATGAATACGTATGCAGCTGGACGCAGCCGACAGCCCCGCGTCTACCATGGGGCCAAGGCACCTTGAGGGAGGGGCCGCGCCCGCCCGCCGGCAACGACGGTGCGGACCTACAACGCGTGCAGAGAGGGAGGGAGGCCGACGGGCGCAAGCCGGTCCGCCGCTTCGATGCTGAAGATCATTTGCCTGACCGCTGCCCTGGGGGCAGCGCTGGGATCGACCGCGCAGGCGGCCGACCTGCAATTCGACGGCCGCCATGCGCGCGCCGAAGCCGCTGCCAACGGCAGCTTCGTGATGCATGCGCCGAAGGGCGCAGTGCAGATCGCAGCCGCACCGATGCGCAGCCAGACCGGCAGCGTGATGTTCGACGCGTTGTTCGCGCTGGCCCAGCAGGAGATGGACCAGGACCGCGTGGACGCGATTCGCGATCCCGCGTTCGACGAAGGCCGACCGGTGCCGTGCGAGTGCTTCCAGACCGGCGCGCGCTGGCCCTATGTGTGGACCCGCGATGTCAGCTTCGCCGCCGATCTGGCGCTGGCGCGGCTGGACCCGGAGCGCACCCGGCAGTCGCTGCAGTTCAAGCTGTCGGCGGCGCGCGACGGGCACACGCCCGGCCTGTTCGTGGCGCAGGACACCGGTTCCGGTGGCAGCTGGCCGATCAGCAGCGATCGCGTGGTGTGGTTCCTGGCGGCCCGTCATCTGCTGGAGGATCGCGCGTTCGCCGACCAGGTCTGGCAGGCGCTGAAGGGCACGCTGGCGCAGGACCGCGCGATGGTGTTCGACGCGCAGGTGGGCCTGTACCGTGGCGAGACCTCCTTCCTGGACTGGCGCGAGCAGACCTATCCGGACTGGACCCGCGAGGACGTGCGCTTCATCGGTGATTCCTACGCACTGTCCACCAACGTGCTGCACTACCAGGCATTGCGCCTGGCCGAACGCCTGGCCGGCCAGCACGGCGACGCCCGCGCGGCCGACTACAAGGCGTGGGCCGATGCGTTGGCGCAGCAGATCGATGCGCGCTTCTGGCGCGAGGATATCGGCCAGTACATGAGCTACATCGGCGAAGCCGCGCACCCGGTGCCGTACGCCAAGGTCGATCTGCTGGGCCTGTCGTTGGGCATCCTCGCCGGGGTGCTGCCGCCCGAGCGCGCGCGCCGTGCACTGGCTGCTTACCCGATGGGGCCAGCCGGCAGCCCCGTGGTCTGGCCGCAGGAAGCGCAGCAGCCGATCTACCACAACCGCGCGATCTGGCCGTTTGTCAGCGCCTACTCGCTGCGTGCGGCGCGGCAGCTGGACGATGCGCCGCGCATCGCCGCCGAGATCCGTTCGCTGATGCGGGGCGCCGCGCTGGCCGGTTCCAACATGGAGAACTACGAGCTGGTCAGCCAGGCCGTGCATGTCGAGGAAGGCGCGCTGAGCGGCCCGGTGGTCAACTCCGAACGCCAGCTGTGGTCGGTGGCCGGGTATCTGTCGATGGTGGTCGAAGGCGTGTTCGGCGTGCAGGACGATGGCCGCGTGCAGCCCAAGCTGCCGGCCGCGCTGGTGCCGGAACTGTTCGGCACGCAGCGCAGCATCAGCCTGGAAGTCACTGGCAAGCGCTATGTGCTGGAGCGTCCGCAGAGCGTGGGCGATGGCTTGCTGGTGGCGGGCAGGACCACCACGCGCGGCACGACCACCACGGTGCAGCTGGTGACTGCCCCGGCAGCAACAGGCTTCGCTGCCACGACTGCGGATGCCAACGCGCGTGCGCCCGCAACACCCGCGGCACCGCAGGCCCTGCGCAGGGGCACGGGTTGGAACGTTCCGGTGCAAGCCGGGCAGGTTCTGTGGAAGGACGGCAGGGCCGTCGTCGCCAGCAATGGCCAGGTGCAGATCAGCGACGATGGGCTGCAGCATTGCCTCAGCCTGACCCGACGCGAAGGCGCGTTGGAATCGCTGCACAGCCCAATGGTCTGCGTCGGTCCGCAGCAGGTGCTGAAGGGTGCGCAGCGCTGGCAGTTCACCTCGGCCAAGGCCGGGCAGGTTCGCCTGCGCCTGCAATATCGAAACCCGAACGGGCCGATCAACACCGGCGTCACGGCTGCGGTCAAGCAGCTGGTGCTGCAGTGCCCGGGCCAGCCGTTGCAGCGGCATACGGTCACGCTGCCGCACAGCGTGGCCGTGCAGGACTCGACCTCGGCAACATTCACGGTGCCAAAGGGGCAATGCACGGTTGCGCTTGAAGAGGGCTTCAACATGAGCGCGCTTGAACATTTCGCGCACTACACCGGTGGCAAGGGCGGCCGCGAGGGCGTGCTCAACCAGGCCCAGGTGCAGGCGCTGACGGTGGCGCCGGTGGCGATGGAAGAGGGGGCACGATGAATCGTCCCGCCAAACCGCAGCTGTCGTTCTGGCAGATCTGGAACATGTGTTTCGGCTTCCTCGGCATCCAGTTCGGGTTCGCCCTGCAGAACGCCAACGCCAGCCGCATCTTCGAGACGCTGGGTGCGGACATCGACGCGGTACCCGGGCTGTGGATTGCCGCGCCGCTGACCGGCCTGCTGGTGCAACCGGTGATCGGTTACCTGTCCGACCGCACCTGGACCCGCTGGGGTCGTCGTCGTCCGTACTTCATGATCGGTGCGGTGTTGACCACGCTGGCGCTGCTGGTGATGCCGAACTCGCCGACGCTGTGGATCGCGGCCGGCACGCTGTGGGTGCTGGATGCCTCGATCAACGTATCGATGGAGCCGTTCCGTGCCTTTGTCGGCGACCAGCTGGCGCCACGCCAGCGTCCGGCCGGCTACGCGATGCAGAGCTTCTTCATCGGCGTGGGCGCCATCGTCGCCAGCTTCCTGCCATTCATCCTGGCCCACTTCGGCGTTGCCAACACCGCGGCCGCCGGGGAAGTGCCCGACACTGTGCGCTATGCGTTCTACTTCGGCGCGGTGGTGCTGCTCGCGGCGATCACCTGGACGGTGGTCAGCACCCGCGAATATTCACCGGCGGAGCTGGCCGGGTTCGATGATGCCGAGCCGCCGGAACATCACGCGGCGGCCGCGATCAACGGCCCGGCTTCATGGACGCGGGTGACCCTGTGGCTTGGGTTGGGTGTGTTGTTGGCGCTGCTGATCACCTGGCGGCAGGGCGACCGGATGCTGTACGTGCTGGCCGGCCTGTGCGCCGGCTACGGCCTGCTGCTGGCGGCGGCGCGCGCGCTGCCGGCCACGCATATGCTGGCCGCCATCGTCGGCGACCTGCGCGCGATGCCGGTCACCATGCGCCGCCTGGCGTGGGTGCAGTTCTTCTCGTGGTTCGCGCTGTTCGCCATGTGGATCTACACCACCGCTGCGGTGGCCGGTACCCACTTCGGTTCGACTGATCCACAGTCGGCCGCCTACAACGAAGGTGCCAACTGGGTGGGCGTGCTGTTTGGCGCCTACAACGGCTTCGCTGCGCTGGCGGCGGTGCTGATTCCGCCGATGGTGCGTGCGATCGGCCTGCGCTGGAGCCACCTGGTCAACCTGTGGCTGGGCGGCGCCGGCCTGGTCTCGCTGATGTTCATCCGCGACCCGCACTGGCTGCTGCTGTCGATGGTGGGTGTGGGCTTTGCCTGGGCCTCGATCCTGTCGTTGCCGTATGCACTGCTGTCCGACAGCGTGCCGGCGTCGAAGATGGGTGTGTACATGGGCATCTTCAATTTCTTCATCGTGATCCCGCAGCTGGTGGCGGCCAGCGCGCTTGGCTTTGCCCTGCGCGCCTGGCTGGGTGGCCAGCCGATGCATGTGCTGGTGCTGGGCGGCTGCAGCCTGTTCCTGGCCGGCCTGTGCGTGCTGCGGGTTCCGTCCCGTCCGGAGGTGGTGTGATGCGTGGTGTCCTGGCTGTTGCTGTTTCCCTTGCCCTGTTCGCCGGCCAGGCCGCGGCCGCGCCGCGCCCGGACTACGTCGGCACCACCGAGCCGTTCGCCAGCGATGCGGTGTACTTCGTGGTCACCGACCGCTTTGTCAACGGTGATCCGTCCAACGACCATCGTGACCAGGGTGGCGCGCACCGCACCTTCGATATCCCGGTGCCGTGCCCGGACAAGGTGGACGGCAACATCGGCTATCTCGGCGGCGACTTCCGTGGCGTGCTCGACAATGCGCAGTACATCCGCAACCTGGGCTTCGGTGCGGTGTGGATCACGCCCATCGTCGACAACCCGGACGAGGCCTTTACCGGCAGCAAGCCGATCAGCTGCACCAGCACGCTGACCGACCGCGGCAAGACCGGTTACCACGGCTACTGGGGCATCAATTTCTACAAGCTCGACGAGCACCTGCCGAGCAGGGACCTGGACTTCGCCGGGCTGACCAAGGGCCTGCACGGTGCTGGCTTGAAGGTGGTGCTGGATATCGTAGGCAACCACGGTTCGCCGGCCTGGACCATGCCGACACGGCAGCCGCAGTTCGGGCAGATCTTCGACAAGGACGGAAAACTGATTGCCGACCACCAGAACCTGCCGCCGCAGAAACTGGATCCGAAGCACAACCCGTTGCACGCGTTCTACAACAACATCGGTCCGGTCGACAGCAAGGACGGCTCGATCTTCGACGGCAACCTGGCCGAGCTGTCGGACTTCAACCAGGACAATCCGGCGGTGATGGACTACCTGGTCGGCGCCTACCTGCAATGGACCGCGCAGGGCGTGGACGCATTGCGCATCGACACCATCGGCTGGCTGCCGCACCCGTGGTGGCATGAATTCGTCAAGCGCATCCGCGCCGAGCATCCGGGCATGTTCATGTTCGGCGAAGCGTTCGACTACGATGCCGCGCGCATCGCCGAGCACACCTGGCCCGCCAACGCGAACGTGAGCGTGCTCGATTTCCCATTGCGCGGCGCGCTGGAGCAGACCTTCGGCACCGCCGGCAAGGGCTTCGAAACCCTGGCCGAGCCGCTGCACCTGAGCGGCGGACCGTACGCCAACCCGTACGAGCTGATGAGCTTCTACGACAACCACGACATGCCGCGCCTGCAGGCCAGCGACGATGGTTTCATCGATGCGCACAACTGGCTGTTCACCGCGCGCGGCATTCCGGTGGTCTACTACGGTTCGGAGACGGGCTTCATGCGTGGCCGTGCCGAGCATGCCGGCAATCGTGCGTACTTCGGCCAGCCGCGTGTGGATGCGGCGCCGAAGAGCCCGATCTTCGCGCCGCTGCAGCGTATCGCCAGGCTGCGCGAAGCCACCCCGGCGCTGCAGCGCGGCCTGCAGGTGAACGAGCGCCTGCAGGGCGATGAGGCAGTGTTCTTGCGCGTGCTGCAGCATGGCGAGGTGGCGCAGACCGCGCTGGTGCTGCTGAACAAGGGTGACCAGACGAAGACCTTCAGCGTGACGCGCTTCGTTCAGGCCGGCCGCTGGCGTGATGCGCTGGACGGCGGTTCGTTGCAGGTGAACGGTCCGCTGAAGGCCGACGTGCCCGCGCACGGCGTGAAGGTCTATGTGCTGGACGCTGCCGTGCAGCAGCCGGCGCTGCAGGCCGAGCTGGACAAGGCGATGGCCGACCAGAAGGCGCGGGACCAGCGTCTGGGGCGGTAGTGCCGGCCGCTGGCCGGCAGCCCCGGATTCCGGGTATCTGCAGGTGCCGGCCAGTGGCCGGCACTACCGGGTTTGGCCGCATCCGGCACAATAGGCACCCCTCACGCCCCGCCGTATCGCCATGACCGACCTCGCCCCGCAGACCCCGATCGAAACCCTGCTGAAGGCGGCGATGGACGGGGCGGTGCCGATCCGCGCCTTCATGGAGGCCTTCGTCGCTTCCGAGGTAGTGCTGCTGACCGGCAGCCTGGTCACCCCGGACGGCAGCGGCTTCGACCCGCTGCTGTTCGACAAGCAGGGCACCCTGCATGCGGCGGTGTTCACCGATCCGTCGCGGGTGGGCGTCTACAGCCAGCAGGCCGAACACCAGATCCGCTGGCTGATGCTGGACGTGCTGCGCCGCGTGCCGGGTGGCTACGGCGTGGTGATCAACCCGGGTACTTCGCTGGGCTTTGAGATCTCGCCCAGCGGCGTTGGCGAGATCCTGAAGGACTTCGCCCAGGGTTGATTGTCATGTAGAGCCGAGCCCATGCTCGGCTGCCGTTCGCGCAATGCCGGATCAGTCGAGCACGGCTCGATACTACAGAGAGCTTCTCTTCGGGCACCGTACGTGATCCCCTTTGGACAACATCGGCATCGAGGCTCTCTCCATGGAATTCAGCGAATCACCCGCCGACGCACCGGCACGATCACGCCATTCCCGCTCGGCCCTGATCTTCCTGATCGCGGCGATCGCTGCCGCGCTGGTGTCCATGCCCCTGCTGCGCGCGGTGGGCATGGTGCTATGGCCGGTGTTCGTCATTGCCTGGCTGATCAACCTGGGCGCGGCCTGGCATCTGGCCCAGTGGGCGCGCCAGCAGCGCCGTTCGGCATGGGCGTTCGGGTTGCCGGCGGCGCTCGGTACCGTCGCCTCGATCGTGGTCTTCGTGCTGCTGGCGTTGCTGGGGCCGAAGGCCAGGCCTCAGCCGGAAATCACCGGCTGAGTGCTTCGTTCCACTCGTTCCACAGGACACCGTCCACGGCGGTGAGCAGTGTCTGCTGGACCTCGATCAGCGTGTTCATCTCATCCAAAACCGCCTCCAGGTCGGTGATTGAGATCTCGAATCTGGCCGTGCACTGGCTCATGGCATGTACGTGTCCAGTGCCATGCGCTAGCTCGATGGCTTCCTGGAGGACATGGGGCGCGTCGTTGAGAGAGAGCCGCAGGCGAACGTCTTCATCGCCCGTAATGAGAACACTGTTCCCACCCAGCTCCAATTCGAGCTCAAGACCATAGTCGGCCAATACCTCGGCTGCCCAGTTCAGTGATGCGGAGATTCCGCGTGCGGCGAAGTAGATATGGCTGGATGTCATCGCGGCCTCTCGAAGGTTCACGGAGAGTATCGCTTGCCTTGAAATGGAATCTGATGGTGTCCCTGCATCTCTGGCCAATCAGGACTTTAAATGACGCAATTGGGCGTGGCATGTCGTTTCTGTCTGCAGCAGTGATGCCAGCCATTTGACTGGCACCACCGCATACCTCACATCGTTACCTTGCGCCGGTTGTCATCGCTCACCCGGTCGATCAGCTTGTTGTACGGGTCGAAGCCCGCTTCATCCGGCTTTTCGTCCACCGTTACCGTGATCTTCGGATCGGCGCTGGTGATGTGGTGGCGCTGCAGGTACAGCACCTTCTGGTCGCGCTCCTTGCCCGACGGCCCATTGGCGAACACGCCGACCTCGACCCAGTCATCCATCTTTCCGTCGCTCTCCTTGCCCTTGCCGTCGGCGTACTGCTTGGCGGCGTGCAGGTCCAGGGTCACGTCGTAGCGGCCGTCATCGCGCTTGCGGGCGCTGGCGGCCATCACGCGGTTGTCGTAGAAGCTGATCTTCTCGAACAGGTCGGTGACCAGCTGCTGGCGGTCGGCCGGGGTCTCGGCGCGGATGTAGTCCAGCAGCTCGCGTGAGGTGGTGTACGGCGGTTGCTGGTACCCCTTGTCCTGCAGGAAGCGCTTCAATGCGCGGTTAAGCGCCTGCTCGCCGATCTCCTCGCGCAGCCGGTAGAACACCAGCGAACCCTTCTGGTAGTGGATGTACTGCTGGTTCTCCACACGTTCCAGCGGCTGTTCTTCGATGGCCTCGCCGCCGCGGCCGGACAGGTAGCCGTCCAGCTCGCGCTTGAGGAACTGGCGCATGTGCTGGCGGCCGTACTCCTGCTCCATCACCATCAGTGCCGAATACTGCGACAGCGATTCGGACAGCACCGTCGCGCCCTGCACGTTGGCACCGATCACCTGGTGCGCCCACCACTGGTGTGCGATCTCGTGCGCGGTTACGTAGAAGACGTAGTCCACCTTGTCCGGGTCACGCAGGTCGGCGATGAAACCGATGGCCTCGGAGTAGGGGATGGTGTTGGCGAACGACTGCGCGAAGCGCGCATGGCCCGGGAACTCGATGATGCGCACCTGGCGATGCTGGTACGGGGTGAAGTTCGCTTCGTAGTAGGTCAGCGACTTCTGCACCGCTTCGATCATACGGTCCACGTTGTAGCCGTGCGCCGGGTCGAAGTAGACCTCCACCGGGATGTTCTTGTACTTCGCCCTGCGCACCTCCCAGCGTGCCGAGAGGTAGGCGTAGAAGTTCAGCATTGGCCGGTCCATGGCGTAGCTGAAGCAGCGCCGGCCATTTACCGTGGTCTCCTTCAGAAGGTAGCCCGGCGCCAACGCCACCTGGTCCGGTGCCGTGCAGACCGTGGTGCGGAAGTCGAGCCAGTCGGCATCGTTGGCTATGTACGTGTTGGCACGCGCGGCTTCGTCTTCCAGCTTGGGCATGCGCCGCGGCTCACCCAGGTCGCGCTTGCGCCGCTCGTTGCGGTCGCTGATCTCGGCGCCTTCGTTGTAGCCGAACGACGGCAGTACGCGGCTGTTGAAGAAGGTGCCGTTGTCGACGATGTTGCTTGGTGCCTGGCCCGCGGTGATGCCGTTGGGCTTCTGCACCACGCGGAAATGCACGCTGCGGGTCTCACCCGGTTGCAGCGGTTTCTGCAGGCGGTAGATGCGGTAGCCGAGATCGGCGTCATGCATCGAAAGTGTCTGCCCACCCAGGTCGACCGCGACCAGCTGCTTGTCATCGCCCATCGAGACGTGCACGTCCTGGATCGGCGTGGCGTGGGTATTGCGCACCGTCCAGTTCGCATCGATCACCATCGACTGCGATTCGGGGGACAGGTCCACGCGGTTGTCCACCGCCACGATGCGGGGCTGCGGCAGGTTGCGGTACTTCGACAGCTCGCGCTCGTAGCGGGCCTGCAGATCCAGCTGCTGGTCGGGCGAGATGAACTCGTTGCGGATGTTGGTGCTCCAGTACAGCCAGCCACCCACGCCGACGAAGGCCAATGCGGCGACTCCGGCGAAGACCCCGGTCGGGCCGCGCAGGCGACGGCCGGCCAGGGCCAGGCGCTGGCGCAGGCCCTGGCTGACACCTCGTACCCAGAAGGCCGACGCCAGGCACATCAAGGTCAGCAGGAACAGGGCCCAGTAGCCCTGGAACGCCAGTTGCCCGGTCAGGAAGTGGCCGTAGCCGTTCATGTCCGAATAGGGTGCGTTGGGCCAGCTGCCGAAGTTGTACAGGTTCTGCGTGTAGTCGAGCAGGCCCAGCACGCCCTGGCCGATCATCACCACGATCAGCAGCGCATAACCGACGAACTTGTTGTTGGTGAGCACCTGCAGCACCAGCGCCAGGCCCCCCATCAGGATGTAGACCACCGAATCCAGCGCCAGGCTGCGCAGGTACAGCAACGGCTCCAGATGCGTGTAGCCCTTGGCCAGCTGCACGCCCATCGCGGCCAGCGCGCCGGCGGCCTGGAAGCAGACGATCACGGCCAGCAGTGCGGTGAACTTGGCCAGCAGCGGCACCCAGTTCGGCACTGGCATGGCATCGGTCACTTCATTGATGCGCGCACTGCGTTCCTTCCAGACCAGCTCACCGGCGAAGAACAGCACGATGATCACCAGCAGCCAGCTGAAGGCCCCCTGCAGGCCCATGATCATCTGCGAGGTGACCGGCCAGATCGAGGTGCCGTACAGGGTCTGCCGGAACAGCGCGCTGGGCAGGAAGTTGGCCAGGCCCAATACCAGCAGCACGATGAACGGCACGCTGCGCAGCACGCCGCGTGTATCGAAGCGGACTTGGCGCAGGAACTGCTGCCACGCCGTGCTGGCAGTGAACGCCGGTATCACGCGCGGCAGTGTCGCGCGGGTGGGGCGGACCACGCTGGCATCGGCAGCCGGTTGCGCCTGCCTGCGGCCCCAGCGCCGACGGCCACTGCCGCTGCGTTCGGTGCGGAACAGCGCGAAGGTGGCGGCGAACAGCGCGGCAGCCACGCCCAACCACAGGGCGCGGTTGGCCAGCAGGTAACCGGCCAGCTCGGGAATCCCGTCGTTGCGTTCGGCAGTGGACCAGTAGCGGATGGTACGGCCGAGTGCGCGCATGCCCAGCGGTTCGCTCAGCACCGCGATCCACGTATTGTCGATGTCGCGCAGCAGGGCCGCGCTGGCGCCGTACAGGACCAGGTAGGCCACCAGGCCGATGTAGACCCACAGGATCGAGCGGGTCAGCGCTGCCAGCAGCGACAGCAGTGCGGTGGTGAACAACAGGTTCGGAATGACGATGACCGCGAACGTCCAGGCATAGCCCTGCCAGCTGATCGGGCCCATGCGCTCGGGATCGACCCAGGGCATGAACGGCGCCAGCCACAGGCCGAATGCGATCAGGATGTAGACCAGCAGCCCGGCCGCCAGCGCGGCGGCGATGCGCCCGGCCAGGTAATCGCGGCGCTTCACCGGGCTGGCGAAGATCAGTTCGGCAGTGCCGAGTTCGAAGTCACGCAACAGCGCGTTGCTGACGAACAGCGCGGTGACCAGCATGCCGAGCAGGGTGAAGATGCCCAGCATCTGCGCGATCACGGTGGGCGCGTTGCTGTGCACGTTGCCGGTGCCGCCACCGATCTGCACGGCGTCGCTGGACGCGGCGGCAAAGGCAAGCAGGGCGAACAGCCCGGCCAGCAGCCACAGCAGCGGGGAGCGCAGCTGCTCGCGCTGCTCGAAGCGGAAGAAGTTGAAGATCATGGCGTGCTCCGCTCAGGCTGCCGCGCGGGCACGGGCCTGCAGGCGCAGGCGCTGGAAGTACACATCCTCGAGGTCGGGAGCCACGGCCGCGAAGCCGTCGCCAGGGTCGTTGGCGCTGTGCACGTGGATCACCGGGCGACCACCGACCAGGCGGGTGGACAGCACCACGTAGCGTGCCTCGTGGTCGGCCAGTTCCGAAGGATCAACCTGCTTGCGCCAGACCTGGTGCTGCAGGGCGTCGATGGCATCGGCCGGGCGCCCGGTCAGCAGCACCTGGCCTTTGTTCATGATCGCCATCGTCGGGCACAGATCGGTCACGTCCTCGACGATGTGGGTGGAGAGGATCACCGCCACGTTCTCGCCGATCGCCGCCAGCAGGTTGAGGAAGCGGTTGCGTTCTTCCGGGTCGAGGCCGGCGGTGGGTTCATCGACGATCACCAGCCGCGGGTCACCCAGCAGCGCCTGGGCAATGCCGAAGCGTTGGCGCATGCCGCCGGAGTAGGTGCCCAGCTTGCGCTTGCGCGCGTCCCACAGGTTCACCTGCTGCAGCAGCCCATCGACCACCTCGCGGCGCTGCGCGCGCTGGGTCAGGCCCTTGAGCACCGCGAAATGCTCCAGCAGGTCCAGCGCGCTGACTTTCGGATACACGCCGAAATCCTGCGGCAGGTAGCCCAGCCGGCGGCGCACCGCGTCCTTGTCGCGCAGCACGTCGATCGGCGCCTCGCCTGGAATGCTGAGCGTCGCCGTTCCGCTGTCGGCCTCCTGCAGGGAGGACAGCGTGCGCATCAGCGACGACTTGCCGGCGCCGTTGGGGCCGAGCAGGCCGAACATGCCGCGCGGGATATCCAGGTTGACGTTGTTGAGGGCGTGCACGCCATTAGCGTACGTCTTCGACAGCGAATCGATCTTCAGCATGTGACGTACACCTTTCCATGGGCGATGTCTGCGCGTTATCCGCGCATCAGCCTCCGTGCGCATCCGCCGTTGGTCATGGGGGGAGAATCCGGCCGTCGTGCGTTGGTAGGGGCGCCGGCCCTGCGGTGCCTACCCGCGCAGCGACGATTCCCGCACCACCAGCTTCACCGGGATGCTCTGGCTCTCCACCGGTTGCCGGCCGATCAGCGCCAGCAGGCGCTCGACCAGCAGTTGGCCAGCCTGCTTGGTGTCCTGCTGCACCGTGGTCAGCGCCGGGGATACCGAGGCCGCCAGCGGGATGTCGTCGAAGCCGGTCACCGCCACGTCCTGTGGCACCCGCAGGCCGGCCTCGCGCAGGGCCCGCATCGCGCCGATGGCGATCAGGTCGCTGGCGGCGCAGATCGCATCGATCGGTTCACCGCGTGCCAGCAGCGCCTGGCAGGCTTCCTGGCCCGACGCCTCGGTGGTGATCGCATCGTGCTGCAGTGCCGGTTCGGCGGCCAGGCCGTGGTCCTGCAGGGCCGCGACGTGGCCGCGGTAGCGCTCCTGGAATTCGGGGTAATGGCTGGAGGCATGGCCGAGGAAGGCGATGCGGCGGCAGCCCTGCTGCAGCAGGTGGGTGGTGATGTCATGCCCGCCCTGGAAGTTGTCGCTGCCGATCGACACGCCGGGCTGGCCGGGCAGGGCGGCGCCCCAGCGCACGAAGTGCGTGCCCTGTTCGACCAGCCGCTGCAGGCGGTCGCGCGATTGGTGGTAGTCGCCGTAGCCGAGAAGGATGATGCCGTCGGCTTTGTTGCTGTCCTCGTAATCGGCCTGCCAGTCGGTGGACAGCTGCTGGAACGAGACCAGCAGGTCCTGCCCGTGCAGGGCGCAGGCGCGGGTGATCGAGCCGAGCATCGAATGGAAGAACGGGTTGATCAGCGAGTCGTCGTTGGTCGGGTCCTCGAAGAACAGCAGGGCCAGGGTGCCGGCATTGCGCAGGCGCAGGCTGGAGGCGTTCTTGTCGACCTTGTAGTTCAGCTCGCGGGCGATGCGCAGGATGCGCTCGCGGGTCTCGGCGTTGACCATCGGGCTGCCACGCAGGGCCCGCGACACGGTCGGCTGGGAGACCCCGGCCAGGTGGGCGATGTCCAGGGAGGTGGCTTTGCCTTTGATCGTCATGGGAACACGGGAGGGGGCAGGGGGAGGAGCTTGGGCATGATGCCATGGGCAGACGCCAATGCCCCTCCGGATGTCCACCGAAGCGAGGGTAAGTCATTGCCGGACAAGGAAATCAGTTCAATCCTCCTGCGCGGCCGGGGTCTTCTGACCGGGCGGATGGCGGCGGCAATGCTAAGATGCATCGTTCTCGCATTCCCCCAAATTTCAACAGGGGCGGCCTCGCCTACTGCACCCCCGCCCGGGGCTGTGCTATCACTGGCGGTCTGCCCCTGGACAACGGACGAAGGTACCTATGGCGCGCGGCATCAACAAAGTCATCCTGGTCGGCAATCTCGGCAACGACCCGGACGTGAAGTACACCCAGGGCGGCATGGCGATCACCCGCATCAGCCTGGCCACCACCAGCGTCCGCAAGGACAAGGATGGCAACCAGCAGGAGCGTACCGAATGGCACCGCGTGGTGTTCTTCGGCAAGCTCGGCGAGATCGCCGGCGAGTACCTGCGCAAGGGCAGCTCGGTCTACGTCGAAGGCAGCCTGCGCTACGACAAGTACACCGGCCAGGACGGCGTGGAGAAGTACTCCACCGACATCATTGCCGATGAAATGCAGATGCTGGGCGGCCGCGGTGAAGGCGGTGGCGGCGGCGGTGGTGGCAACTACGGCGGCGATCGTCCGCAGCGCCAGCAGGCCCCGCGCCAGGAGTACGGCGGTGGCGGCGGCCAGCGTGGCGGCCAGGGTGGTGGTTATGGCAATCAGGGCGGCAACCAGGGTGGTGGCTACGGCAACCAGGGTGGCAACCAGCGCCCGCAGCCGCAGCAGGCGCCGCCGATGGACGACTTCGCTGACGACGATATTCCGTTCTGATCGAACGCTCGTTCGCAGCAGAAAAGAAAGCCCCGCTTATGCGGGGCTTTTCTTTGTGCGCGATGCCATCTGCGTTGTGCCTCGCACCATCAGTTTTTCGTGCACCGCGACTTGCAAACAGACAATTTCCTCCCCTATGGTGCAATCGATTGCATTGCTGTGAATCGTTGCGTTTGATACCGGTTGGGAGGCCGGAAGGTGGATGACCATCCATTCGATCAGACCGGCTCCTTCGAGGGGGCTCACGCGGCGCGATGCGCTGCGCATCGCAGTTGCCGGCAGCATTGGCCTGGGGGCCGCGACAACCGCGGGCGCATTGCCCGCATTCGCCGCCACGGCGCCACTCAAGGGCAACCTGAAGCATTCCGTCGCACGCTGGACCTTCCCGCAGCTGTCCGTTGCCCAGCTCTGCACGACAGTGAAGGACATCGGCTTTGCCGCCATCGACCTGGTCGGCCCGGAAGACTGGCCCACGCTGAAGGCGAATGGCGTGTACAGCTCGATGTGCAACGGCGCAGAACTGGGCCTGACCAAGGGCTTTGCCGGCCGCGAGTTCCACGACCAGCTGGTGGAACGCTACACGCGGCACATCGATCTGGTCGCCGATGCCGGCTATCGAAACCTCATCTGCTTTTCCGGCAACCGCAACGGTATGGACCCGCAGGACGGCATGGCCAATGCCGAGGCCGGGCTCAAGCGCATCCTCGGGCATGCCGAGAAGCGCGGGGTGGTGCTGGTGATGGAGCTGCTCAACTCCAAGGTCGATCATCGCGACTACCTGTGCGACCACTCCGCGTGGGGTGTGGAGCTGTGCCAGCGGCTTGGCTCGGACAATTTCGGCCTGCTCTACGACATCTACCACATGCAGATCATGGAGGGCGACATCATCGCCACCATCGGCAAGCATCACGCCTGCTTCAAGCACTACCACACCGCAGGCGTGCCCGGCCGGAACGAGATCGGAGACCAGCAGGAGCTCCACTATCCAGCCATCTGTCGCGCGATCCGCGACACCGGTTTCAAGGGGTATCTGGCGCAGGAATTCACGCCTGCAGCGCCCGATCCCGTTGCCTCATTGCGCGAGGCGATCCGCCTCTGCGACGTCTGAAACGATATCCACCCAGGTGAGAAACCCATGGCAGATAATCACTACGACGCCATTGTTGTTGGCTCGGGAATCAGTGGCGGTTGGGCGGCGAAGGAGCTGACCGAGAAGGGCCTGAAGGTCCTGATGCTGGAACGCGGGCGCAACATCGAGCACGTCAAGGACTACGTCAACGCGATGAAGGAGGCGTGGGATTTCCCGCACCGCAACCGGCCAACGCAGGCAATGAAGGCCGAGTTCCCGGTGCTGATGCGCGACTACGGCCTGGCCGAGAACCTGGAAGGGATGTGGGCCAACGAACAGGAATCGCCCTACATCGAGACCAAGCGCTTCGACTGGTTCCGTGGCTACCACGTCGGTGGTCGTTCCTTGATGTGGGGGCGGCAGAGCTATCGCTTCTCCGATCTGGATTTCGAGGCCAACCTCAAGGACGGCATCGCCACCGACTGGCCGATCCGCTACGCCGACATCGCGCCGTGGTACGACCACGTGGAGAAGTTCGCCGGCATCGCCGGCACGCGCGAAGGACTGGACGTGCTGCCGGACGGCGAGTTCCTGCCGCCGATTCCCCTGAACATCGTCGAGAAGGATGTGGCCGCGCGCATCAAGAAGGCCTTCGGCGGAACGCGCCATATGATCCACTCGCGCACTGCCAACATCACCCAGCCGATGCCCGAGCAGGGGCGCGTCAACTGCCAGTACCGCAACAAGTGCATCCTGGGTTGTCCCTTCGGTGCCTACTTCTCGACCCAGGCGGCGACGCTGCCGGCGGCGATGAAAACCGGGAACCTGACCTTGCGGCCGTTCTCGATCGTCAAGGAAGTGCTCTACGACAAGGATCGCAAGCGTGCGCGTGGCGTGGAGGTGATCGACGCCGAAACCGGCCAGACCTACCAGTACACGGCCAAGGTCATTTTCCTCAATGCATCGTCGTTCAACTCGACGTGGCTGCTGATGAATTCGGCCACCGACGTCTGGGACGGCGGGCTGGGCTCTTCGTCCGGCGAGTTGGGGCACAACGTGATGGACCATCATTTCGGGGCCGGCGCCTCGGGCCGGGTCGAGGGTTACGAAGACAAGTACTACTTCGGCCGTCGTCCCTGCGGCTTCTACATTCCTCGGTTCCGCAACGTCGCGGCCGACAAGCGCGGCTACCTGCGCGGGTTCGGCTACCAGGGCGGTGCCAGCCGCACCGGATGGTCGCGCGAGATCGCCGAGCTCAACATCGGTGCCGATCTGAAGGAGGCACTGACCGTGCCGGGTGACTGGCGCATCGGCATGACCGGGTTCGGTGAAATGCTGCCGCACCACGACAACACGATCCGCCTGGACCACGACCGCAAGGACAAATGGGGACTGCCGGTGCTGGCGATGGACGTGTCCATGCGCGCCAATGAACTGGCGATGCGCAAGGACATGGCCGCCGATGCCGCCGAGATGCTGGAGGCGGCCGGGGTCAAGGAGGTGAAGATGCACGACAACGACTATGCCCCGGGCAAGGGCATCCACGAGATGGGGACCGCACGCATGGGACGTGATCGGAAAAGCTCGGTATTGAATGCGCACAACCAGGTCTGGGATGCCCCCAATGTCTATGTGACCGATGGTGCCTGCATGACCTCCAGCGCCTGCGTGAATCCCTCGCTGACCTATATGGCGCTGACCGCGCGCGCGGCCGACCATGCGGTACGCGAACTGAAAGCGGGGAACCTCTGATGGATCGCCGCGAACTGTTGAAGATGATCGTTGCCGCTACCGGTGCGGCCATGGTTGGCCTGCCTGCGCTGGTGCATGGCAAGGTGCCGGCTGCCGGGGCGATGCCCGCGTTCTCCGATGCCGACATCGGCATGCTGGACGAGATCGCCGAAACTATCCTGCCGCGGACAAGGACGCCCGGGGCCAAGGACGCGGGTGCCGGTGCGTTCATGGCGACGTTCGTCAGCGACTGTTACACCGCCCGGCAGCAGGCGACGTTCCGCGCCGGCCTGGCCGACATCGACACGCGCGCCGGTGGCCGTTTCGTATCGCTCACGCCGGAAGCCCGCACCGGGTTGCTGCGAACGCTGGACGCCGAAGCCAAGGCACGCAATGCCGACGTGACCGAGACCGGCACTCCCGAGGAAGGCGAGGCCATGCCGCATTACTTCACGATGATCAAGCAGCTGGCCATCTTCGGCTTCTTCACTTCAAAGGTCGGGGCGACCGGTGTGCTGCAGTACGTCGCCGTGCCGGGCCGCTACGACGGTGACCTGGCCTATGTCCCCGGTACGCCCGCGTGGGGGACCAGCTGATGGACACCATCCTGATGATCCGCCCTGCGTTGATCACGGCCGGCCTGCTGGCCGCTGCATCTGCATTCGCTCAGGACGGTACCGACGCTGCGCGTGACCCGAAGAAGACCGAAGTGTGGACGCCCGTGCCCGCAGTCGTGGCCACGCCGCCAGGCAAGGCCCCCTCCGATGCCATCGTGCTGTTCGATGGCAAGGATGTCTCGGCGTGGGAGGCAGAGCAGGGCGGGCGCGTGCCCTGGACGGTTGCCGATGGCGCCATGACCGTCGTTCCGGGCAGCAAGGGCATCCGCACCCGGCAACGCTTCTGCGATGTCCAGCTGCATGTCGAATGGCGTACCCCCACCGAGACGAAGGGCTTCGACGGCCAGA
This sequence comes from Stenotrophomonas sp. YJH_SMC_91, assembly GCF_059368495.1. Classification (NCBI taxonomy): domain Bacteria; kingdom Pseudomonadati; phylum Pseudomonadota; class Gammaproteobacteria; order Lysobacterales; family Lysobacteraceae; genus Stenotrophomonas; species Stenotrophomonas sp. YJH_SMC_91. Next base: position 103,211 of record NZ_JCAFRT010000004.1, on the reverse strand, counting down.
ACCGGGGCAACAGCGGCATCTTCCTGCAGGAACTGTACGAGCTGCAGGTGCTCGACAGTTACAACAACCCGACGTATGCCAACGGCCAGGCGGGTTCGATCTACAAGCAGGCCATGCCACGGGTGAACGCCTCGCGCGCACCGGGCCAGTGGCAGGTCTACGACATCATCTGGAAGGCACCGCGCTTCTCGCAGGGCGGCGGCCTGACGTCGCCCGCGCGCATCACCGTGCTGCACAACGGCGTACTCGTGCAGGACGACACCGTGCTGGCAGGCAGGACCGAGTACATCGGTGCGCCTTCGTACGCACCCCATGCGTGCGCGCCGCTCTATCTGCAGGAGCATGACTCCAGGGTCAGCTACCGCAACATCTGGGTGCGCGAACTGTAGCGGCACGCGGCCGGCGTGGTCGCCGGCCGCCTACTTCGCCAGATAGCTGGCGAGGTCGTCGATCTCCTGCTGCGACAGCTGGGCAAAGGGCGGCATCAATCCTCCGCCCTTCCTGATCTTGTCCTTGACCTGGGCGGGCTGAAGCCGCTTGCCGACGTCGGTGAGCGCCGGGAAGGTAGGCGGTACGCCGGCGCGTTCAGCACCGTGGCAGGCAGTGCAGTGCTGGGCATAGAGTTTCGCGCCGGCGGCAGGATCGTCCTTGGCCCGGGCTGCCGTTGAAGTGCTCATGCCGCCCAGGGCCAGGGCCAGGGCCAGGATCATCTTCATGTGGGGCTCCTTGATGCGTCAGCGCCGTGCACGGGTGGGCACGTTGGCGGGCAGGTGTTCACGCAGGTAGTCCGCGCCGGTCTGGATGACCTTGGCCGGGTCGCGTGGCTGGTCGTGCTCGACGATGTACCACTGCACCTTGGCCGCCGCAGCGGCGGGCAGGATCGCGTTCCAGTCCAGCACGCCCTGGCCCACGGCGGCGAATCCGTCTTCGTCCTGGGCCTGGCCCTTGGGCGCATTGTCCTTGGCGTGCACCGCGAACACGCGACCGCGGAATTTTCCCAGCATCACCGCCGGGTCCAGGCCCGCACGTGCGACCCAGGCCAGGTCCAGCTCGGTCTGCAGGTCGGGGCCGGCCGCTGCGAACAGCAGCTCCAGCCCGGTCTGGCCGTCGAAGTCGGCCAGCTCGAAGTCGTGGTTGTGATAGGCCAGGCGCATGCCCTTGCCGCGCACCTGCTTGGCGATGCGGCCCAGCTCCTTGCCCAATGCGGTCCAACCCGCGGCATCGGTTGGGCGGTCCTTCTGGTCCAGGTAAGGCACCACCAGCGTGCTGTTGCCGATCGACCGGTTGAACGTCACCACACCATCCAGGTTGCCCCGCAGCTCGGCCAGTGGCACGTGCGACGAAACCGCCTTGATCGAATACCGGTCCAGCAGCTGCTTGAGTTCGGTGGCGCTGGTGTTCTGCGTACCGACCGTTTCCACCGCACGGACGCCCGCGTCGTGGACGATCTTCAACTGCTGATCGAGCGAGCCTGCATTGCGCAGGGTGTACATCTGCACCGCGATCGGCTTCTGCGTGGTGGCGGCTTCGCTCGCGAAGGCGGGCAGGGCAGCGAGCAGCAGGATGAGACTTGCACTTCTACGGAAAAGAGCTTTCATCAACAGATCCTCCCGGAATTCAACCGATGGTGGTCCAGGCACGTGACCTGGCTGATGCAATGACGCGATCGACGATCCGTGCCGAGCGCAGGCCGTCTTCGAAGGTGGGCAGGCCCTGCGGCCGCTCGCCCTCAATGGCGCGATAGGTGTCGGCGACAAACGCCTCGAAACACTGGGCGTAGCCCTGTGCATGCCCGGCCGGCAGCACGGAAAGGCGGCGTTGTTCGGCGCTGCCGGCACCGGGGCCGCGCATGAAGGTTTCCTCGCGCTGATCGGGCAGGCCGATCCAGAGTCGTTCGGCATCCTCCTGGTTGAAGACCACGCTGGCCTTGGCGCCATCGATCTCGAACCAGAGGCGGTTGTGGCGTCCGGCCGAGACCTGGCTGACCGTCAATGACGCCAGCGTGCCGGCGCCGGTCCTGAACATCGCTGCGGCCACGTCTTCGCTGGTGACAGCCTGCATCGCGCTGGCGGCCGTTGGCGTGCTGAAGCTCTGCCCGCTGACGGCGCCACGCTCGGCGATTACCGTGGAGAACGCCGCGTTCACTTCGGCGAAGCCCTCGCCACTGACCCATTCGACCAGGTCGCACCAGTGCGAACCGATGTCGGCGAACACGCGCGACGTGCCTCCCTGCGCGGGGTCCACGCGCCAGTTGTTGCTGGCCGGATCCAGCAGCCAGTCCTGCAGGTAGCTGCCGTGGATCAGGTGCAACGGCCCCAGATCGCCCTGGGCGATGCGTGCGCGCGCCTCGCGGACCACCGGGTGGTAGCGGTAGACGAAGGGCACCGTGGCAACCAATCCGGTCGATGCGGCCAGTGTCGCCAGCGCCCGCGCATCGTCCAGCGTCGTCGCCAGCGGCTTCTCGCAGATCACGTGCTTGCCGGCTTCCAGCGCGGCCTGTGCCATGGCGCGGTGCAGATGGTTGGGCGTGCACACGTGCACGACCTGCACCTGAGGATCGGCGATCACCTCCTCGATATCCCGATAGGCGCGTGGGACATTCCAGGACTGCGCGGCCTCATGCGCGCGCTGCGGTGACGAGGCGGCGACGCCGCGTACCTCGGCGCCCGCCAGCAGTGCAGCGCGACGATGCACGGCACCGATCATGCCAGCGCCGACGATGGCGATTCCAAGCTTGGGCATCGGGCGGGTCCTCAGGGCGTGGAAGGCGTGGCCACGACCGCCGGCCGGTCGCGGAACAGCAGCAGGAAGGCGATCAGCACCACCAGTGCAACGCCGGCCGGGAACAGCCAGATCTGCTGCCAGTCGGGGCCGGCCTCGGTGGTGAAGTGCTCCACCACCGCACCGGACAGGAAGGTGCCGATCAGCATTCCCACGCCGTAGGTAGCCAGGGTGATGAAGCCCTGCGCGCTGCTGCGCGCGGCGGGGCCGGCATGCGCATCGGTGTAGATCTGGCCGGTGACGAAGAAGAAGTCGTAGCAGATGCCGTGCAGCACGATGCCGATCACCAGCAGCGAGAAGCCGCTGCCCGCATCGCCGAAGGCGAACATGGCGTAGCGCACCACCCAGGCGGCCATGCCGACCGCCAGCATGGTCTTCACTCCCAGCCGCACGAACAGGAACGGCATGGCCAGCATCAGCAGCACTTCGGAGACCTGGCCCAGCGACTGCAGGCCTGCTGCACCCCGCACGCCCAGGTCGTTGAGATACGGATTGGTGAAGTTGTAGTAGAACGACAGCGGGATGCAGATGGCGATGGACGCCAGGAAAAACACCAGATAGGCACGCGATTTCAGCAGACGCAACGAATCCAGCCCCAGGATCTGCCCCAGCCCGGCATCGCGCTGCTGTGCCAGTGGCGGCGTGTGCGGCAGGGTGAATGCATACAGGCCCAGCACCAGCGATGCCAGCGCGGCCATGCGGAAGGTGAGTTCAAGCCGATGGGCCTGTTCCCAGCCCAGCCAGCCGATCAGCACACCGGCGACGATCCAGCCGATGCTACCGGCCACGCGTACCAGCGGGAACTGTTTCTCGGGCGACTGCATGTGCCGCATCGCCACGCTGTTGGCCAGTGCCAATGTCGGCATGAACAGCAGCATGTAGCCCATCACGCAGGCGGAGAACATGCTGAAGCTGGATGCCGTGGACGCCAGCCACATCAGCACCGCGCCCGCCAGGTGCAGCACCGCAAGGATGCGCTGCGCCGCGAAGTAGCGGTCGGCGATCAGCCCGACCAGGAACGGCGCCACGATGGCGCCGATGGACTGGCTGAGGAAGGCGGTGGCCACCTGGCTGGCGCTGGCCTGCAGCGGGCCCTGCACCAGGTAGGTTCCGAGGGTGACGAACCACGCCCCCCAGATGAAGAACTGCAGAAACATCATCGCGCCCAGGCGCGACATGGCGTGCGTCATGGCTTGCCCTCCCGGGGCGGTCTTGGCTCAGATTCCCAGCATGCGGTGCAGTGATGCGGCGTCCGTGCCACTGTCGGCAAAGTCGTCGAAGGCGCGTTCGGTCACGCGGATGATGTGGTCGCGGATGAAGGCGGCGCCCTCGCGTGCGCCGTCCTCGGGGTGCTTCAGGCAGCATTCCCATTCCAGTACCGCCCAGCCGGGGAAGTCGTACTGGGCGAACTTCGAGAAGATCGCCTTGAAGTCGATCTGGCCATCACCGAGCGAACGGAAGCGGCCCGGACGCTCGATCCAGTCCTGGTAGCCGCCATACACGCCGCTGCTTGCGCTGGGGCGATACTCCGCGTCCTTGACGTGGAAGATGCCGATGCGCGCGTGGTAGCGGTCGATGAAACCCAGGTAGTCCATCTGCTGCAGCAGCAGGTGGCTGGGGTCGTACAGGATCTTGGCGCGGGGGTGATGATCCACCACATCGAGGAAGCGTTCGAAGGTCGCGCCATCGTGCAGGTCCTCGCCCGGGTGGATCTCGAAGCAGAGATCCACGCCGCAGGCATCGAAGGCATCGAGGATCGGGCGCCAGCGGCGGCCGAGTTCGGCGAAGGCTTCTTCCACCAGTCCCGGTGGGCGCTGCGGCCAGGGATAGAAATAGGGCCAGGCCAATGCGCCGGAGAACGTGGCATGCGCGGTCAGCCCCAGCCGCTGGCTGGCTTTGGCGGCCAACAGAAGCTGCTCCACTGCCCAGGCCTGGCGGGCCGCGGGATCGCCACGTTTGTCCGCGGGTGCGAATCCGTCGAACAGGCTGTCGTAGGCCGGATGGACCGCGACCAGCTGCCCCTGCAGATGGGTGGACAGCTCGGTGATCTGCAGGCCACGACCGGCCAGCATGCCGGCGACGTCGTCGCAGTACGCCTGGCTGCGTGCCGCCTCGGCCAGATCGAACAGGTGGGGCGCCGTGGTGGGGACTTGTACGCCAGAATAGCCCAGACCCGCGGCCCATCCGGCCAGCGTGTCCAGCCGATCAAAAGGAGCCGTGTCGCCGATGAACTGCGCCAGGAACAGCGCTGGACCCTTGAGCGTCTTCAACGTTATTCGCCTTCGATGCAATCGATTGCATTATCCTAGCAGGGGCTTACGCAGGACCTGTTGTGCAGTGCACAGCGGGCGGGAGAACTAACGCCATGGCCACCATCTACGACATCGCAAAGCACGTCGGCGTCTCCGCCGGCACCGTGTCGCGTGCACTTTCGCGGCCGGACAAAGTGCTGCCGGCCACGCGCACGCGCATCGAGCAGGCCGCCGCGGCGTTGGGCTACGTGCCCAACACGGTCGCCCGCACGCTCAAGACCCAGCGCAGCGGCAAGATCCTGGTCACGGTGCCGGATATCGCCAACCCGTTCTTCGCGCAGATCCTGCAAGGGGCGGAAGACGCCGCGCAGGCTGTCGGCTATGCGGTGCTGCTGGGCGATACGCAGGACCAGCCCGACCGCGAGGAGCGCTACGCGCAGATGCTCCGGCGCAACGAGGCCGACGGCATGATCGTGCTTGGCCATCGCCTGCCACCGACGGCGCGCGAGATTGTCCAGCAGAGGGGGGCTGCCGCGCCGGTGGTCAACGGCTGCGAGTTCGATCCCGCGCTGGGCCTGCCCAGTGTTCACATCGACAATGCCGCCGCCGCACGTGCCGTCATGGAGCACTTGTACGCACTGGGCCATGAACGGATCGCCGTGGTCGGTGGGCCGCCGGACAATCCCCTGCACCAGCAGCGCCTGGAAGGGGTGCGGGCGGCCGGCAAGGCGCGCGGCCGCCTGCGCCAGCTGAGCATCGTGCCCGGGGATTTTTCAGTGGAATCCGGCCATGCGGCTGCCATGGCGCTGCTGGACGGCACGTCCGCACCAACCGCGATCTTCTGCTTCAGCGACCAGATGGCGCTGGGCACCCTGGCGGCCTGCCGGGAGCTGGGCATCCGCGTGCCGGAAGACCTGTCCATCGTCGGCTTTGATGATCTGGCGTCTTCCCGCTACCTCACGCCGCCGCTGACGACCATCCGGCAGCCGATGCGGGAAATCGGCGCGCGCGCGGTCAACCTGCTGCTCGCCATCATCGAACAGGTGGATGTTCCGCTTCAACAGACGCTGGATTTCAGCCTGATGGTGCGGGGATCGACGGCTGCGCCCCGACGCAGGTGACCACGGGGTGGGGCCGCGGAGCGTGGCAGCCGGCCCGCGCGATATCGTGCAACCTTGATCCCGAATTGACGCAAAGCTGTCAGACTCATCGCAGGCAGCCCGGCAAGGGCCTTAGCAGCAGGTGCGATCGCGCAAGGGGGGCGGCAATGCCATTCTTCACCGATTCGGCGGAAGGCGCGGTCGAAGGCATTGGCGCGGCACGTCGCATCGGCTGGATGCGTTTCGTCGGCAATGGACTGGGAGCGATCCCCATCGCCTCGATCATGCTTGAACGCCAGGATGGCGGGCTGGCGTGGGTCCTGCTGCTGCTCAACGCGCTGGCGTGGCCGGCACTGGCATTGCTGCTGACCCAGCGCTCCCGCCAGCCGGCGGTCGTCCAGTTCCGTTGCATGGTGGCCGACTCCTTCTTCGGCGGTGGCTGGATCGCCTTCATGGCGTTGAGCGCGGTGCCCAGCGCACTGTTCGCCGCGCTGCTGGTGGCCGACAAGATCGCTGCCGGTGGCGTGCGCCTGGCGATGCGCGCCACGCTGGCCCTGCTGCTGGGCTTCGCACTCACCTGGTGGCTGCTCGGCTTCCCTTACCAGCCGGTCACCTCGCAGCGCACGATCGTGCTGAGTGTCCCGTTCCTGTTCGTGTATGGCATCGGCCTCAGCATTCTCAGCTGGCAGCTGGCGCGCCGGGTCAAATCGCAGAACCGTCAGCTGCAGCGGCTCAGCCGGATGGACCCGCTGGTCGAGCTGGCCAACCGTGGCTTCCTGATCCTGCGTGCGCAGCAGGCGCTGGACAAGGCACAAGGGCTGGGCAGCTTTGCCTGCCTGCTGATGCTCGATGTGGATGATTTCAAGCGCATCAATGACTCGCATGGCCACCGCGCCGGTGATGAGGTGCTGCGGCATATCGCGGCGACATTGCGCACCTTTGCCCGGCCCGGTGATACGCCCGCGCGGCTGGGGGGCGATGAGTTCGTGGTGCTGCTGCGCGACTGCGCGCCCGTCGATGCGATGCACGTGGCCGAGCGGGTGCGCCTGCACCTGCTGGAGGCCGCGCGGCAGGCCACGCCGGGCGTGGAGTTCAGCGTGAGTATCGGCATTGCCGCGACGCCGCGTGGCGGTAGTGTCGAGGACTGGTTGGCACTGGCCGACCGCGCGCTCTACCACGCCAAGCGGCAGGGCAAGAACACAGCCAGCTACGGTGAGTGAGTGCGGCACGGCTGCCGCCGAACGAGGCCGAAACGCCCGTTCATCCTGCACGCGGAATCGGCACGCCAATCCTCTACCATGGGCCACCCCGCCCGGACGCGCCGCCCATGCAAGACGCCCTCGTTGCCCAGCCCAAGCCCCCCGTTGCGAGAATCGCGGCCTGGCTGATGATGCTGTTGGGCATGTGGCTGGCGCTGAAGCTCGGCCTGGTGGTGACGCTGCTGTCGGGCCTGCTGGTGTTCCAGCTGACCCATGTGCTGGCGTCCACCGTGGAAGGCAAGCTGCCGCCGGGGCGGGCGCGGGCGATCGCGGTGATCGTGTTGTCGGCGATCATCATCAGCGCGCTGGTGCTGGCCGGCATCGGCGTGGCCTCGTTCTTCCGCAACGAGACCGGTGGGCCGGACGCGCTGCTGGCACGGCTGATGGATATCCTCAATTCGTCGCGCCACCAGGTTCCAGCGCTGCTGCAGCCGTATATCCCCGAGGACATGCCGGCGCTGCGTGCGGCGCTGAATGACTGGGCCGCCGAGCACCAGCGCCAGCTGGGCGTGGCCGGTACCTCGGTGGTGCAGGTGGGTGTACGCGTACTGATCGGCATGGTGCTGGGCGCGATGATCGCGCTGTACGATGAACTGCCGCTGCCGACGATGGGGCCGCTGGCGCAGGAGCTGATCGGGCGCACCAGCCGCCTGGCCACCGCGTTCCGCCAGGTGGTGTTCGCGCAGGTGAAGATCTCCCTGCTCAACACCCTTTTCACCGCCGTCTTCCTGCTGGGCGTGCTGCCGTTGTTCGGCGTGCACCTGCCCCTTTCCAAGACGCTGGTGCTGATCACCTTCATCGCCGGCCTGCTGCCGGTGGTGGGCAACATCATCTCCAACACCATCATCAGCATCGTCGCGTTGTCGGTCTCGTTCTATGTGGCTGTGGCCGCGCTGTTGTACCTGATCGTGATCCACAAGCTGGAGTACTTCCTCAATGCGCGCATCGTCGGTGGCGAGATCCAGGCGCGTGCCTGGGAGCTGCTGCTGGCCATGCTGGTGATGGAGGCGGCGTTCGGCCTGCCGGGCCTGGTCGCCGCGCCGGTGTTCTATGCCTACGTGAAGCGCGAACTGGTCGACCAGCGCTGGATCTGACGCGGCTGGGCATGACGTATTTGTCCCGGTTCGAATGTTCGCGCGGCCTTGTCGGTGCGTTCGCGGTCGGCAGGGTATACCCACCGCCACGGTTGGCCCGCGAGTGGCTTGGCGCCTGTGTAGCCGGCCGTTACAGTGTTCGGCACTACAGGGGAAATGTGCATGGCCCGCAAGGCGTCGCCCATCGGATTGCGGACCTGGGTCTGGATCCTGGCTGGGCTGTTCGTAGTCTGTACGCTGCCGCTGATGGCCATCGCACTGGTGCAGGGCACGCTGCGCTTCACGGCCGCCGAGGACAACCTGGCCAGCCTGCGCCAGCTGCGGCAGACCTTCGACCTGGCCAACCTGGTGTCGGCCGAACGCGGCCCCGCCAACAGCCTGCTGGGGGCCGACCCGGCCGATGCGGCCGAGCAGGCACCGCTGGCCGCGCAGCTGGCGGCCGCGCGCAAGCGGGTCGACGCTGCCCTGCTGCAGCTGGACACCGTGTTCAAGGCTGATCCGGGAGTGGTCGACGAGCATGGGCTGCTGGCCGACGCGCAACGTCGCCTGCAATCGGCGCGGGCTGCGGTCGACCGGGTCGTGGCGCAACCCCATGACGCACGCCGCGTGGAGGAGGTGGAGCGTGCGATCAGTGGCATGTTCGCCGTGGTCGATCGCCTGCACCTGCTGACCTCGGCACAGATCAACGTGCTGGTCAGCGCCGACCGTGAAGCAGCGATTCCGGCGATGCAGGGCCAGGTGCTGATCGATCTTCGCGAGCATGGTGGCCGCCTGGCCTCGAATGTGATGGCGCCGGTGGCGGTGCCAGGGGCATGGCGGGAGGAACAGGTACGCGCTGCACTGCAGACCGAGGGTCGCCTGTTGGAGCTGTGGCGGTTGGCGGGCAGCCACGAGTCGGTGTTCCGCAGTGACCCGGAATTGTCATGGCACTGGGACATGGCGCGTCGGCAGTTCTTCGGCGAATCGCTGCCGATGATCGAGCAGTTGATCGAAGATGGCCGCCGAGGCCTGCCGCCGCCATGGACCGCCGCCGAATTCACCACGCGCTACGTGCCGACCCTGCAGTCGCTTGAGGCGCTGCGTGATGGCTACCTGAGCGTGTCCATCGCCCGCTTTGAACGCACCCGCAATCGCGAGGCCATGCGCCTGGCCGTGCTGGTGGCGACCGCGCTGGGCACATTGGTGGTGCTGGGCGTGGCATTGCGCATTGCCCACCGGCAGATCCTGCAGCCGTTGCTGCAGGCGCAGACGCAGGTGATCCAGCTTGCGTCGGATGCACCCGGTCCGGAGCAGCATGTCACCCACCCGCTGGCCGAGATGCAGCGCTTGTTCGACGCCATCGAAGTACTGCGTGAGAAATCGCGCGAGCGCTCGGCACTGACCAGCGAGCTGCGCCAGCTCGCTGGCACCGACGAGCTGACCGGATTGTTGAACCGGCGCGCGCTGGATGAGGTGGTGCAGCAGAGACACGCGGGGGGCGATGCAAGCGCCGTGGTGATCCTGCTGGACGTGGATCGCTTCAAGGCGATCAACGATGGCCATGGCCATGATGCCGGCGACGAAGTGCTGGTGCGGGTGGCGCAGTTGTTGCGGCACCACCTGCGCCGCAGCGACAGCATCGCCCGTTATGGCGGCGAGGAATTCCTGGTGCTGCTGGCCGACGGTGATCTGGCCGGTGGCCGCCAGCTGGCCGAGTCATTGCGATTGGCCCTGCAGCAGATGGACATCGCGCTGGCCGGCGGCACCGTGCTGCGGGTGACCGCCAGTTTCGGCGTGGCCGAGGGCGGCACCGACGCGCTGGGCTGGCGCACCCTGCTGCGTGCCGCCGATGCGGCCATGTACCGGGCCAAGGCGCAGGGGCGTGATCGGGTACGGGTGGCGGGTGGCGGTCGCATCACGCGTTGAGGGCATGCGTCAGCCGATGCGTGCATGCACCCGCCGCAGCGTCCGCGCGATCATCCGGCGCGCGATCGGACGTGGTACCGATAATCCACGCCAGCGCAGCGCACCCACCCGGAAGGTGGCGGTGGCGGTGGCCAGTACGTTGCCTGCCGGGTCAGTCAGCCAGCCACGCGTGAAGGCGATGCTCCCCTTGCTGTGCTCGACTTCGCCCCAACCGATGATGCGCCCTGGTCGTGCCGGACTGACGAAACTGGTCTTGGATTCCACCGTGACCGCGATGCGGTTGGCGGGCAGTGTGGCGTAGATCGCCGGCCCCATGCAGTCATCCAGCATCGCCGACAGGAAGCCTCCCTGCACGTTGCTCATCGGGTTGGTCAGCATCGGCCCGGCGTCGAACTCGACATGGATGCGGCGCAGTGCGTCGTCGTAGTCGACGAATCGCCAGCCGAGCAGGGTGCCCGCCTGGGAGGGCGGCAGATCACCGTTGACCACGCTGTAGAAGATCGATTCGGGATTCATGGGAGCCTCGATGGAGGGATAGGAGGGAGCACGCATCAGGACAGTGCCAACAGGGCCAGCACGAATCCGATGACCGACAGCAGCACCACCGCGGCGCCGGCGGGCACCGGTGTACGCGCACCGGTGCGTCGCCGCACGCCGGAAGCGACCAGTACCGGCGGCACGGTGGCGACCAGGCAGAACAACTGGAAGGCCAGCAGTTGCGGCAGCGCGAAGTGTCCGCCGAAGAAGATCAGCCAGGCCAGCATCACGCCGGCGCCGGCCAGTGCGATCCAACCGGCGCCGACCACGCGGATGAGTGCCATCAGCAGCAACTGCATGCGCGGTTCGACCTCCTTCCATGGCAGGCCCACGGCCTGGCCGTGGTAGGGCATGAAGTCCGAGCGTTTCAGGTAGGCCGCAGCAAACAGCGAGACAATGAAGAACGTCAACAGGTAGCAGCCGAACGCGAGCCAGGCGAACAGGTCCATGTGGGGGCCATGCGGTTGCGGAGGGGAGCCCCGGTGATGCCGGCGGCCATGCCGGATGCATCGCGAGGTTGCGCGATTCTCGGGCAATGCCCTGTTAGAGGCGTGTCGCGGCGTGGAGGACCGTTCCTCCATCCGCTGTTAACGCGGATGTGGTGGTGAGGAATGCGTCACACACGTGCCATGAGCCCTATCGCGTTTTCTGTGAAGAGGTCGCAACTGCCCATCCACGCTTCGGTCACCGCTCTGCGCAGACGCTGGGACTCCATCCGACGAGGGACGACGACATGACCCAGCTCACCCTGCCTGAACTGTCCAGGAAAATGGCCGGCATCGATTTCACGATGCTGCAGACCCACGCCGGCGGAGAGATTGCCGGTCGTCCGATGAGCAACAACGGCGACGTGGACTATGACGGTGACAGCTGGTTTTTCACCACCGAAGACACCGACATGGTGCGCGAGATTGAAGCTGACCCCGCCGTCGCGTTGGGTTTTTCCGGCAGCAAGTCGCTGCTGGGCAAGCCACCGTTGTTCGTGCACGTGCAGGGAAGGGCAGCGCTGGTGCGCGACCGGGCCACGATGAGCCAGCACTGGGTGAAGGACCTGGAGCGATGGTTCGAACAGGGCGTGGATACACCGGGACTGGTGCTGATTCACGTGCGCGCCAGCCGCATCCACTACTGGGATGGCGAGGACGAGGGCGAAATCGTTATCTGAGCGGAACCGTGCAGGGCCCGGCGCGTCGTGTTCCAGGGTCAGCAGTTCGCAGGGTGTGCTGCCGGATCCCCAACATTGGCCAGCTCCGGTGCCAAGGCGTGTTCCACCGCACGCCGCAGCAGTGCCGGCGCGACATAGTGCCGGTGCCCGGCGTCGATCAGTGCCATGTACATGCCGCCGAACGCATTGAAGGTCTGCACGCGAGAGCCCAGGCTGATCTCGACATGTCCATCGCTACGCCGCTGCACGCGCACGCTGCTGCGGAAACGCAGGTGCCGATCGTCGGCGCCGAGCAGGACCTCGGCGTCGTTGTCCTGCGTATCGATGTGCGAATCCAGCACCGGAAATCGACCAGCGAACAACCGGCTGCGATCGGTGGACAGCAGTGACGACACCGGGCATCCCAGCGGCGACGTGCGCAACCGCAACGGCGCCACCAGTCGGTTTCGCAGCGCCATCAGATGGCCTACGCCGCTGGGCGGATTGCGCAGGAAGCCGTCCAGTACATCGGCCAGCAGTGCCGACGCGGAGCGGTGGACCACCTGCGAGGGTTCCAGGCACAGGGTGGTCAGGTCCTGGTAGTGGCTGTGCGGCAGCGCTGTGGGCAGCAGGCCATCGGTGGCGGCGGGCCGCGAACGGATGGGATAGGCCGGTGTGGCACGTTCGACGAACCCGTGCAGCGGCCGCATGGGGATGCGGCGCTGCGGGCCGAGCAGGGCACGGGTACGCGCGCAGAGGTGTGCGCACAGGCTGGGAGGCGCCGCCTGCAGCGACAGTTGCAACAGCGGTGCCGCCGCAAGCGAAGTGCCCGAAGGCCAGTGCGATTCCGGAAGCACCTCGGTCAGGCTGGGGATATCGGCGGCATTGCGTTGCACCTGTGCACGCGCCTGCTCGCTCATCGCGCCGGCCAGTTCATTGCTGTGGCAGGACAACGCGAACAGCGCGGGATGTGCAGGATGGTTCGACGCGAACTGGTGCCAGGTGCCGCCGCCGAAGCGCACGGTAAACAGGCAGTCCGGTGGGATGCGGATGCGCCGAAGCGTGCGCGCGAAGGCACCGGGATCTGCTGCCAGCTGCGTGTCGGAGGCGGTGGCGAAACGCAGCTCGGCTCCCGCGCTGCCGGCGATGGCGGTGAACATGCGCGGGCCTGCATGGCGATGAAACGGATGGCCACCGGCACCGACGGTGAAGCTGTACAGCGAGGAGGCATCCCCGTGCTGCAGGTGCATGCCACCCAGTCGCGCCGAAGGTTCATCCAACGCATCGATGAACGCCGGGTGGTGGCGCTGACGCTGGCCGGCGTCACTCACCAGCGCGTCACCGGCACCGATGCCGAGCTGCGCGATCAGGGTGACTTCGGTCGGACTGCCGCCGTCCTGTGCCGGAAGCTGCACTGCTGGAAACGAACGGCGATCGCGGGTCGAACCAGGCATCGTCATGCTCCTTGGCGGGGCGGATCAGCGGGCGGGGGCCTTGCGACGGGCGCGGGCTTCACGCTTGAGCGGGCCGCCGACCGGGCAGACTTCGGCCGCCCACGAGAACAACGTGTTGGCCAAACGGTCGGGTACCTGCCTGAAGTACACGAACTGGCCGCGTTTCTCGCGTTCGATCAGTCCGGCTTCCTCCAGGATGCGCAGGTGGCTGGACAACGCCGGCTTGCTGAAGTCGAAGCGCTCGGCCAGCTCGCCCGCGCTGAGTTCGCCGGCACTGAGATAGGCCAGGATCTGCCGGCGGGCGGTGGAGGCAAGGGCTTCGAAGATGCGGTCCATGGCGAGCTAATTAACTAATTCGTTAACTGATACTCCTCCCGCCGGTGGCGGCTGTCAAGCCATGACCCATTGCGCGGCACGCCCGGGCTTTGCCATCCTCCCTGCTGTTTTCCGTAGCGTGGAATCCCGATGCGTCCTGCGTTCTGGCTGGCTTTGGCCCTGCTGCCCACCCTGGCGGCGGCGCAACCCGCGCGCACGCCCAAGGCCAAGGCTCCGGCGCAGGATCCCTTCAGCGAGTTGTTCGATACCGCCTGCATGCAGCACATCGGGGCCCCGGCGCGGTTGCAGTCGCTGATGGAATCGAATGGGCTGTCGCCGCTGCAGCCCGCCGAAGCCGCCACGCTGTTGCAGGGGCAATCGGGTGTGGCCTGGATGGTGCCCCTGGCCAGTGGCCGTTATGCGGTGAGCTGGGCTGACGATGGCACGTGCACGGTCTACGCCGAGAAGGCCGACGCGGCGGTCGTGCAGAAGGGATTCGCCCGGTTGGTGCAGGCCGCGCCGATGCCGTTGCAGGTGCGCTCGCTGCCGGGACGTGGGCCGCTGTCGGCCGATCAGGTGGCCATCCAGTACGGCTGGGCCACCCCGGGGCAGGGCAAGCTGCAGGTGCGCTTCCGCCTGGTCACGCGGCAGGCCGCCGATGCCGGCGTGCAGGCGATGGCCTCTGCGACGCCGGGTGAGGCAATGCTGGAGCGGGGCGCGCCCGGGCCCTGACAGGAGCCACGCCTGCGGTTCAGCCTTTCACGCAGCGTGTAATATATCGTTTATCGATAAATCCATCCCGGGGCGGCGCGTCCACCCCAACACCGGAGGCCGCTTGACCGCTCGTCCCGCCCGCGCCAGACCCGCGCGAGGCCTGTTTGCCCTGGCCCAGGCCGGCGTACAGGCCGTCCGGGCGATGTGCTGGCTGGGCATCCTGGCCGCACTGCTGGCGGTGCCGCTGGTCGCCCACGACCGTCGCTGGCTGCTCGACAGCGTGCATGACGCCGAGGCCGCTGCCGCGCACGGCAATGATCTGTTCCTGCACTTCTGCCTGGGCCTGGGCGCGATCATCGCGCTGCTGGTGCTGTGCCTGCTGTTCCTGCGCCATCTGCTGAGGCTGCTGAAGTCGGCGGCGCGCGAGCGGCCGTTCACCCACGCCAATGCACGGCGGCTGCAGCGCATGGCCTGGCTGATGCTGGCAATGGAACTGCTGTCGATCCTGATCGGTGCCTATTCGGCCTGGATGGGCCCGGATTTCACCTGGATGGAGGTCGGCGGTGGTATGTCGATCACTGGCCTGGTGGCCGTGCTGATGCTGTTCGTGCTGGCGCGCGTCTTCGCCGTGGGCGCAGCGATGCGCGACGACCTCGACGGTGTCATCTGATGGCGATCGTCATCACCCTGGACCGCATGCTGCAGGAACGCGGCATGACCCTGTCCGAGCTGGCCGGGCGCATCGACATCACCCTGGCCAATCTGTCGATCCTGAAGACCGGCAAGGCGCGCGCCATCCGCTTTTCCACCCTTGATGCGATCTGCCGCGAGCTGCAGTGCACGCCCGGCGACCTGCTCGGGCACGACCCGGCGCAGGCACAGGACGCTGACTGAGCGGTCGCTCTTTTCACTTACCTACTGACGAAACGGACCTGAAATGGAATGGTTGGCTGACCCCTCGATCTGGATGGGCCTTGCAACCCTGGTCGTGCTGGAGATCGTTCTCGGCATCGACAACCTGGTGTTCATCGCGATCCTTGCCGACAAGCTACCGCCGCACCAGCGTGACCGCGCGCGGGTAATCGGCCTGGCGCTGGCCTTGCTGATGCGGCTGGTGCTGCTGGCGGCGTTGGCGTGGATCATGAAACTGACCGAGCCGCTGCTGACGCTGTTCGACCACAGCTTCTCCGGGCGTGACCTGATCCTGTTGGGCGGTGGCCTGTTCCTGCTGTTCAAGGGCACCATGGAGCTGCACGAACGGCTGGAAGGCCGCGAACACCACGAGGATGGCAAGAAGGTCTACGCCAGCTTCGCAATGGTGGTGGCACAGATCGTGGTGCTCGACGCGGTGTTCTCGCTGGACTCGGTGATCACCGCGGTGGGCATGGTCGACAACCTGGGCGTGATGTATGCCGCCGTGACCATCGCGATGGCGCTGATGCTGTTGGCCAGCAAGCCCCTGACGCGCTTCGTCAACAAGCATCCCACGGTGGTGGTGCTGTGCCTGGGCTTCCTGCTGATGATCGGTTTCAGCCTGGTGGCCGAGGGCCTGGGCTACAAGATTCCGAAGGGTTACCTGTACGCGGCGATTGCCTTCTCGATCCTGGTCGAGGCGTTCAACCAGTGGGTGCGTTTCAACCGTGAGCGCAACGAGCGCCGCCAGCCGTTCCGCCAGCGCACCGCCGACGCCGTGCTGCGCATGCTGGGCGCGCGCCCGGCCAATGGCCACGACGACGAAAGCGCGGACGAACACGTCGATGCCGAAGAGCGCCTGCAGCCGGCGGAGCACGAGATGATCCGCAGCGTGCTGGGGCTGGCTGATCGCCCGGTGTCGAGCGTGATGACGGTGCGTGCCGACGTGCAGTGGATCGACCTGGCCCGTGGGCAGGAGGATGTGGTGGCACGCCTGGTGGCGTCGCCGCACACCCGCCTGCTGGTGGGTGATGGCGACCTGGACAGCCTGCGTGGCGTGGTGCAGAGCCGCGACCTGCTGGCCGACCTGCTGCAGGGCAGGCCGCTGCAGCTGGAAGGCAACCTGCGCGAGCCGCAGTACGTGCTGTCCAGTGCCAGCGCGCTGCAGGCGCTGGAACTGATCCGCCAGCACCCGGTGCCGTTGGCGGTGGCGGTGGACGAGTACGGTAGCGTGGAAGGCCTGGTGACCGCCAACGACCTGCTGGCGGCCATTGCCGGTGACCTGGTCGATACCCAGGACGAGCGCTATGGCGTGGTCGCGCAGGGCGAGGACCAGTGGGAGGCCGATGGTGCGCTGACTCTGGACGACCTGCAGCGGCTGGCCGGCGTATCGCTGCCGCGCAGTGCCGACTACATGACCATCTCCGGCCTGGTGCTGGAGCGTCTGGGGCGCCTGCCGGACATCGGTGACGCGGTGGAGATTGCGGATGTTCGCATCACCGTACTGGCGATGGAGAAGCGTCGCATCGCCCGCCTGCGGGTGGAGCGCCGGGGGCATCCGTAGCGTCGAGCCATGCGCGATCGGGGTTCTGTAGCGTCGAGCCATGCTCGACGGCTTCCTGGGCAGCCGAGCATGGGCTCGGCGCTACACAACACGGCCGGCAGCCGTCACCATGGTGGGCCCGCTTTCTTTCCTGGATGGTTGCAGTGCTGAGTACGATCGGTTTGTTGATGGGCCTGTATGTGGCCTGGCGCCTGTTCTGGCCACTGCGCATGCCCATCTGGATGAAGGTCGTGCTGTCGCTGCTGCTGGTGGGCGTTGCCGTGCAGCTGCGCATCGTCGCCACCTTCTGGGGCACGATGGCCTCGCCAGAGATCCCGAAGCTGGCCATCGCCGTTCTGGCCACCGGCTCCACGGCGGTACTGCTGCTGGCCTTGATGATGCTGGTACTGGATGCCGGCCTGCTGCTTTCGCGCCTGCTGCGTTGGCCGCGCATCGCATCGGTCCTGCGCGCCTCGAAGCTGCGGCCGTTGGCCAGCCTGCTGGCGCTGCTTGTGAGTGGCTATGGCATCAGCCAGGGCATGGCCGTGCCCCAGCCTCGGCAGATCGACGTGGCGATCAAGGATCTGCCTGCTGCGTTCGACGGCTATCGCGTGCTGCAGCTGACCGACATCCATGCCAGCCGCCTGCTGACCGGCGACTGGGTGCGCAGGGTTGTGGACGAGAGCAACGCACTGACACCGGACCTGATCGTGATCACTGGCGATCTGATCGACGGCAGTGTCGAGGCCCGCCGTGACGACGCGCGCCCGCTCGCGGACCTGCGGGCGCCGGACGGCGTCGTCGCCATCACCGGCAACCACGAGTACTACGCGCAGTACCAGGCGTGGATGCAGGCGTTCCGCGCGCTGCACATGCAGGTGCTGGAGAACAGCCACCTGCAGGTGCGGCGCGGCGATGCTGCGCTGACCATCGCCGGCGTCACCGATCCGGTGGCGGCACGCTATGGCCTGCCGCTGCCGGATCTGGAAACCGCGCTGGCCGGCGCCGATCCCTCTGCACCGGTGATCCTGCTCGATCACCGCCCGCGCAATGCGCGTGAAGCTGCCGCGCGCGGTGTGAAGCTGCAATTGTCCGGGCATACCCACGGCGGGCAGATCTTTGGTATGGACCAGCTGGTGAAACGAGCCAACGGCGGCTATGTCTCCGGCCGCTACGACGTGGACGGGATGACACTGTACGTGAGCAACGGTGCGGGCCTCTGGGCAGGTTTCCCGGCGCGCATCGGTGTGCCGTCGGAGATCACCCTGATCACGCTGCGCCGCGCGCCTTGACCTGAAGTGGGGGTCAGATCCCATTCCCGCAGGTAAAGGCATCTGGCCCCAGCCCCTCAGGCCGCCCGCAGCGGCGGCCGCACATGCGCACTTCGGCGCAGCGCCTGCGCCCGCTTGGCAATCCAGCGCACCACGAAGGCGGTGAACAGCAGCGCCGACGGCACCGCATACCAGAAGTTGCCCGGAACGCGCTTGAAGTACGAGTAGGTAAACACCGCCGCGATGATCCACATGCCGGTGACGTGCAGGCGACGCCAGGCGGTGGGTCCCATGCGCCGGGCGAGCCCCCGGTGCGAGGTGATGGCCAGCGCCAGGATGGCAATGTAGCCCACCGTGCCCGGGAGGTTGGCCAGTGCGGATCGTGCTGGCCAGAACGCCGGGTTGAGGACGCCGAAACTGGTGATCGCGACTGCATGCAACAGGTGCGAGAACGCGAAGGACAGGCCGATGATGCGCCGTTCGCGCAGCAGGAAGCGGGTGAACGGGCCGGGCAGAAGGCTGGCGAACGACGATGCCGTGAACGCTGCCAGGAACAGCAGGAACGACGTGCGCGCAGTGACCCGGATCGCGGCTCGGCTGCCTTCGGCTGCATCGGGATACAGGGCGAAGGCCGCCAGCGCGAAGGCGATCAGGACCACCGCTACGGCCACGAACAGGCGCCAGCCATGCAGGAAGGACGTGTTGGAAGGAGCCATGATGAGACCTCGAAGTAGGGGGACGGTAGTGCCGGCCGCTGGCCGGTCAAGGAACGGGTAGTGCCGGCCGCTGGCCGGCCAAGGAAGGGGTAGTGCCGGCCGCTGGCCGGCAGCTTCAGAAAGCAGGCAATGCAACCAGCACGCCCGCCGCGCACAGCTCGCCCAGAACAGGCACGCAGGCCATGCGCAATGCGTCCGCTGCCACGCCATGTGTTTCGGACAGCAGCTGCAGTGCTTCATCCACCGACGCGCTGTCGTCACCGAACACCGACAGAAGCGCGTAGGCCAGCGGTGACAGTCCCTCGGTCTGCAGGCTGAAATCGGCGAGGCGCCGGATCACCAGCAGCGTGGGAGCCGTGCTCAACACCGGCTCCAGCGCCCGGTCCTCATGTACTGGCCACTGGTAGCCAAGCACCCGCACCAACGGCGAAACCGCCAGCACATCATTGCCTACGGGAGCGCGCTGCAGCGGCCGCCCGCCGTCACGCGCTTCAATGTGCAGCGACTGCTGCGTGCTCTCGTAGTGCGCCAGTTCCGCTGCCCAGCCCGGCAGCGCCAGCGTGTCCTGCACCGCCAGCCAGGCCGCGAACTCGCCCGCGATCTGCGGGAACAACGGCGTGCGGCAGGCGTGCCTCGCGTAGTAGTGCTCGACGGTGTTGCGCCAGCAGGCATCGCCCAGCTGCGACTTCAGCCGCGGCAGGCTGCCCGCCAGCAGGCTGTCCAGACTGTCAATGCACAGGCGGCAGTAGACCGCCATCCGCCGCGCCTCGATGCCATCGGGTGCGGTCTTTGCAGGGTCGCGCACATGATCGGCCCAGCGCCGTTGCAGGGTAGCCAGCGACTCAGCCATGGCTCACCTCGGGCCAACGTGCCTCGGCCTGCGCCTGGCGGATCTGCCCGACCTCGGCCAGCAATTCGGCAAGCGGGGGGAAGTTGAAGTCGCGTTCGAGCAGCGTGGGGCGCACGCCCACCCGCGCATAGGCCTCGCGCAACAGTGCCCAGACCACGCCTTTCACCGGCGCACCATGGGTATCGATCTTGAAGCCATCGTCTTCATCGAAGTGGCCCGCTACGTGCAGCGAGGCGACGCGGTGGGCCGGCACGCGGGCCAGGAATTCGAAGGCGTCATAACCGTTGTTGCAGGCGTTGACGAAAACGTTGTTGACGTCCAGCAGCAGGTCGCAGTCGGCTTCGGCGAGCACGGCGTTGATGAAGTCGATCTCGCTCATGTCCGCGCCGGCAACGGCGTAGTAGGAGATGTTCTCCACGGCGATGCGTCGGCCCAGCATGTCCTGCACCTGGGCGATGCGACCGGCGACATGGTGAACGGCCTCGGCGGTGAACGGCAGCGGCAGCAGGTCGTAGACATGGCCGCCGGCGGCGCAGTAGCTCAGGTGTTCGCTGTACAGCTGCACCTGGTGCACGTCGAGGAAGGCCCGGGTCTGTGCCAGCAGGGTGCGGTCCAGTGGATCAGGACCGCCCAGCGACAGTGACAGTCCGTGGCAGGTCAAGGGGTGGCGCTCGCTGAGTTGGCGCAGCGCGGCGCCGTGTGCGCCGCCGACGCCGATCCAGTTGTCGGGGGAGACTTCGAGAAAGTCGATGGCTCCGGCCGGCATTGCCAGCAGTTCGTCGATCAGGCCACGGCGCAGGCCAAGACCGGCGGCATGGGTGGGCAGGGGCAGGGACATGGCGGATGCTCCACAGAGAGCGCCGCCTTGAAGGCGGCGCCGGGTGAACGTCGATCAATCGGCAACGCGGGAGAACAGGCCCTTCGGCATCGGCTTGCCGTTGGCGGTGTAGACGCTGCGCAGGTAGTCGTGCGCTTCCTGCTCGCTGATGTAACCGTCGTGGTCGGTGTCGATGCGGTCGAACTCGGCGGCGCGCTTGGCGGCCACAGCGTTGAACTCGGCACGCGAGACCTTGCCGTCGTGGTCGCGGTCGGTGCGGGCAAACGAGGCGTCGCCGCACTTGCCTTCGCCACACTGGCCCTCGGCCACCTTGGCCTTGCCGGCGGGCTTGCCGGTGGTGGCCTTGTTGGCCCCGCACTTGCCTTCACCGCACTTGCCTTCGGCGGCGGCGCTCATGGCCACCGCGCTGATCGCCAGCGGTTGGACCGCGGCGGCCTGGCCGGCCAGCAGCAGGCCACCGGCCAGGGCAATGCCGATGGCACCGATGCGCGGCAGGCGGGAGGAGGGGGTGTTCCTGGTCGAGATGGACATGGTGATGACTCCTTGGGAAAGCACGCGGGGCGTGCGGGATGGACGCCGCCGAGGAGGCGACGGAAAGCGAAAGGCGCGGGAACAGGGGATTCAGCTCAGGCGGCGTGGCGACGGCGCAGCAGATAGCCCAGCAGCAGCACGCCGCCGAGCAGGGCACCGCCGAAGCCGATGCCGGGCAGCAGCGCGGCAACCGGCAGCAGCAGGGCGATCAGGCTGACGCCCCAGCCCAGGCCGTCATTGCCGACAGCGGCATGCTGTGAGCCGGCCAACAGCCGGTCCACGCTGAGCGCGCCACCGCCGTTGAGGATCAGCGGCAGCAACATGGCCAGGAACAGCAGTGGCAGCTTGAAGTTGCCGTAGCCCTGGTCGGTGATCGCGTAGCCCTGCCAGAGTTCACCCAGGCCGTTCCATTGGTCGGGCCAGTGCACGGCGGCGATGGCAACGATGGTGAGGATCCAGAAGACGTAGGCCACCGAGCGCGTGGCCAGGCCGAGCAGCAGCATCACCGCGCCCACCAGTTCCAGCCAGGTCGCCAGCTGCCAGTTCAGCGATGCGGGCAGGGCGGAGAACGGGAACGGGAAGCGGCCTTCCAGGTCGTCGAACCAGTTCTGGCCGCCCAGCTTCTCGCGGCCGGATTCAAAGAACTCCCAGGCCAGCAGGGTGCGCAACGCCAATGGCGAGAGCCAGCGGCCGACGGCGTCCAGGCGGGGGGTATACACGGAAGAAGCGGTGCTGATCATGGTGGTGTCCTGCGGGCCAGTGGTCGATGGAAGCCATTCCAGGCGGCGCAGGTATCGGCAACGTGTGCCGTTGCCCGGGGTTTTGTCAGCGACTGTGGCCGCGGCCGGGGTTTCGTACAGTCCGATACAAAGACGATGCGTGGATGCACATCGGGGCGTTGCGCGCGCGCGTGCGGGGAGCGATACCCACCCGGTAGCGCCCGGCCAGGACCGGCGCGCGAATGTATCCCACTGTAGAAACCCGCCTGCGCCCTACAGTCCGGTACAACTCCGCGCTGCGGAGAAACAGCGCCGATACACCGGCAGGCGGAAATGGCCACTCCCAACTCCGGAGTGCCCCACATGATCCGTACCTCCTTGCTGGCCGCCGCTCTCGCCCTTGCCGCCGCCGCCCCTGTCTTCGCTGCCCAGGCCGATACCGCTGCACCGCCCACCGTCATCCTGGTGCACGGCGCGTTCGCTGATGGCTCCAGCTGGAGCAAGGTCATCAGCACCCTGCATGACTGGAAGCTGCCGGCGGTGGCCGTGCAGAATCCGCTCACCTCGTTGGCCGACGACGTCGCCGCCACCCGCCGCGCGATTGCCGCCGCGCCCGGCAAGGTGGTGCTGGTCGGCCACAGCTGGGGTGGCACGGTCATCACCGAAGCGGGCAATGACCCGAAGGTGCAGGCGCTGGTGTACGTGGCGGCCTTCGCACCGGATGCGGGGCAGTCTTCGGCGCAACAGGGCGAAGGCTTCCCGGTCGGTCCGGGCCTGGCCCGCCTGCAGGAAAGGGACGGCTACCTGACCTTGCCGGCTGACGCTGTCGCCCAGGACTTCGCGCCGGACGTGATGAAGAAGTCGGCCGCACTGCTGTACAGCACGCAGGTCCCGTTGAAGGCCAGCGCGCTGGGCGAAGTAGTGAACGTTGCGGCGTGGCGCAGCAAGCCGAGCTGGTACGTGCTCAGCCGTGACGATCGCATGCTGTCGCCGCAGCTGCAGGCCGCCACCGCACGTCGCATTGGCGCGCAGCTGCAATCGATCGGCAGCAGCCATGTGTCGCTGCTTTCGCATCCGGCGCAGGTGGCCGACAGCATCCTGGAAGCGGCGGGGGTGAAGCCGGCGGAACTGCCGCTGGCCGAGCAGGGGGGCTGAGCGATGGCCGGCCTGCGTGCGTACGTGCTGCCGTTGCTGATGGGCGTGCTGGGTGGGGCTGCGCTGTTGATGGCCTGGCCCGGCGCGGATGCCGGCGCGCAACCGCTCGATGCAGAACCGATGGCGGGGTTCGACGGTGGCGGGCCCTGGCACAACAGCCCACCGCTCACACTGAAGCAGTTGCGGGGGCAGGTGGTGCTGGTCGAGTTCTGGACCTACACCTGCCGCAACTGCCTCAACGTGGCGCCGCATGTCCACCAGTGGCATGCACGCTATGCGTCGCAGGGCCTGAGGGTGATCGGCGTGCATACGCCGGAGTTCGCCTATGAAGGGTTGCCCGGCAACGTGCGCAAGGCCATCGCACGGTTGGACATCACCTGGCCGGTGGTGCAGGACAACCAGTACCGGATCTGGAACGCCTGGCGCAACCGCTTCTGGCCCGCGCTGTACCTGCTCGACCGTCAGGGGCGGGTGGTCTACCGCCATTACGGCGAGGGCGACTACGCACGTACCGAAAGCGAGATCCAGCGCCTGCTGGCCAACCCCTGAGCCGCGCTACCATGGCCGCGCAGCGCGGCCCTGACCTCCGTCTTCATCGAGAACGCAATGAACCACGTACCGCATATCCTGGTCGTCGACGATGACAGCGAGATCCGCCAGATGCTGGCCGATTACCTGCAGCGCAACGGCCTGCGCGTGAGCCAGGCCGACGGTGGCCGTGCCATGCGCGCGCTGATGGATACCCATGCCGTGGATCTGGTGGTGCTGGACGTGATGATGCCGGGCGAGGACGGCCTGAGCCTGTGCCGCAACCTGCGCGCCGGCAAGCATCGTGCGGTGCCGGTGGTGCTGCTGACCGCCCGCGACGACGAGACCGACCGCATCATCGGCCTGGAAATGGGCGCTGATGACTATGTGACCAAGCCCTTCTCTTCGCGCGAACTGCTGGCACGCATCAATGCGGTGATCCGCCGCACGCAGATGCTGCCGCCGAATCTGCAGGTGAGCGAAGCAGGTCGCCAGCTGGCCTTCGGCGAGTGGCGCCTGGACACCACCGCACGCCATCTGCTGGATGCGCAGGACACCGCGCATCCGCTCAGTGGCGCCGAGTTCCGCCTGTTGCGCGTGTTCCTCGATCACGCCAATCGGGTGCTCAGCCGTGACCAGCTGCTCAGCCTCACCCAGGGCCGCGATGCCGAACTGTTCGACCGCTCGATCGATCTGCTGGTCAGCCGCGTGCGGCAGCGCCTGGGTGACGACGCACGCGAGCCGACCTACATCAAGACCGTGCGCAGCGAAGGCTATGTGTTCAGCGTGCCGGTGCAGTTGCTGGGGCCGGACGAATGAACACCGGCGCACGCCGTCCACGCTGGCCGCGCACGCTGTCGGCGCGGCTGCTGCTGGTGCTGCTGGGTGGATTGGCGCTGGCCCACGCACTGTCTTTCGGTTTGCTGTTCTTCGAACGCTACCAGTCCACCCGCAGCATGATGCTGCGCAACCTCGATGAAGACGTGGCCGTGAGTGTCGCGCTGCTGGAGCACCTGCCCGCAGGCCAGCGCGCGGCCTGGGTGCCGCGGCTGGAGCGGCGCACCTACCGTTACCTGCTGCGCCCGGCCGCCGCAGGACCCGGGCTGCAGACCGATCGTGCACGCCAGGTCACCGCGATCATCGACGACAGCCTGCAGCACCGCTATCCGTTGCAGGCACGCCAGGTGGCTCGCCTGCCGGAGCGGTTCGAGGTGGAACTGCGCCTGCACGACGGCACCCCCTTGACCATCGAAGTCACCCCGTCGGGCCTGCCGCTGGCGCGCTGGCTGCCCGCCGTGTTGCTGGTGCAGCTGGCGCTGCTACTGGTGTGCGCGTGGCTGGCGGTGCGCCTGGCCATGCGCCCGCTGCAGCAGCTGTCGCATGCGGTGGAGCATCTGCAGCCGGGCAAGGACGGGCCCGAACTGCCTGAAGATGGCCCGGCGGAAGTGGGCGGCGCGGCGGCTGCGCTCAACGCACTGCAGGCACGCATTCGTGGCCATGTCAGTGAGCGCCTGCAGATCCTGGCCGCGATCTCGCATGACCTGCAGACCCCCATCACGCGCATGAAGCTTCGGGTGGAGACCCTGCCTGAAGACAGCATCCAGCAGCGGTTGCTGGACGACCTCGACCACCTGGGTCAACTGGTGCGTGAGGGCGTGGCCTATGCGCGCAGCAGCCACGTCGCCAGTGGCGCGCCGGTGTCGATGGACCTGGGCGCGTTCCTGGCCAGTGTGGTCGGCGATTACGAGGACATGGGCAAGCCGGTCAGTGGCGGCGCGCCCGCTGGACTGGTCGTGCAGACCTGGCCGCAGCCGCTGCGCCGGGTGGTCGGCAATCTGGTCGACAACGCGTTGCGTTACGCGGGTGCCGCCGAGGTCGAGGCGGGCCGTGATGACGCCGGCAGAGTGTGGATCAGCATTTCCGACCGTGGCCCTGGCATTCCCGAGGGCCAGCTGCAGGCAGTGCTGGCGCCGTTCCATCGGCTGGAAAGCTCGCGCAACCGCGATACAGGCGGCACTGGCCTGGGCCTGGCCATCGCGGTGCAGCTGGCACAGTCGCTGGGCGGCTCGCTGAGGTTGCACAACCGCGAGGGCGGCGGCCTGCGGGCGGAACTGCAGCTGCCGGGGTAACGGGCGGGGTCGGATCCCTTTGCGGGAGCGAAGGGCGCTGACCCCGATGTGGGATCTGCGACGTTCCTGCACGGCCTCGGGATCGGCGATCATCTGCAGGGAGTGTCGAAACCAGGAAACACGCAATGCAGGGAACGCAGCATTCAATCCGGCGCCCGCGCCACGTCGCGCTGCTGGTCGGTCTACTCGCGCTGGCGGCCTGCCAGCGCACAACGGATGCGCCGACCGGGGCACCCGCAGCGGGCGCACCACTTGCCGCCCCGGCCACCGCAACAGACCTCTCTCCGCTGCTCGATGCCCTGCCGACCTGCGCGCTGGACGGCTGGTACATCGATCAGCAGACCAGGCGCCCGGCCCATCCCTGGTTGGCGACGAACGCGCCGAAGCCCTGCAAGGAGGACGGGGAGAACGAGATCGCCACGTTCTGCGTGCAGGGGCAATGGAAGGGGCTGCCGGTGGAGGAGGTGATCCTGCCGACGATGACCTTCGTCTCGTTCCGTGGCGCGAAGATCGGCCTGCCGCTGGAGAAGGCACGTCCCATCGTCCGCCAGCGCTTCGGGCAGGAATTCCCGGGGGGCGCGGCGTACGAGGCAGGCCGTGAGCCGAAGCTGCTGGCCGATCCCGAGGATGCGCAGCGCTCATGGCTGCTGTGCAGCACGCCGGAACCGGGAGACGATCTGGGCAGCCAGGCAGGCGTCAGCTACTCGGGCATGAACCTGCCCTACGACCACGACGGTTGCAGCTACCGCTACAGCCCGGTCGACTTCTGCGATGCGCGGCACCGCGGAGCCATCGAAGATGCCCTCCAGCATCAGAAACCCAATTTCAACAAGCACTACCTGCTGGTGCAGGTCGATGATCGACCCGAGTACTTCCAGCGCACGCTGGTGCTGGTCGACACCCGCACCGGACGCGCCACGCCATTGCCGATCGATGCCTTCACCGGCCCGGCGGGGAAGGGCGGAGAGGCCACCGGCTACGGGACACTGGAAACGGGCGTGGACCAGCCGCAGTTCTGCCTCGATGGCGCGTTGCTGGTCTACCGCGTGTTCGAGGAGGGGCGCTTCTGCTTCGGCTTTGACGGCGAGCGTTTCACCGGCCATGAAACCCAGTACATGCAGGCAGCGGGCAGCCGATGACCGGTATTTCACCCCGTCCATGCCACGCTGCGCGGAACCTGCGCAACCGGGATCGAGGCTGTTGAAGGCGAATACGCAATGACCGCGGCGCGGCAGCGCTCGATGTGGGTGGCGGGCCTGTCCACGGTGGTGGAGTGGTACGACTTCACCCTGTACCTGTATTTCGCCACGGTGCTGTCGCGGGTGTTCTTCGGCGGCGGCGAACAGGCGCTGCTGGTCACGCTGGCCGGCTTCGCGGTGTCCTATCTGATGCGTCCGCTGGGCGCGCTGTGCTTTGGTCACCTGGGCGACCGCCTGGGCCGGCGCTGGATGCTGCTGGCATCGATGGCCTTGATGGCGGCGGCGATGCTGGCCACCGCGCTGCTGCCGACAGCGGCCATGGCCGGAACGACGGCGGGCGTGCTGCTGCTGGTACTGCGCTGCGTGATGGCGTTTTCGGTAGGCGGTGAATACACCGGGGTGGTGGCGTACCTGCTGGAAAGCGCACCGGCGCAGCGACGTGGCCTGGTGACCTCGCTGGCGTCCGCAGCCAGCGAGGTGGGTGCGTTGCTGGCGGTGGCGATCTCCGCGGTTACCGTGGCGCTGCTCGCGCCCGCGCAGCTGGACAGCTGGGGCTGGCGTATTCCGTTCTTCGTTGGCGCGGCGCTGGCACTGGTGATCCTGGTCGCGCGCTCGGGCATGCACGAGTCGCCGGAGTTCGAGCGGCAGCGCCGCGAGGGCAGCATTCCCGCGACGCCGCTGAAGCATGTGCTGCGCAACCATCCGCTGGCGGTGGCGCGCACGTTCGCGATCTCGGCGCTGGGCTCGATTACTTACTACGTCGGCATCACCTATGTGCCCGCATTCCTGCATGCGCGGGGCCACGATGAGGGCGACGCGCTGTGGCTGTCGACGATTGCGGCCGTGGCGGTGATCGCGATCACGCCCCTGTGCGGCGCATTGTCCGACCGTGTCGGACGACGGCCGGTGCTGTTGGGCCTGACCGTGCTGGCAGCGCTGCTGCCGCTGTCCTTGTTCGCGTGGATGGCGCAGGCGACGCCGCTGGGCATCGCGCTGGCCGCGGTGTTGCTGGCCTGCGTGGCCGGTGGCGTGAGCGCGGTGGCGGCCCCGGCCACGGCCGAGCAGTTCCCCGGCGAAGGGCGGGTGAGTGGGCTGGCACTGGGCGTGACCATGGCCACGGCCTTCTTCGGCGGGGCAACGCCATGGCTGGCGCAATGGTGGGTGGAACGCAGCGGCTGGGCGGCGGCGCCGGGCGCGATGATCGCGCTGGTGGCGGTGCTGGTGCTGCCGGTGCTGTGGACCCTGCCCGAGACGGTCCCGGGCAGGGCCAAGCGCTAGCGGGTCAGACCTTCAGGGTCTGCTCGATGTCGGCCAGCACGGCGGCCGCATCGACGCCGATGGCAATCGACTGCACCACGTGGCCGTCCCACACGCTGGGGCCGAACGCCAGGCCTTCCGGCTTGGGAATGGTCATGCCGCGGGCGACGCCGTCGGTGGCCACGCGCACGCTGGCGCGCTCGAACTGGAACAGCTCCGGACGGGTCAGCGCGATGCAGGCGCAGCAGTCGTGCACGACCATGCCCTTGTGGCCGGCCTGCAGGTAGAAGTCCACGTAATCCTGCGACAGCGCACGCACCAGTTCGGCATCGGCACCACCGATCGCAGCCAGCTTGTCCAGGCCGTCACGGTCCATTTCCACGCGGGTGGTCACGTCCAGGCCGATGGCGGTGACCGGCCAGCTGGCGGTGAACACCACGTCGGCCGCTTCGGCGTCGCCCCAGATGTTGGCCTCGGCGGCCGGGGTGATGTTGCCGTTGACGTGGAAGGCGCCGCCCATGATCACCACGCCGCGCACCAGGCCGGCGATGTCCGGCGCCTGCTGCAGGGCAAGGGCCAGGTTGGTCATGCGGCCGACCGCGACCAGGGTCACCTCGCCCGGGTGGGCGCGGACCAGGTCGATGATCAGCTGGTGGGCGGGGCGCGCGTCGGCGGCCGCGTCCAGTTCGGCCGGCACCGGGTGGTTGCCCAGGCCGTTGTGGCCATGGATGTGCACCGGCCAGGCTTCCGGGGTGGCTTCCGGCTGCAGCGGGCCGCCGGCACCGCGTGCGACCGGAGCGGCAAAGCCCCAGGCCTGCTTCAGGTACAGCGCATTGTGCGTGGTCGACTCCACCGAGGCGTTGCCGAAGGTGGTGGTGACACCGATCAGGTCGATCTGGGCGTGCTTGTGCAGGTACAGCAGGGCCAGGGCGTCGTCGACGCCCGGGTCGGTATCGAAAATGACTTTCAGCATGTTGTTGTTTTTCTTCTTCCGTGTGGTGCGGGGGGCGCCGGCGGCCCGGAAGCAGGCCGGCGCGCCCTACATTGTCCCATCTTCATGACAGGCAGGGCCATTGCCGGGGAGGCAGGCCATAATGCCCCCAGTCCAGGCACGGAACCGCCGAATGCTGATCGTTGCCCTTCTGCTGGTCCTGCTGGTGCTGGGCCTGAACGTGGTGGCTACCGTGGTGATCGTCAGGCGCGATGGCCTCTCGGCAGGCGGCCGGACGGTGCAGTTGCTGCTGGTCTGGCTGCTGCCGCTGGTCGGCGCCATCCTGTGCATGGCGGTGGCCACGGCCGATGGCTCGGGCAGCCGGGGGAATGGCGGCGGAAGCCATGACACCTCCGTTGGCTATTCCAGTGACAACCACAGCCATCACAGCTACAGCAGCTCCGACTGCGGAAGCGGCGACAGCGGTGGGGGTGGTGACGGCGGCAGCTGCGGTGGCGGCGATTGATGAGACGTTCCAGGGTGCCGGCCAAGGTCACGTCCTGGTAGTGCCGGCCGCTGGCCGGCAACCTCATCCGCTCAACCGCCGCCTTCGGTGGGCAAGGGCGCCGGCACGTTCAACAGCCCACCTGCCGCCACATAGGCGGCCAGTGCCTGGCCCTGGCTGAGCAGATGGCGCTCCATGGTGCGTTCGGCAGCCTGCGCGTCGCGGCGGCGGAAGCACTCCATCAGTTCGCGGTGCTCAGCCAGCGACTGCGCGGTGCGGCCCGGGGTCAGCAACTGGCGGCCGCGATGCATCTTCAGGATGCGGTGCAGGTCGTGGGTGATGCGGATCAGCCACGGGTTGCCGGCGTAGTGCTGCACGGTTTCGTGGATCAGGTAGTTGTTGCGGTAGTACTCGGCGATGTTGCCCTCGGCTGCCGCGGTTTCCATCGCCGCATGCAGGTCTTCCAGCTGCTGCACGCCGGCATCGTCGATGTGCCTGACCGCCTCGTGCGCACAGCGGCCTTCCAGCATGGCCATCACCGGGAACAGTTGGTTGAGGTCTTCCAGCGTCAACCGGGTGACCCGGCAGCCACGACCGGCATCGATCTGCACCAGGCCTTCGGCAGCCAGCAGCTTCAGCGCCTCGCGCAGCGGCGTACGGCTGATGCCCAGTTCTTCGCACAGTGCGGGCTCGTCGATCCACTCACCCGGCGGCAGGCGGTAGTCGTAGATGCGTTCGCGCACGTGTTCGGCAACCTCTTCATACAGAGGCGCGCGCTTCTTCGGTGACCGCGGGGCAGGGGCAATAGCCATGCGCAGAGTGTAACGCCAGGTCGTGCCGACCAGTGGCCGGCACGACCGTTCGGCGGTTACATCCAGCCCGGTACCACGAATACCAGCCAGGCCAGCAGCGGCCCCAGGGCCACCACCAGTCCGCTGTAGACCAGGAAGCGGCGGAACAGGGTCTCGCGTTCCTCTTTGGCTGCCGAGGCCACCACCAGTGCGCCATTGGTGGAGAACGGGCTGACATCGACGATGGTGGACGACACCGCCAGCGCGCAGATCACGCCGGCGGCGCTGAGGTGACCCTGCATCAGGAACGGTACCGCCAGCGGAATCGTGGCGCCCAGCACCGCAGCCGACGAGGCGAATGCGGAGACAATGCCGCCGACGTAGCAGACCAGCAGCGCGCCGAGCAGCGGAATGCCGATGTCGGACACGCCATTGCCGATGAAGTCCACCGCGCCGGCATGTTCCAGCACGCCGATGTAGGTCACCACACCGCAGATCAGCAGCACGGTGGACCAGCTGATGCCATCGACCGCGCCCTTCTGGCTTTGTGGCGACAGCAGTGCCAGCGCGACAGCCACGGTGATCGAGACCAGGCCGACGTTGAGGTTGTAGATCAGCGCGGCCACGCCCAAGCCGAGCAGGCCGATCAGGGTGAACAGGCGCTCGCGGGTCAGGCTCACCGCATCCAGTGCTGCCGGATCATTGCTGAGCGTGCCGCCGCCGGCTGCGACCAGCGCGCCATGGCCTTCGATGGCGAACTGGCGCGACGAGGCCTGCGGGCCACCGGCCATCGCCAGCTCGGCATTGCCGAGCGTTCCGGCCGCGGTGATCGAGCCACGCCGCAGCAGGGCGATGCCGCCGAACGCGAAGAAGCAGATCGTCGCCATCATGAAGTTGAAGCCCAGGCTGGTCAGGAACACCGCCATCTCGGTCACTTCCAGCCCGGCTTTCTGCACCACGCCGTTGGTGATGCTGCCGTACACGCTGATCGGAGAGAAGCCACCGGCCTGCGCGCCATGGATGACCAGCAGGCCCATCATCAGTGGATTGATGTTGTACTGCTTGGCAAAGCGCAGCGCGACCGGACCGATGATCGCGACCGCCGCCGGGCCCAGCGCGCCGAAGGCGGTCAGCACCGCGGTGATCACGAACATCACCCACGGAATGGCCACGATATGGCCGCGCACGGCTTTTACTGCCCAGTGCACCAGCAGGTCGATGGTGCCGTTCTTCTGCGCGATGGCGAACAGGTAGGTGATGCCGACCAGGGTCAGGAACAGATCGCCGGGAAAGCCGGCCAGGACCTCCTTGCCGCCCATGTCGACCCACAGCCCGCCGATGATGAAGGCCAGCGCGAAGGCGACGGCACCCATGTTGATCGGCATCGCCGTGGCGACGATGAACATGATCACCAGACCGATGATCGTTGCGATTTGTGGACTCATGCGCCCTCCCAGACACGTGACTCACGTACAGCGCGGATGGAGACCCGCCATCCCGGGGTAAGGCGACGTACGGCGTGTTGCGTGATACGTACTGCTCGAACCCGTTACTGCAGCCGCTCCAGCGCGCTGCGGACCCAGGCCGCCGCGCCTTCAAGGCTCTGGAACTCTTCCACCGCGCGCACCTCGCAGCACGGATAGGCCGGCGCGACCATGCGCGCCAGCGCGTTGCCCGGGCCCAGCTGCAGGAACACGCGCGCGCCGCGCTCGAAGGCCTGGCGCATCACCTGCGCCCATTCGATGGTCTGCGCCAGTTGCAACGACAGCGTGCTGACTGCCGTTGCGCGGTCCCGCACCGGTCGCGCATCGATGCCGGCCAGCAGCGGCAGGCGTGGGGCCTGCAGTGGCGATGCATCGAGTGCGGCAGCGAACGGTGCGACCGCCGCTGCCAGCAATGGTGTGTGTGCAGGCACGCGCACCGGCAGCAGACGGATGTCCGCGCCCTGCGCCCGCGCTGCATCGGCCAGCCGCTGCAACGAGGCGTGCATGCCGCCCACGATGAAATGGTCCTGCCCGTTGGCGATGGCGACGTAGGTGCCCTGCGCATCGCACAGCGACTGCAGGCTGCGGCGGTCAAGCCCGAGCACTGCCTGCAGGCCTGCATCGGCGGGGCTGGCGCTGTCCATCAACTGCGCACGTTGCACAGCCAGCGCCAGGCAGGTGGTGGCATCGAAGCTGCCGGCGATGGCGTGCGCGGCGAGCTCGCCGATGCTGTAGCCGGCCACCAGCACCGGTGCAGGCACCGCTTCGCGAAGGCCCTGCCAATGCGCGAGGCTGGCTGCACACAGCAAGGGCTGCGCCAGAGCATTGTCGAAGCGCGATTCGTCAGCAGCTGCCGCGAACACGTCGCGTCCAAGCACTGCGCTCGCGGTCTCCAGTACGTCGCGCACGGCGGGCAGATCGCGCACGCGGCCGAACATCGCCGCATGCTGCGCACCTTGGCCGGGGCAGAGCAGGGCAAGGCTCATGCGACCTCCTGCTGCAGCAGGAACCAGGCACAGGCCAGCAGGTCGGCACTGCCGCCGGGGCTCAGCCGGCGTGCGACGAATCCATTACCGATGCTGTGCAGGCGTGCCTGCCAGCCGGGTACGAAGACGCCGCCGGCATCGAGGAAGCCTCGCGCCTGTTGCTGGGCCCAGCGCAGGCCGTTGGCGCCGCCACGGTGCAGCAGGTTGAGGTCATCCACGCACGCGATCAGCTGCATCAGCGTCTGGCACATCGCGGCCTCGCGTGGCAGGTCGCTGGCCAACGCGTGGCGCAGGGTAGGCAGTGCCACCTCGCGCAGCAGCGGGTAGCCGGCGGTCGCTTGTTCGCGCACACCCTGCACGCCGTGCCGTGCGCGCGCGCGCTGGCCAGGGCTGTTCGCATCCAGAGGTGCGTCGGCGAGCTCGGCAGCCCAGCGGCGCACTTCCTGGCAGACCTGCTCGGCTGCGATGGCACCGCCCGCGCGGCCCCGACAGGCAGCGGAAGCCGCCACCAGCAGGCCAAGGCTGAAGATCGCGCCGCGATGAGTGTTGATGCCCGCAGTGGCGTGCAGCATCGATATCTCCGCAGCGATGCCGTGCCGGCGCAACGTCTGGAACGGTGCCGCGCTGGCACCGGCGTCGGCCACGGCGATGAAGTAGTGGCGCAGCGTGAACAGGCTGCGCAGGAACGTGCCGGCGTCCATGTCGTGGTGGCTGCCGCTGTCGAAGGGGGTGACCAACCCTGGCTTGGGTGCAAGGGCCAGTTCGGCGTGCAGGCTGGCGATGGCGAGGCGCCCCAGACGCGCGCTGTCCACGGCAGCTGGCCTGGCCGCCGGTTGCACGAGGGCGTTCACGCGCTCACCCCGGTGG
Organism: Stenotrophomonas sp. YJH_SMC_91; assembly: GCF_059368495.1. Taxonomy (NCBI): domain Bacteria; kingdom Pseudomonadati; phylum Pseudomonadota; class Gammaproteobacteria; order Lysobacterales; family Lysobacteraceae; genus Stenotrophomonas; species Stenotrophomonas sp. YJH_SMC_91. The sequence goes on along the minus strand of NZ_JCAFRT010000004.1, from coordinate 69,444 downwards.
AGGCGAACAACGCATCACGTAGTTCCAGTGCGGCACCATCGAGGCGCTTGACCAGTACCTCGCGGCTGCGCCCGGCGTATTCGCGCCAGTTCACCGCGCCACCATCCACCAGGCACAGTTCGCCATCGACCCGCCGGCCGTGTTCGGTCTCCCATGCCTGCAGCCCTGCGACCTGGGCATCGGCCTGTGCGGCGGTGTCGATCCGCCACAGCAGATCGATGTCCGAGCGCGCGTGCACATAGTGCAGGCCCGTGAGGTGCTGCCATGCGAAGGCACCGAATACACGCGCGGCGGCGATGTCCTGCAATGCCTGCAGCGGGCGCTGCCAGTCCTGCACAAGGTCGCCTTCCAGCACCGCCTGAAGTGCCGGTGGCGCTGCGGTGCGCAGCACATCGTGTGCCGGCACGCGCAGGGCCAGGCGCAGTTTGCCCTCGGCGGGTGGCAGCGGCACGCCGAGGCGCAGGCGGGGATCGGCATCGTCGGCGGCTCGCCGGGCGACGATAGCGGGCAACCCCTGCGCAAACCAGTCGCCCAAGCGCGGCTCATGCGCGGCGATGTCCGCCTGCCAGCGGGCGTGCGCTGGCAACCAGACCAGCGTATGGCGTGGCAGCCGCTCAGGCATCGCCCTGGCTCACGGCTGCAGCCACGCGTGCGGCCAGCATGCGACCGCCACGTTCGGCACCCTGCACGGCGCGGCGGTCGCCATCGGTGGGCGTGCGCACCGCCTGCAGCAGGTGTGCGGCCAGGTCGCCGCTCCAGATCGAATCCACCGCGCCCATCGCCACGTAGTTTTCCACGCCCGGCGCGAATACCGGCGAGCTCTGGCTGAGCGCCTGCAGCTTCTCCAGCGGTTGCTTGGTCACCCGCGCCATTGCGCGCAGGTCCATCACCCGCACCTGTGCATCGGGCAGGGCGTGGATGTGGTCGGCCATCAGGCCGAATGAGAGGAAGCCGCCACTGACGGATTCGCCGTAGACCAGGGTGATCAGGCGCGCACCACGGCGGCGTGCCAGATCGAGCGTCTGCGCGAGATGCGCAAAGTAACCATTGATGCCCAACAGTTCGTCGCGCCGCGCCAGGCGCTGTCCGGCGGTATCCACCAGCATCACGATCGGTCGCTGTGGATGTGCGCCGGTGCTGGCAAGCACGGTTTCGGCCAGTGCCAGTGCGTGGTCCACGCCGACTTCAAGCTTGTCGGCGGTACCGATCACGGTCACCTCGCCATCCTCGGTGGTGGCGCTGCCGGTCAGCACCGAATCGTTCACCGCAATGGCATGCCCATGCGGAAACAGGGCATCGAGCAGGGTCTGCAACGGCATGCTCATGGCAGGCTCCGGTCGGCGGTGGCGATGAGGAACTCATCGGTGTCGAGCAGCGGTAGTCGCTCGGGGGCTGCGATGCCCTGGCGGGCCCAGATCTCCAGGCCATCGCGGCAATCGCCCCAGGCCTGCACGCGCGCCTTCAATACCGCATGGCGTTCCTGCAGCGCAGCCAGTGCAGTATCCGGATCGGTGCTGCTGGTATCAGGCTGCAGCGCGTTGCTGGCCGCCTGCGCGAAGGCCTCGATGGCATCGGGCACCAGCACCTGTGCCTGGTCGATCAGGTAGCGGTGCTTGCCTCCCGTTACGCGCCAGACCAGCGCGCGATCGCGGGAATCGAACTCTTCTACGCCGCGCACGGTCTCGATCACTTCCGGGCCGGACAGCGACAGGCGACCCTCTTCGGACATGATGACCGTAGTGCAGCAGCGGGCGACGATGCCCATGCCGCCGAAGGCGCCGTTGCCGCTGCCGATCAGCGCGATCACCGGCACACCCGCTGCACGCGCGTCCAGGGTGGCGCGCATGATCTCGGAAATGGCGATGAGCCCCGCATTGGCTTCGTGCAGGCGCACACCACCGGTGTCCAGCAGCAGAAGCACGCCTTCGGGATGTGTTTCGGCTGCACGACGCAGCAGCCCGGTCAGCTTGGCGCCGTGCACCTCGCCCACGCCGCCGCCCATGAATTCACCCTGCTGCGCGGCCAGCAGCACGCGTCGGCCACGCAGCGTGGCTTCGCCGACAACGATGCCGTCGTCGAACGCCGCGGGCTGGTCGAGCTGTGCCAGGTGCGGGCTCATCATCCGCCGCGCCGGGCCGAGGAATTCCCTGAAGGAACCGGCATCGACCAGGCTGGCGATACGCTCGCGCGCATCGGCTTCGTAGTAGCTGTAGCGCTGCGTCCGGTTCATCGTGGTTCTCCAGCAAGCAGGGTTTCCACGGCCTGGTCCAGGCGCAGGCTGACTACCGCCGGGGTCGCACCGGCATCGTTGATCGAGATGCGTACATCGCGCAGCGGATGACGCTGTGCGAAGTCGCTGATCACCGCTTGCCACACGCTGCCGAAGCCCTTCGCGGCGGTGATGATGCGCACCGTCATCGCGCCGTCCAGTGCGGCCGGCTCCAGCAGGATTTCCAGGTTGCCCGAGGCCAGCACGCCGACCAGCACCGCTCCGCGCGGAAACTGCACCGCAGTGTGCCCTTCGAATCGATAGTCGAGGGTTTCCATGCTCAGCCCCTTACCAGTTTCGGAAGCGTTTGGGCGGGTCGTACAGACCGCCGGACCAGCGCACCAGGTCCTTCACCGAACGCGCCGCCAGCAGGTCACGACTGGCATCGCGCACGGAGACGCCGAGGTCATCGGGACGGCGGATCACGCCGCGGTCGCGCAGGTTCTCCACCATCGCGCGGTCGCGCCCCATGCCCACGGCGGTATAGCCGGCCACGCCACGGATCGCCTGTTCGCGCTCCTCAGGGGTGCGGCACAGCAGCAGGTTGGCAATGCCTTCCTCGGTCAGCACATGGCTGACGTCGTCGCCGTAGATCATCACCGGCGGCAGCGGCATGTTCGCGCGTTCGGCCAGGTCCCAGGCATCGAGGCGCTCGACGAAGGCCGGCGCCATGTGCTCGCGGAAGGTTTCCACCATCTGCACCACCAGCTTGCGCCCACGCGGCATCTCACCCGGGCGCGCGGCCTGCTGGCCGGCCTTGATCCAGGCCTCGCTGGCATGGCGCCGGCCGCGTGCGTCCGAGCCCATGTTCGGTGCGCCACCGAAGCCGGCAATGCGGTCGCGGGTGGCGGTGGAGCTGTTGCCCTGCAGGTCGATCTGCAATGTGGAACCAATGAACATGTCGCAGGCATACAGGCCGGCGGTCTGCGAGAAGGCGCGGTTGGAACGCATCGAGCCATCGGCGCCGGTGAAGAACACATCGCCTCGCGCGGCGATGTACTTCTCCATGCCCAGTTCCGAACCGAACGAATGCACCGATCTGACGAAGCCCGATTCGATTGCCGGAATCAGTGCCGGGTGGGGGTTCAACGCCCAGTGCTGGCAGATCTTTCCCTTCAGGCCGAGCGATTCGGCGTAGGTGGGGAGCAGCAGTTCGATGGCCGCCGTATCGAAGCCGATGCCATGGTTGAGGCGGTTGACGCCGTACTCGGCGTAGATGCCCTTGATGGCCATCATCGCCATCAACACCTGGATCTCGGAGATCTGTGCCGGGTCGCGGGTGAACAGCGGTTCGATATGGTTCGGCTTCGGCGCCTGCACCACGAAGTTGACCCAGTCGGCGGGAATGTCGACGCGGGGGAGGGTGTCGACGATCTCGTTGACCTGGGCGATGACGATGCCGCCACCGAAGGCGGTGGCTTCGACGATCACCGGCGTGTCTTCGGTGTTCGGCCCGGTGTACAGGTTACCGTGCCAATCTGCGGCCTGCGCGGCGACCAGGGCCACGCGCGGGGTCAGGTCGATGAAGTAGCGGCCGAACAGTTCCAGGTAGGTGTGGATGGCACCGATCTGGATGCGCCCTTCAGCCACCAGGTTGGCCAACCGCACCGACTGCGGGCCGGAGAACGAGAAGTCCAGCTTCGACGCGATGCCACGCTCGAATACATCCAGGTGCGACGGCAGCGACAGCACCGACTGCACCATGTGCAGGTCGTGCACGCGGGCCGGGTCAAGATCGGCCAGGGCCTGGGCGAGGAAATCGGCCTGCTTCTGGTTGTTGCCCTCCAGGCAGACCTTGTCGCCTGGCTCCAGCAGTGCATGCAGCAGCTCGCCTACGTCGCCGGCGGCGACCTCGCGTCCCCGGGCCCACGGCGCGGCACGTTCCAGGCGGGCCTGGCGGCTGCGTTCCAACGTATCCCAGCTCGGGTTCATCGACCGGCTTCCGATTGGTGTCGATGTAATTACGACATAATTACGAAGGGCGCCGCAACCTGCAGTGCAGCAAAAGGAAGGGCCCGCGCGGAGGCGGGCCCATTCAGGTAGGCCACGACCGTGGGTCGTGGCGGAGGGCGTGCCGACCAACGGTCGGCACCCACCAGGCACCCACCGGTTCGCGGGTTGCTCAGAACGTCCAGCGCAGGCTGGCCGACACGAAGCGCGGTTCGCCGTAGTTGTTGTAGTCCAGATTCGCCCAGTAGGTCTTGTCCAGTGCGTTGCGCACGCTCAGCGTTGCGGTCCAGCTGTCGCTGATGCGGTAGTTGGCATTGAACTGCACCAGCATGTAGGCCGGCTGGTTCACCGTCACCGTGCCGCCCAGCGGATAGGCGATGTTGTAGCCCTGCACCTTGCTCTGCCACTGCACGCCACCGCCAACGCTCAGGCGTTCCAGCGCACCGCGCAGCTGCAGCTGCGTGTTGAGCTGCAACAGATCCTTCGGCGGGTTGGCGTACAGCAGGTCGGTAGCCGCGCGGGTGACCTTGACGTGGGTGTAGCCGGCATTGACCGTCCAGCCCGGCAGGATCTCGCCGTTGACGTCCACTTCCCAGCCGCGTGCCTTGGTGCCGTTGACGCCGATGTAGGCGGAGGTGCCATCGCTCAGCGAACCTTCCGGCACGCCCATGTCGCGCACGGCGTAGTTGTCCTGCTTGGCCTCGAACACGGCGGCGTTGGCGGTCAGGCGGCCGTCCAGCCACTGGGTCTTGATGCCCGCTTCCAGGTTCGAACCCTGCACCGGTGCCAGCAGGTTCTCGTTGCGGTCCTTGAAGTTCTGCGGGTTGAAGATCTCGGTGTAGCTGGCATAGGCCGACACGTTCGGGGTGATGTCGTAGACCAGGCCCACGTAGGGAGTGACTTCATCGCTCACCTTGTACGCGCCGCTGGTGCCGGTGTAGGCGCCAGCGGCGTTGTAGGAGCGGGTGAGGGTTTCCCAGCGGCTCAGGCGTGCGCCGGCAATCAGCGACAGCGGATCGGCCAGGCGCAGGCGGGTGGCCAGGTAGACGCCACTCTGCGTGGTCTTGGCCACGCGGCGCGCGCCGGTGCGGCGGTAGGTCACCTCGGAGATGTCGCCGTTCCAGTTGTACACGTTGGGAATGTAGTAGCAGCGCTCGCCGCCGCAGCGCGCCCAGTCGCTCGGGAAGTTCAGTGCCAGGGTATTCGTCGTGCCTTCCAGGTCCGACCACTGTGCGCCGAGGGTCACGTCGTGGTCGCGGCCGAACAGATCGAAACTGCCGGTCAGGTAGGCATCGACATTGCGGCGGGTGTCCTTCGAATCACCGGCGGCCGCGCGCAGGTAGATGCCCGCGCCGGTCACCGGGTCCGGGTTGCCGGTGCCGTACAGGCGCACGTTCTGCACGTTGCCACGGGTATAGGCGGTGTTGATCTTCAACAGCCAGTTGTCGCCGAAACGCTGTTCCAGGTTGGCGAAGGCGGTGTTGCTCTCGCGCTTCCAGTAGCTCCATTTCGGCGACAGGTTGGTCGAGCGCGGCAGGTGCGCGAAATGGCCCTGGTTGTCGAAGAACGGCACGGTGCCCCAGGTCGAGCCGGTGGGGTTGTTGTCCTGGCTCTGGTAACCGAGGGTGATCGTGGTGCTGTCGGTGACGTCGCCTTCCAGCACCGCCATGCCGGCCATCTTGTTCTCGTCGTAGCGGTCGTAATACAGGCCACGTTCGGTGTAGGCGGCGACCACGCGGCTGCGGAAGCGGCCGTCGGCGGTCAGCGGCGCGGTCACGTCGGCCTCCATGCGACGGTAGTCCCAGCTGCCGGCGCTGACCGCGAACGACGCATCGAATTCCTTGCCCGGGCGCTTGCGCAGCAGGTTGACCGTGGCCGACGGCACGCCGGCGCCGCTGAGCAGGCCGTTGGCGCCGCGGATCACTTCGATACGGTCGTAGAAGGCGGTGTCGTACTCCTGGTTGGTGGAGCCGCTGTAGGTGGGAATGCCATCGACCTGGAAGTCGGTGATGGCGAAGCCGCGCGCGTAGTACAGCGGGCGCTGCGTGTCATAGAAGGACACGCTCACGCCGGTCACATTGCGCATCACATCGTTGATGCTGAACAGTGATTCGTCCTGCAGGCGCTGCAGGCTGATGGCGGTGGCGGACTGCGGGGTCTCCTGCAGGGTGATCGGCAGGCGCGTGGTGCTCGACGGTGGTGCGGACTGTTCGGCGCGGACGCTGACCCGGTCCAGGGTCTTGGCATCGGCAGTGCCATCGGCGGCGGCGAACGCGCTGGGCGCGGCCAGCAGGGTCAGCGACGAAAGCAGGGCAGCCGGCAGCAACGCGCGGCGGGGCAGGCGGTTACGGAGGATCAGGGACATGGTGGGCTCGAGGCTCGGAAGCGGGGAAGGGCGGCAACAGTCGTCCAGCACCCGGGGCGGCGGCTTCGGGCACGGTCAGGTCCATCTGGGGAGGTGCGATCACTGCACAGGACGCAAATGTAAATAATTCTTAACACTATTACAATTCGCGTCATTCGCAAGGGCTTTCCGGCGCAAAGCAGTGGCGGGCCGGGGTCGGATCCCGTCGCCGCAGGCAATGGGCTCTGACCCCATCATCGGCGCCCAGGTGCAGGTCAGAGCCCTCCCGTGCGGAAGGGATCCGACCCACCTCGCACAAAAACAGACGGCCACCCGAAGGTGGCCGTCCGTCTCCATCGAAACCAAACTGCGGGCTTACAGCGCCTGCAGTTCCTCGTTGGCGTTGCGCTTTTCCTTGGCCGCTGCCGGCACTGCAGCCGCAGCAGGCGATGCCGCGTTCGCATCCACCGGCACCTCCAGATACGGCAGATGCAGGGTCTGGCTGGTCAGCGTACGGATCTCGTTGACCAGCGCGGCGCTGTCGTTGAGCTTGCGCCCGTACGACGGCACGATCTCGCGCAGGCGGGCTTCCCAGCCGGCCTTCATCTGGTCCGGGAAGGCCTTGGCCATCAGGTCCAGCATGATCGGCGGCGAGGTCGACGCACCCGGCGAAGCGCCGAGCAGGGCGGCGAGGGTGTGGTCCTTGTCGGTCACGATCTCGGTACCGAACTGCAGCACCGGGCCCTTCAGCGGATCACGCTTGATGATCTGCACGCGCTGGCCGGCGGTGACCAGCTTCCAGTCACCCGGCTTGGCAGTGGGGAAGTACTTGACCAGCTCGGCCTGGCGGTCGGCATCGTTCAGGCGCGCCTGGCCCATCAGGTACTGCACCAGGTCCAGGTTGTCCTTGCCCACTTCCAGCATCGGGCCGACGTTGTTGTGGTTCACCGACGAGTACAGGTCCCACCACGAGCCGTGCTTGAGGAACTTGGTGCTGTACAGCGCGAACGGCCCGAACAGGACCACCGGCTTGCCGTCCAGCTTGCGCGCATCCAGGTGCGGCACCGACATCGGCGGCGAACCGGTCTCGGCCATGCCGTAGGCCTTCACGCCGTGGCGCGAGGTCACGTCCTGGCCCTGGAAGGCGAGGAACTGGCCACCGACCGGGAAGCCGGCGTAGTCCTTCGATTCCGGAATGCCGGACATCTGCAGCAGCTTCAGTGCAGCGCCACCGGCACCGATGAACACGAAGCGGGCGTGGGTGGTGGACTCGGTGCCGGCCTTGAGGTCCTTCACCGTCACGTTCCAGCTCTTGTCGGCGTTCTGCCGCAGCGCGCTCACTTCGTGGTTGAGATGCAGGCTGAAGTTCGGGCTGCGCTGCAGGCCGGCGGTCAGCTGACGGGTGATCACGCCGAAGTTGACGTCGGTGCCCAGCGGCATCCAGGTCGCGGCAACCTTCTGCTTCGGGTCACGGCCTTCCATCAGCAGCGGGGCCCACTGCTTGATCTGGGCCGGATCCTCGGAGTACTGCATGCCGTAGAACAGCGGATTCTTCACCAGGGCCTGCTGGCGCTTGTGCAGGTAGGCGATGTTGTCATCGCCCCAGACGAAGCTCATGTGCGGGGTCGGGTTGATGAAGTCGCTGGGCTGGCTCAGCCGGCCTTCCTTCACCTGGTGCGACCAGAACTGGCGCGAGACCTCGAACGATTCGGCGATGCCGACCGCGCGCTTGGTCTCGATGCTGCCGTCGGGCAGTTCCGGGGTGTAGTTCAGTTCGGCGAAGGCCGAGTGGCCGGTGCCGGCGTTGTTCCAGCCGTCGGAGCTTTCACCGGCGACGCCGTCGAGGCGTTCGTAGACCTGGATGTTCCAGTCCGGCTGCAGTTCCTGCAGGTAGGTGGCCAGGGTGATGCTCATGATGCCGGCGCCGACCAGCACAACGTCGACGGGCTTGTCGTTGCTGGCGGCGGGCACCGAGCGCTGGGTCAGCGGCCAGTACAGGAACAGCGCGGCGGCCAGCAACAGCAGCACGAGCAGGGCGAGAAGAGCCTTGCCAAATTTCTTCATGGGGGCGGGATCGTTGGCGGAGGGGAAGGGGTCAGGATGCGCGTGGGACAGGGAAAGGGCGTGAAGAAACAACGCCTTGCAGCATCCACATGCGATTCTAACCGGATCCGGTCTGTTTTTGATGCAACGCAGCATCCGGCGTTTCGCGCCGTCCTCACCCGCTAGCGCCGGGTGATGCCCGGCGAACGAAGCCTTGCCAGCGTCAGGCCATCCCTGGCGACAGCTTCACTCAGACCAGCTCAAGAATCTCGTCACCGGCCTCGTCGACCTGCCCGGTCGGGCGCCAGCCCAGGCGCCGGTAGAAGCCATGCGAGCGCGAGCGTGGGTCGGCCGAACAGGCCAGGAACAGGCGTTGGTGGCCGGCATCGCGGGTCAGGCTGACCACGTCCTGCAGCAGCTGCCGACCGATGCCGCGGCCTTCATACTCGGGCAGCAGGGCCAGCACCAGCACCTCGCCGCTGTCGCGGTCGGCGAAGCAGTAGCCGGCCATGCGCTCGCCCTCCCAGGCGACGCGGCCGATCGAATCGCCCTGGGCGATGCCGGCCGCCCAGCTGTCCTCGGTGATGCCCAGCTCTGCCAACTGCGCGGCGCTGAAGGCGTTTTCGCGGGTGCGCCCGCGCAGGTCGATGCAGGCGGCGGCATCTTCGGGGCGCGCATCGCGCACGGCTATCGGCATACCGGACACCCTTGTAGTGATTGGGCCGCCAGTATCCGCATCACGCATGGACCCGGTGTGGAGGGTTGATGGAGATTGGATGGAGCAAAAAGGGGACGGAGGGGATTAAGTCGTCTTTGCCCGATGTGTCGCTTGGGCCTTATACGACTTAATCCCCTCCGTCCCCTTTTCAGCGCTTGCGCCGGATCAGCGCGGAGGAGGCATCCAGCACCGCGCGGGTCAGCAGCGCCATGGTCTGCACGTCGCCCTTCCAGTGCTGCCAGTACAGCGGCACGTCTTCCCATGCGCGCTGGCGCACGTAGACCAGGCGGCCTGCGTCCAGGTGCCGCTTGACCAGCGGCAATGGGTTCATGGTCCAGCCCATGCCACCCAGGTTGGCCTGCACGAAGGCGCGCGTGGACGGAATCCACCAGGTCGGCGCGGTGCTGGGCAGGTCGTCGCCGGCCATGCGCCGGGCGAAGCGCGACTGCATGTCGTCCTTGCGGTTGAACACCAGCACCGGGGCCTGCGCCAGCGCCTGCGCGGTCACGCCCTTGGCGAAATGACGCTCGCGGAACTCGGGGGTACAGGTGGCGGCGTAGCGGATGCTGCCCAGTGCATGGATCTGGCAGCCCTGCACCGGCTCGTCCAGGGTGGTCACCGCGCCCAGCACCGTGCCCTGGCGCAGCAGCTCCACGGTGTGGTCCTGGTCCTCCACGCGCAGGTCCAGCGTAGTGCCGGTGGTCTGCGCGAACTGGTAGGCCGCCTGCGGGAACCAGGTTTCCAGGCTGTCGTGGTTCACCGCCACCGGGATGCTGGCCTGTGGCAGGTCCTCATCGGCCAGGCCCATCCGGTGCAGCGCATCGTGCTCGAGCAGGGCGGTCTGCTCGGCCAGCTGTACCAGCAACTGCCCCTCGGCGGTGGCGGTGGCCGGGGTGCCGCGCTTGACCAGCAGTCGGCCGATCCGGTCCTCCAGCGCCTTGACCCGCTGCGAGATGGCGGACGGGGTGACATTCAGCGACTGCGCGGCGCGGTCGAAGCTGCCTTCGCGGATCACTGCGGCCAGGGCGCGCAGCTGGGCATGGTCGATACGCATCGAATTAAGCTCCGCTAATGTTGGTTTAGGAAGTTTAGCTCGTCTTTTTCATGTTGCGGCGCGACAATGGCGCTCGTTCCGGTGCTGTCCGCCTTCGCGAGGCACCGTCCCCCCAAGCAAGTAAAGGCAGTGAATCCCATGTTCTCGGTCATCTCCGCCAGCACCGGCCTCGGTGCCTGGTTCTCTGGTGCAGCTACCGGCATCGGCCTGTTCGCCGTGGTCGGCGCCCAGAGCGCCTTCATCCTGCGCCAGGGCATCCTGCGCAAGCACATTGTGCCGGTGGTCGCCACCTGTGCGGCCATCGATGCGATCTTCATCTTTGCCAGCGTGGCCGGCCTGCGCACGCTCACTTCGGCGCTGCCGTGGCTGACCACCGCCGTGCTGTGGACGGGCGTGGCGTTCCTGGCCTGGTACGCGATGAAGTCGGCGCGCCGCGCGATCGCCGGTGGCGGCGGCATGGGCGAGGCTGACAGCGACGACGGCAGCCGCCGCGCAGTGCTGATGGCGGCGGTCGGTTTCTCGCTGATCAACCCGCACTTCTGGCTGGACATGATGGTGATCGGTTCGATCGCCGAGAACTTCGGCAACGCCCGCATGGCCTTCGCTGCCGGTGTGGTCACCGCCAGTTGCCTGTGGCTGACCGCGCAGGGCCTGGGCGCGCGCCTGCTGGCGCCGCTGTTCACCAAGCCCAGCACCTGGCGCGTGCTCGACGGCACCATCGCGGTGATCCTCAGCATCCTGGCCCTCACGTTGGCGGTGCGCGGGGTCCACTGACCCGGCGCACGCCCCCCGAACCCACGTCCTGACTCTCTCTCCAAGGTAGTGGTAACGACGGCACCGGCAACGGTGCCGTCGTTTTTTGTGCGCCACTGGCGGGCCGGGCACTGGCCTGCCTAGAATCGGCCAGCCGGGACAAGGGGTTCAGGCAGGGGGAGAGAAGGATGCACAAGCGCTGGCTGGCCGCCATCGTCGTGGCGGGATTGTGGTGTGGAACCGCTGCTGCGATCGATCTGGGCGCCTATGTGCGAGCGGACAAGTTCGGCGATGTCATGCTGTCTCCCGGGGGCGATTATCTGGCCGCGACCGTGCCTGCGGACGGCTTCACCGCTGTGATCATCCTTCGTACGGACGACAACACGCCGGTGGGCAACCTGCGCCCACCACTCAATTCGCATGTCTTCGGCCTGCACTGGGTCAACAACGATCAGGTGATGTTCGGTCTGGCGCAGAAGTTCGGTACCCGCGATGCGCCGTGGGCCACCGGCGAGCTGCTGACACTGGATGCACGCACCGGACGACCGGAACTACTGGTGGGCTACCGCGACCTTGGCCTGCGCGTGCGGCTCAAGTACCGGACGTCGGCCGCGGCGTTCCTCAGTGACGCCCTGCCTGGCGACGATGCGCACGTGGTCATCGCACTAGGCGGATCGCGGCTGGATGCCAACGGTTATGCGGCCCAGCTGGAACTGGCAAGCGGCAAGCAGCGGCTGCTGGCCCGCGCGCCGATGCCGGGTGCCTCCTATGTGGTGGATGCCTGCGGCGACGTACGTTTCGTACAGGGCGCCGGTACTGACAACGTCCATCGGCTCTACCACCGCAACGGTGGCGACTGGGCGCTGGTCAACGATGAGAAACGGAGTGGTCGCAGCGAGGCGGCGCTGGGCTTTTCCGCCGACGGCCAGCTGGCCTACCTGCTCAGCGAGCAGCCCAGCGGCCCCGATGCCATCGTCAGCTGGAACCCGGCCACGCAGGAGCGCAAGGTCGTGCTGCGCGATGAGGTTGTCGATCCGGCACGACTGATCCGCAGCCCGGGCAGCACCGTGCCGGTCGGTGCGCTGTTCCTGGGAAACACGCCGCATACCCGGTTCTTCGACGAAAGCTCGGACGAGGCACGGTTGTACCGCAGCCTGGAGGCGGCCTTCCCCGGGCGTGCAGTATTCATCACCTCCAGTACCCGCGACGGTCGCCGGCTGCTGGTGGAAACCGGGTCCGGTTCCAATCCGGGCGAGTTCTACCTCTACGACCGCGACCGCAACCAGGCGCGCTTCCTGATGGCGCGCAGCGAATGGATTGATCCGGAGAGCACTGCGTCGGTGCGGCCGGTCCTGCTGAAGGCGCGTGACGGGCTGGAGCTCCATGGATTCCTGACAGTCCCGCATGGCAGCACTCGCCGTGACCTGCCGATGGTGGTGGTGCCGCATGGTGGGCCGATCGGGATATTCGACAACGGCGGTTTCGACCACGAGAACCAGTTGCTGGCCGCTGCCGGCTACGCCGTGCTGCAGATCAATTTCCGCGGCTCGGGCAACTACGGCCGTGCCCACAGCCGGGCAGCACTGAAACAGTGGGGGCGCGCGATGCAGGACGACGTGACCGACGCCACGCGCTGGGCGATCAGCGAAGGCATCGCCGATGCCCGGCGCATCTGCATCTACGGTGCCAGCTACGGTGCCTACTCGGCGATGATGGGCGCCGCGCGCGAACCGGGGCTGTACCAGTGCGCGGCCGGCTATGTGGGCGTCTACGACCTGCCGCTGATGTTTACTGGCGGCGATATCCGGGACCGCGATTCCGGAATGAGCTACCTGCGCGAGTGGCTGGGTGATCCGGCCACGCTGGGCGCGGTCTCGCCGGTCAACCTGGCCGAGCGGATCAGGGTGCCGGTGTTCCTGGCGGCCGGTGGTCAGGACAAGCGCGCCCCGATCCAGCACACCGAGCGCATGGAAGCGGCGCTCAAGCGTGCCGGTACGCCGGTGGAAAGCCTGTACTACAAGACCGAAGGGCACGGCTTCTATACCCAGGCCCATCGCAGCGAGTACTACGGCAAGCTGCTGGCCTTCCTGTCGCGCAGCCTGGGTGGCAAGACCGCCACGACTGCGGCTGCGGACGGCAAGGGCAGGGCGCCGTAACGCAAAGGGCGGCGGATGATCCAACCGCCGCCCCGGTTCCTGCCTGTGCGTGGGCTTACTTCACCCCGTGCATCATCTTCTTCAACAGTGGCGCGGCAATGAAAGCGGCCAGCGCACAGCCCAGGCCGATCCACATCAGCAGCCAGAACAGATGCGCATAGGCACCGGCGGCGGCCACCATGTCCAGCGATTCGCCTTCCGGCACCTCGATCGCGGCCAGCTTGCCGAACAGCGCGGCCAGCGTCTCCGAGAAGGCGGTGGCCAGGAACCAGGTGCCCATCATCAGGCTCATCACCCGCGGCACGGCCAACTGGGTCACCGCCGACAGGCCGACCGGCGACAGGCACATCTCGCCACTGGCCAGCAGGAAGTAGGCCAGCACCAGCCACCACACGCTGGCCATCTCGCCGGTGGCGCCAACCTGCTGCGCGGCCAGTGCCAGCGGCACGAACGACAGTGCGCCGATCACCAGGCCCCAGGCTGATTTGACCGGCTTGCCCGGTTCCCAGCCGCGGCGGTCCATCCACGTCCACAGCGCGGCGAAGGCCGGTGCCAGCAGCACCAGGAACAGGCCGCCGAGATAGGTGAGCGAGCCGGCGGTCTGCGGAATCACCAGGCAGTCGCGCACCAGCAGCACCAGCATCAGCACGACGATGGCGGCGAAGAACGTGCGCGGCGCAGCCGAACCCGGACGACGCTCGGACAACCGCGCGCTGACCACGAAGCCCAGCGGTGCCAGCAGCAGTGAGAGGATCGACCACGGCAGCGGCGTACCGCCGGTGATCACCAGCGAGGGCACGATGTCCTTGGTCAGCAGCCGGTCGGTGAAGGTCACCCACGAGCCGTAGGACTGCTCGTACATGGTGAAGAACACCAGCGCCATGAAGATCAGCACCATCAGCGCGATCATCTGCTGGCGCTGTACCGGCGTGCACTTGCTGCCGGTGAACCAGGCGAACCAGACCAGCACGCCGCCCAGCACCACCACCATCAACATCAGTGCCAGGCTGATTTCACCGCCCAGCGCGAACGCGCCGTTGCCGGCCGCCCACATCAGCCACGCCACCGGCAACACACCGAGCACCGCGCACAGATAGATGAGCCATTCGCGCGGCAGGCCCAGCACCTTCTGCTTCAACGCCGCCGGCTGCGGCGGCTCGGCGTGGCCCTGCAGGTACTTCTGGCCCCACAGGAACATTGCCAGGCCGGCCAGCATGCCGATGCCGGCCGCACCGAAACCGTACTTCCAGCCGTAGGCCTCGCCGAGGAAGCCGCACACCAGCGATGAGAACAGCGCGCCCAGGTTGATGCCGGCGTAGAACAGCGAGAAACCCGAATCGCGGCGCGGATCGTCCTTGGCGTACAGCTTGCCGACAATGGTGGAGATGTTCGGCTTGAGGAAGCCGACGCCCATGATGATCAGCGCCAGCGACAGGTAGGTCACCGCCAGTGCCGAGGTGTCGCGCACCACTTCGCCGTTCACCCGGTACGCAGCGTGGCCTTCGAAGGCCATGCCGAGGTGGCCGAGTACCAGCAGGATGCCGCCGAACAGCACGGCCCGGCGCATGCCCAGCCAGCGGTCGGCCAGCATGCCGCCGAATACAGGGATGCAGTACACCAGGCCACCGTAGGCGCCGAGCAGGTCCAGGCCGGCCTTGTCGCCGAACAGGTGGTACTTGGTCAGGTACAGCAGCAACAGCGCCTTCATGCCGTAGAAGGAGAAGCGCTCCCACATTTCGGTGAAGAAGCAGACATAGACGCCCTTGGGGTGACCCAGGAAGTCGTCGGAAGCGATAGCGGTGGAATTCATCGCGGAATTATAGGCCTGTGGCCCGATCCGCTTTCAGTAGATCCACGCCATGCGTGGATTGCCGGACTGGCCTGGGCGATCACAGGTACCGCAACCACGCCAGGTCACGCCTTCGCGCCTTGAACCGCGCGAATGCCCGGGTCGGCGGGTACAGCACCACCGCCAGCGCACAGGCCACCAGCAGCAGGTCGCTGACCGAATCCAGGGCATACAACTCGCCATGGGTCGGCCCCCAGGCCGCCAGCGCGCCCAGGTACAGCGCCTTCAGCACATACAGGTGCAGCAGGTAGAAGAACATCGGCGCGGCGCCGATATCGGCCAGCGGGCGCAGCGCACGCGCCAGTGGCGGCCATTCGTACAGGCGCAGCAGCAACAGCCCTACGCCCAGGGTCAACAGCAGGAACTGCAGCGACGGCGGGTACTTGGTGATGTTGAGCACGCTCATCCAGGTGCGCAACGCGCTGGTCTGGTACTGCCACGGTGCATCTCCATACTGGTTGGCGAACCGCAGCAGCGCGAACATGGCCAGCGCACCGACGCCTGCCCACAGCAGCCAGTGCTGGCGCTGCGTCGGGTCGCGCTCGCGGGCGAACCACGGTCCCAACAGATAACCCAGGGCGATCACCCCGATCCATGGCAGCACCGGATAGGAGGTGCGCAGGCGCAGCGCGCCGGCCTCGATCCAGTCGCGCTGGTGCAGCACTTTCCACAGCACCGCCAGCAGGCCATTGCCTTGCACCCGCGCGCCGTCGAACAGGTTGTGCCCGGCCACCACCGCGATTGCCAGCACCAGCAGCGCCGGGCGCGGCAGCCAAAGCAGCCCGGCCAGCGCGATCATGCTCAGCCCGATGGCCCAGATCACCTGCAGGTACAGGGTTTCCGGCGGCAGCTGGAAGGTCCAGGCGAAATTCACCAGGGTCAGTTCCAGCACGACCAGGAACAGCCCGCGCTTGAGCAGGAACGCGGCCGTGGCCCGGCGCGGATCCGCCTGGCGCTGGCCGTACAGCCAGGCCGACAGGCCGGTCAACAGGACGAACACGGGTGCGCACAGGTGGGCCAGCAGACGGCAGGCGAACAGCGCGGGGGAGACCGTCGCCGCGTCCATCGGGTCGCTCACCTGGTGCTGCAGGAAGAAGGTCTCGCGCACGTGGTCGAGCAACATCAACAGCATCACGGTGCCGCGCAGCTGGTCGATGGAGGCCAGGCGGGTAGTGGGGGAAGGGGCCACGTACGAGGTTCGGTCGGCGTGACAGGATATAACATTACAATTGCGTCTTTCCAGCGTGTGCTGGGCGGTTCCGACGAGCGCGCGCGTCGGCTCAGGGCAGGCAAACCGAGGGGCTCCAGCCCAGCGCCTCGTCGTAGTGGACCTGGATCGCTCGCAGGCTCCCGTCGGGGTTGGCCTTCAAGCAGAATCGGGCGCTGTGGTGTTGCGTGGCGCCGGTCCTGGTGGCCGACAGCGAAACGTCGTACAGGCGTCCGGGCTGCAGCGGCATCGCCGTCTGCTTTGAAATGGCGTTGGCTGGCACTTCTCCGTAGACCACGCAGGCTTCGGGTGGAAGTGGGATTGATGCGGGATGGGCAAAGTAGAACGACCATTGCCGCCGCAGCGGTGGAGTAATTGCGTCATGCACCTCCACACCAAACACCTCCGGAGTTTTACCGATACGCTTGCGCTCCTTCCTGGGTAGTCCGAAACAAGGTTTGCCGGCGTGGTCGGTGATCTCGACTGCGCCAATGCGGCTCCAGGCAGATGCGTAATCGCAAAGCGGCATCAGGCAGGTCAGGGTCACGACAGCCACGACCGGTGATTTGATCGGGCGGATCCGCAGTGGGTTGTTCATCGGGCGGCTCAGCGTCATCGGTTCAGATCATGAACACGATGCACGGGGCGTTGAGGCACTTCAAACGATGATGGCTGGAATGCTGCAGTACTGGTTGGCCTGGCCCCTGCAGGACAAGAGACCGCGAGGCCCGGCAGCCCTCCGGGATGTGCCCCATGCGCTTGATGCGTTGGCCGAGTTTGGCCAGAAGCGACTATCTCACTGCCGACCTGGCCGCAACCCTCCCGAACCGCACTGGACTTGCTGCCTCCTGAACGCTAGCGTGCAAGGGATTTTTTGCCAGCAGGGGCTTCCATGAACC
Source organism: Stenotrophomonas sp. YJH_SMC_91 (assembly GCF_059368495.1). NCBI lineage: Bacteria > Pseudomonadati > Pseudomonadota > Gammaproteobacteria > Lysobacterales > Lysobacteraceae > Stenotrophomonas > Stenotrophomonas sp. YJH_SMC_91. Next base: position 52,202 of record NZ_JCAFRT010000004.1, on the reverse strand, counting down.
ACGACGCTGCGCCCAAGCAGCTCACCTTCCGCGCAGTGGCCCTGGCCATCGTGCTGGCGGTGGTGCTGTCGGCCGCAAACGCCTACCTCGGTCTGTTCGCAGGCCTGACCATCGCCACCGCCATTCCCGCCGCGGTGATTTCCATGGGCGTGCTGCGCCTGCTGGGCGGTGGCTCCATCCTTGAAAACAACATCGTGCAAACCGGTGCTTCGGCCGGTTCGTCGATCGCCGCCGGTGTGATCTTCACCATCCCGGCGCTGGTGATCATGGGCTACTGGCCGGACTTCAAGTACTGGTGGGTGCTGGGCATCGCCGGCCTCGGCGGCCTGCTGGGCGTGTTGTTCTCGGTGCCGCTGCGTCGTTCGATGATCGTCGAAGACCCGCTTCCGTTCCCGGAAGGCAAGGCTGCGGCCGAAGTGCTCAAGGCCGGTGAGAATCCGGGCCCGGGCCTGAAGATCCTCGGCCTGTCGGCGGTGATCGGTGCCTTCGTCAAGCTGGCCGCGGAAAGCGGCATGCGCCTGATCCCGGATGCCTGGGCCACCTCGGCCTACGTCGGCAGCTCCAAGGTCACCGCCTTCATCGGTACCAACCTGTCGCCGGCACTGCTGGGCGTGGGCTACATCGTCGGCCTCAACGTCGGCATCGTGGTGGTGTCCGGTTCGATCCTGACCTGGCACATCGCCATTCCGATCTACCAGGCGTTCTTCATGAACACCGATCCGGCACTGGCCGCGTCGGTTGCCGCGGCTTCGTCCACCGAGGCGGCGTTCGCCATCTGGGGCGCGAAGATGCGCTACCTGGGTGTCGGCGCGATGCTGATCGGTGGCATCTGGACCTTGATCTCGCTGCGCAAGTCGCTGCTCAACGGCGTCAAGAGCGGCTTTGCCGCCGCCCGCAAGAGCGGTGGCCCGGTGCTGGCGCACACCGAGCGCGACCTGCCGATGAAGTGGATGCTGGTGGCCCTGGTGGTCTTCGTGCTGCCGCTCCTGGCCCTGTACCAGGCCATCGTCGGCCAGTGGCACGTGTCGATCCCGATGACCCTCATCATGATCGTCGCCGGTTTCCTGTTCGTTTCGGTCTCGGCCTACCTGGCCGGCCTGATCGGTTCGTCCAACAACCCGGTCTCGGGCATCACCATCTCCACCATCCTGTTCGCCTCGGCCGTGCTGGTCGTGCTGCTGGGCGCCGACGGCCTGAAGCCGGTCGGTGCCGGCGGCGCGCCGCTGGGCGCCGTGGCCGCCATCATGATCGGCGCGGTGGTGTGCTGCGCCGCTGCGGTTGGTGGTGACAACCTGCAGGACCTCAAGGCCGGCTACATCGTCGGCGCCACCCCGTGGAAGCAGCAGCTGATGCTGGGCATCGGTGCCTTCTCGTGTGCGCTGATCATGGCCCCGGTGCTGAACCTGCTGGCCACCGCCTACGGCATCGGCGTGAAGTCCGAGCTGCACCCGAACGCGCTGGCCGCACCGCAGGCCAACCTGATGGCCTCGGTGGCCAAGGGCCTGTTCGGTGGTGAACTGCCGTGGACCTTCATCGGCATCGGTGCCGTGGTCGGTGCCGCCATCATCGCCTTCGACAGCTGGCTGAAGGCGCGCAACGCCCGCTTCCGCGTGCCGGTGCTGGCCGCCGCCATCGGCATCTACCTGCCGCTGGAGCTGATGGTGCCGATCTTCCTCGGCGGCCTGATCGCCCACCTGGTCGAGCGCTTCCACAAGGTGCGCGCCGATGACGAAGAAGGCCGCGACCGCGTGCACAAGCCGGGCGTGCTGTTCGCCGCGGGGCTGATCACCGGCGAAGCGCTGATGGGCATCGCCATCGCGATTCCGATCGTGGTCAGCAGCCGCGCCGACGTGCTGGCCGTGCCGTTCCACCTGCCGGGCGCGCAGTGGATCGGCCTGGCCGTGCTGTTCCTGGTCGGCTGGCTGATCTACCGCACCGGCAAGTACGCCAAGGCGTAAGGGGGCTCTGCCCCTGGGTTCAACGGGTAGTGCCGGCCGCTGGCCGGCAATCCCGGAATCCCGTGATACCCCTGGTTGCCGGCCAGCGGCCGGCACTACCGCAGACCGCGCTACGGCGCGGTTTGCTGTTTCTGGCGATTGCCGCAGGCAGCCATGACCGATGGCCTTGGCAGCCCCGGCCGCACGGGCCTACCATCGGTTTTTTGCCGTCCTGCGGAGACCCCGATGAAACTGCGTCATGCCCTGCTGCCACTGAGCCTGCTGGCCGCCCTGCCCAGCGTCGCCGCTGCCCGTGGCCTGGAAGTCCGCGACATGGTGGCCATGGACCGCGTCTCCGCGCCGGTGCTGACCGCTGACGGTGGCACCGTGGTGTTCGCCAAGCGCAGCGTCGATGCCAACCTGAAGGCCTCCACCGCGCTGTTCGCGCGCAACCTGCGTACCCGCGATGCGGCGCCGCCGAAGCAGATCACCCCGGCCGGCTGGAACGTCAATTCCGCTTCGCTGTCGGCCGATGGCCAGACCGTGTATTTCCTTAGTGCCAGGAACGGCAGCCAGCAGCTGTACGCGCAGCCGATCAGCGGCGGTGCTCCGCGCCAGCTGACCGATTTCCCGGTCGACGTGGACAGCTACCACGTGTCGCCGCAGGACGACCGCGTGCTGTTCAGCGCCGGCGTGTTCCAGGACTGTGCCTCGGACCTGGCCTGCACCGAGAAGAAGCTGAAGGAAAAGAAGGACGCCAAGGCCAGCGGCCAGGTGTGGGATTCGCTGTTCGTGCGCCACTGGGACACCTGGAACGACGGTCGCCGCAACACCCTGTTCGTCGCTCCGCTGCCGACGGCCAAGGCCGGTGCGGTCAAGGGCGCGTCGGCGCTGAGCGCGACCATCGATGGTGATGCGCCGTCCAAGCCGTTCGGCGGCAATGATGACTTCGCGTGGTCGCCGGACGGCGCCAGCGTGGTGGCCAGCATCCGCGTGGCCGGCAAGCAGGAGCCGTGGTCGACCAACTTCGACCTGTACCGCTTCGACGCCGCCGGCAAGCAGGCGCCAGTCAACCTGACCGCCTCCAACCCGGCCTGGGATGCCGGCCCGGTGTTCAGCGCGGACGGCAAGACGCTGTTCTACCGTGCGATGAAGCGCCCGGGCTTCGAGGCCGACCGCTTCGGTCTGATGGCGATGGACCTGGCCAGCGGCAAGACCCGCGAAATCGCGCCGCAGTGGGATCGCTCGGCGGGCGGCATCACCCTGTCCGCCGATGGTGCCAGCATCTACACCACGGCCGATGACCTTGGCGAACACCCGCTGTTCCAGATCGACGTGGCCAGCGGCAAGGCCACCAGGCTGATCGGCGACGGCAGCGTGACCGCGGTGGATGTGGCCGGCAACAGCGTGGCGATCACCCGCAACAGCCTGAAGAGCAACGACCAGGTGCTGGTCGGCCTGCTGCCGGCTGCGGGCGAGGCCATCGGCGAACTGCGCGCGCTGACCCCGGCCGCTGGTGAGGTGCTGAAGGAGGTCAGCTTCGGCGACTACGAACAGTTCGAGTTCAAGGGCTGGAACAACGACACCGTGCATGGCTATGTGGTCAAGCCACACAACTACCAGGAAGGCAAGTCCTACCCGGTCGCGTTCCTGATCCACGGTGGCCCGCAGGGCAGCTTCGGCAATGGCTGGAGCTACCGTTGGAATCCGCAGACCTACGCGGGCCAGGGCTACGCCGTGGTGATGATCGACTTCCACGGTTCCACAGGCTACGGACAGGCCTTCACCGATGCGATCAGCCAGCACTGGGGCGACCGCCCGCTGGAAGACCTGCAGAAGGGCTGGGACGCGGCGCTGAAGAAGTACTCCTTCCTCAACGGTGACAAGGCCTGTGCGCTGGGCGCCAGCTACGGCGGCTTCATGGTCAACTGGATCGCCGGCAACTGGAACAGCCCGTTCAAGTGCCTGGTCAACCACGACGGCGTGTTCGACCAGCGCATGATGGGCTACGCCACCGAAGAGCTGTGGTTCACCGAGTGGGAGCAGGGCGGCACGCCGTACCAGAAGGCCGCGAACTACGAGAAGTTCAACCCGGTCAACCACGTGGCGGACTGGAAGAAGCCGATCCTGGTCATCCACGGCCAGCAGGACTTCCGCATTCCGGTCGAGCAGGGCCTGGCCGCGTTCACCGCTGCCCAGCGCCAAGGCATCGAATCGAAGTTCCTGTACTTCCCGGATGAAAACCACTGGGTGCTGAAGCCGAACAACAGCATCCTGTGGCATGACACCGTCAATGCCTGGCTGAAGCAGCACATCGGCAACTGATGACTGCAGCGCCGCCCTTCGGGGCGGCGCTTTTGTTTCGCCATCTGCTTTACCGGTGGGGGCCGACCGTTGGTCGGCACATCCTCATGATCCGCCGCCAACAGCAGCCGGCCAGCGGCCGGCTCTACCCAGAGCACCTGCATGATCCAGAACGACATCGTCGTCTTCGGTTTGATCGCCGCCACCCTTGGCGCCGTGTTCTGGACCGCTTCGCGCGAGCAGGGCCTGTGGAAGCGCTTCTACACGTTCGTGCCGGCGCTGCTGCTGTGCTACCTGATTCCCGGCATCTACAACACCGTCGGCCTGATCGATGGCCAGAACACCAAGCTCTACAACCCGATCGCCCGCGACATCCTGCTGCCGGCAGCGCTGATCCTGCTGACCCTGGCGGTGGACATCAAGGGCATCCTGCGGCTGGGCCCGAAGCTGGTGCTGATGTACCTGGGCGCCTCGGCCAGCATCATGCTCGGTGCGGTGGTGGCGTTCCTGGCGATGCGCGCGCTGCATCCGGAGACCGTGGCCGGTGACACCTGGGCCGGCATGGCCGCATTGGCAGGCAGCTGGATTGGCGGCGGTGCCAACATGCTGGCGATGCGCGAAGTATTCGACGTCAATGCGACCACGTTCGGCCAGTTCGCGGTGGTCGATGTCGGTGTCGGCTACGTGTGGATGGCCGCACTGATCTTCCTGGCGGGGCGGGCAGCGAAGATCGACGCGCGCAGTGGCGCCGATACCTCGGCCATCGATGAACTGAAGGAGCGCATCGCGCGCTTCCAGGCCGAACATGAGCGCATTCCCAGCCTCACCGACCTGATGCTGATCGTGGCGGTGGCCTTCGGCGGCGTGGGCCTCTCGCACGCCATCGGCGCGCCGCTGGCAGCCTGGTTCAAGGCCAACGTCAGCTGGGCCTCGCAGTTCAGCCTGGACGCGCCGTTCGTGTGGGTGGTGGTGCTGTCGACCACGCTGGGCCTGAGCCTGAGCTTCACCCGTGCGCGCACGCTGGAAGGCGCGGGCGCATCGCGCCTGGGCTCGCTGCTGCTGTACTTCCTGATCGCCTGCATCGGCATGCAGATGGATCTGCTGGCGCTGCTGGATCGCCCGTGGCTGTTCCTGCTCGGCCTGATCTGGATTGCCGTGCACATCGTGCTGCTGTGGTGCCTGGGCAAGCTGCTGAAGGTGCCGTTCTTCTATTTCGCCATCGGTTCGCAGTCGAACATCGGTGGACCGGCCTCGGCGCCGGTGGTGGCCGCGGCGTTCCATCCGGCACTGGCGCCGGTGGGCGTGCTGCTGGGCACGATGGGCTATGCCACCGGCACGTACCTGGCCTACATCGTCGGCATCACTCTGCGCGCGCTGGCAGGGCAGGGCTGATACGGCGATGGGGTGATGGGGTCAGATCCCTTTTGCGACGCAAAAGGGATCTGACCCCGGTTCCCGGTGAATCACGCCACTGGCAACCCGCGTTCGACCAGCCACGCCTTCGCGTCTTCGGCGTCCTGCTCGAACCACGCCTGTGTCGACCCCAGCCGATACGTGTACCCCCAGGCATCCATGTCGGCCATCAACCGCGCACTGCCAACACCAGGCAGCTGTCCGGCCAGCACGATCTGCAGGTAGCAGGTGGCATCTTCCTCGGCCACCGAATCGGTAGCGTCGGTGTGCACCTGCGCGCGCCGCTCCGGCGGCAATACGATCAGGTGGCAGGCTTCATGCAGCATCGAATGCACCGGGGTGTCATCGCGCACATAGACATTGCTGGCGATGATGCCCGCCTCGGGCTCGCCCCAGTAGCTGCCGGGAATCGGTTCGCCTGCGGCCACGTGGTGCAGGCGAAGGCCATGCGCGGCGAGCAGGCACTGCGCGTCGGCGAAGGCGATGTCGCCCACGCAGGTGATGTCCACGGCGGTTGTCGTATCGGTCATGCAGGTCACGCGGCCCCGCCCATGCAGGCACGGGCGGGGCGGGGCATCAGGGTTTGTCCGGGCCTTCAGGCAGCGCCACGGAGATGTCCAGCACATCGTGCTGGCCATCCTTCACCAGGTCGACCTTGACCGCATCGACGTCGATGTTCACGTACTTCTTGATCACTTCCAGCAGCTCGCGCTGCAGCAGCGGCAGGTAGTCCGGGCCACCGCGGTGGCTGCGTTCCTGCGCGATGATGATCTGCAGGCGGTTCTTTGCGGTTTCGGCGGTGGTCTTCTTCGCTTTGAGGAAATCGAACAGGCCCATGCTTACCCTCCGAACAGCTTGCTGAAGAAGCCCTTCTTCTCGACGCTGGTGAAGCGCATCGGGCGATCTTCGCCAAGGATGCGCGCGACGGCGTCGTCATACGCCTGGCCGGCAGCGGATTCGACATCCAGGATCACCGGTTCGCCCTTGTTGGAGGCATTGAGCACGTCGCCCGATTCGGGGATCACGCCGATGGCCTTCAGCCCCAGCACTTCCTCGACGTCGGCGATGCTCAGCATCTCGCCGGTTTCCACGCGCAGCGGGGTGTAGCGGGTCAGCAGCAGGAAGGCAGGCACGTTCTGGCCGGATTCGGCCTTGTGGGTCTTCGAGTCCAGCAGGCCGATGATGCGGTCGGAGTCGCGCACCGAGGACACTTCCGGGTTCACCACCACCACGGCGCGGTCGGCGAAGTACATCGCCAGGAATGCTCCCTTTTCGATGCCGGCCGGCGAGTCGCAGATGATGTAATCGAAGCCATCGGCGGCCAGGTCCTTCAGGACCTTGCCCACGCCTTCCTGGGTCAGTGCGTCCTTGTCGCGGGTCTGCGAGGCGGCCAACACATACAGGTTGTCGAAGCGCTTGTCCTTGATCAGGGCCTGCTTGAGGGTGGCTTCGCCATGCACGACGTTGACGAAGTCGTACACCACGCGGCGTTCGCACCCCATGATCAGGTCGAGGTTGCGCAGGCCGACGTCGAAGTCGATCACCGCCACCTTCTTGCCGCGCCGCGCCAGGCCACAGGCCAGGCTCGCGCTGGAAGTGGTCTTGCCCACGCCGCCCTTGCCGGAGGTGACTACGATGATTTCAGCCAAAGGACTTCTCCTGGTTCTGCATTAGTTTGGGGCTGCGTCAGTCCAGCGCAGCGATCTTGATCTGGTCCTGTTCCAGCCACACCTGCACGGCCTTGCCGCGCAGGTTGTCCGGAACATCGTCCAGTACCTTGTAGTGGCCTGCAATGGCCACCAGTTCCGCATGGAAATCACGGCAGAAGATGCGTGCCGCGGTGTTGCCCTGGGCCCCTGCCAGCGCGCGGCCGCGTAGGGTGCCGTAGATATGGATGCTGCCATCGGCGATGACCTCGGCGCCGGCGCCGACGGTGGCCATCACGGTCAGGTCGCAGTTCTCCGCGTACAGCTGCTGGCCCGAACGCACGTTGCCCAGCTGCATGCGGCCCGGCTGCGGCGCGGCTGCATCGGCGATCTTGGCTACCGGTGCGGCCGGGGCTGGCTTCGGTTCGGCGCGCGCGGCGCGGCGCGGTTCCGGCGCGGACGGCGGCGGAGCCGCTTCGGCCTCGGCACGTTCGTACTGGGCGCGGAACTTGGCCAGCAGCGGCAGGCCGAGCTGCTGCGAGAGCAGGTCGACCGCGCTGGTGCCATAAGCCAGCGCCACCGGCAGCACGCCGGCGCTGCGCAGGCCATCGACCAGCGCCTGTGCGGTGGCCACGTCCGGAACCTGGCTCAGGCCGCCGAAATCGAGGATCACCGCCGCGCGGCCGAACAGCTTCGGCGCACGGGTCACGCGCTCGCGCATTTCCTGCACGAGGCGTTCGACATCAAGGGTACGGATGCGAAGGTTGGCGATGCCCACCTGGCCGATCTTCAGTTCACCGGCCTGTTCGTAATCGAAATTCACCGCCACGCTCAGGTCCCCGTCGGCCGCTGTGCCTGCGCCGGCAGCTGCCGGGCGCGTGTCCATGCCACATCCGGCAGCTTGCCGCCGTAGGTCTCCTGGACCCACGGGTAGCTGCACAGTTCCTTGGCCAGCATGCTGGCACGCACATCGACCTGGGCCATGGTGTTCTGGCCCAGCTCGCGGAAGCCGAAGCTGCCGTGGAAGAGCAGGGCGGCATCGGCGCCGTGGTCGAGGAAGACTTCGCAGGTCATCTGCGGGTAGCGCAGCTCGGCAAAGCTCTGCGCGTCGGCATAGAACGCACGGCCGACGCCACCGCCGCGGCGGCGGCTGGCGACCACGATGCGGTCGATGTAGAAGAAGGGGGTGTCCAGCTGCTGCTTGAACCAGGCGAAGTTGCTGCTGTCGTGCTGGCTGTCGCTGCCGAAGCCGATCAGGAAGCCGGCCAGGTTGCCGTCGCGCTCGGCGACGCGGAAATACTCAGCGGTTTCATAGAACAGGCGCAGGCGGGCCGCATCCAGGGGAAGGATGGCCAGGCCAGCGTTGTTGTTCAAAGCCAGGACGGAATCGAGCTCGTGCTCGCGCACGTCGCGGATGACAATCGACATTGTGACTCCGTGGGGTAACGCGGTTGGTCCATCAAGGGACCCTGCGCACGATTATTGCATGCCCGGGGTGGGCTGCGGCATGAACAGGCGACCGGGCAGGCATGACTTCCGTGGGGTGCGGTGTGCAGGCCGGGCCCGTAGAGTGCTGGCATGTTGGGAGTCCTCAGCCATACCCGCGTCCTTCGCCTGGCCGGCCTGTTCACCTGGGTCATGGTCGGTCTGCCCCTGGCGTACTCGCAGTTCGAGAACCTGCACAGCCGCGGTGACATGGGCGGCTGGGCGGTCCTGCTGTTCGTCGCCTACCTGTCCTTCGGCACCTCCTATTACTGGCTGACCCGCATCCTGCGCAGCGACAGCCCCACCAGCTGGCTGGACCGCGGCCTGCTGCTGCTGCTGACGATTTCGGCGCTGGGCGTCAGCTTCCTCAGCGGCTCGGGCCTGGGCAGCATCCTGATGATGGTGGCCGCCGGGGTCATCCCGTGGATGCTGTCGGTGCGGCTGGGCGTGCTGTGGCTGCTGGTCAGCCAACTGGCGGTGGCCCCGGTCTACTACTTGCTGCTGCGCTTCCCGTTGTTCGAAGCGGTGATGCAGTCGCTGCTGTACGGCGGCTTTTCCATGTTCATCTTCGTGACCAGCCTGGTTGCCCGGCAGCAGACCGAGGCGCGCGACGAACAGCGCCGGCTCAATTCAGAGTTGCGTGCCACCCGCGCCTTGCTTGCCGAGAGTGCCCGCGTCAATGAGCGCACCCGCATCTCGCGCGAGCTGCATGACCTGCTGGGCCACCAGCTGACCGCGCTGACCCTGAACCTGGAAGTGGCCGGGCACCTGGCCGAACGGCAGGCGCTGGAGCACGTGAAGCGCTCCCACACCTTGGCCAAACTGCTGCTGGGCAACGTGCGCGAGGTGGTCAGCCAGCTGCGCGAGACCGGTGCGATCGACCTGGCCGCGGCGCTGCGCCCGCTGACCGAGAACGTGCCCTCGCTGGACATCCAGCTGGAGATCGAGGATCCGCTGAACGTGGAAGATCCCCAGCGGGCCCACGTCCTGCTGCGCTGCACGCAGGAGATCATCACCAACGCGGTGCGCCACGCCGGTGCGCGCCACCTGTGGATCAAGGTGTACCGTGAAGCCCCGGACCGGGTGGTGGTGGAGGCCCGCGACGACGGTGTCGGCGCGGACATGGTCAATGTGGGCAATGGCTTGCGCGGCATGCGCGAGCGCCTGCAACAATGTGGTGGCCAGCTGCAGATCGAGACCCGTCCCGGTGAAGGCTTCCGCCTGCGGGCAACGGTGCCGGCAACGGTGCTGGTGGCCGCCCTTACCAAGGTTCCTGAAGGAGTACGTTGATGATTCGCGTCTGCCTGGTCGATGACCAAACCCTGGTGCGGCAGGGAATCCGCTCCCTGCTGGCGCTCGACGATGGCATCGAGGTGGTGGCCGAGGCCGGCGATGGCCGGCAGGCGGTCGAGCTGATCCCGCAGGTGCGCCCCGACGTGGTCCTGATGGACATGCGCATGCCGGTGATGTCCGGACTGGAAGCGCTGCAGGTGCTGTCGCGGCAGGAACAGCTGCCGCCGACCATCATCCTCACCACCTTCGATGACGATCAGCTGGTGCTGGCTGGCCTCAAGGCCGGTGCCAAGGGTTACCTGCTCAAGGATGTGACCCTGGCACAGCTGGTCGGTGCCATCCGTACCGTGGCCGAGGGTGGTTCGCTGGTACAGCCGGCGGTGACCCAGCGCCTGTTGTCGGGCCTGGAGCACATGCGCAACGAGTTCGTCAGCCTGGACCGCCCGGACCCGCTGACCGACCGCGAGACCGAGATCCTGCGGCTGATGGCCAGCGGCTTCTCCAACAAGGAGATCGCCAACTCGCTGGGCGTGGCCGAGGGCACCATCAAGAACCACGTGTCCAACATCCTCTCCAAGCTGGGTGTGCGCGACCGTACGCGCGCGGTACTGAAGGCGTTCGAACTCCAACTGGTCTGAGGAAAATCGTTTCGGTACAAAGACTTGGGTGGTGGCAGGGTGTTCCGGCCAAGGTGCCCCCCTACTTGCCGGGCAGCGGTATGCGTTACCCTTCGAATTCTTTGTCCATACAAATACGCAGCCGGCAGGGAAACCGGTGCGCCAATCCCGATAAACAATGCCCGCGAAGCCTGCTAGGATTGGCGCTTCGCTTCAATCAACCCGGCCGTGGGATCGGCCCCGGAGACTCTCTGAATGACCCGTATTATCGAGTTCCTGATCGCCTTGGGGATCGTGGCTGGCCTGTTCGTCATCATTGGCGTATGTCTGCCGGGCGAGCGTCACATCACCGAAAGCATCGAGACCAACCGCAAGATGACGATCGTGTACGACACGGTCAGCAGCCTGCGCCGCTTCAAGGACTGGAACCCGCTGGTACTGCGCGATCCCGCCGTTGAACTGAAGCTGTCCGGCCCGGCCTCCGGCAAGGGTGCCACCCTGGACTTCACCTCCAAGGACCTGGGCACCGGCTCCTGGAAGATCACCGACGCCGAAGAGAACAAGCGCGTTGCGATCGCCATCGAAGACGCCACCAAGGGTCACGACAAGGTCACCACCTTCACCCTGGAGCCGACCGGCAAGGGTGGCCGCAACGTGAAGATCACCCAGGACTACTCGGTGAAGTACGGCTTCGACCTGTTCGGCCGTTATGCAGGCCTGTATGTCAGCCGCCAGATCGGCGACGACATCAAGATGGGCCTGTCGCGCATGGCCAACATGCTGGCTACCGTCCCGAACGTCGACTACCGCACGCCGGAAGCCCCGCTGACCGATCTGGCCATCGTCGATGTGCCGGCTGAGGATCTGCTGGTCGTCAACGCCGGTAACGTGGACCGCGGTCAGGACACGATCACCAAGTCCATCAAGGACAACCAGGAGTGGATCAAGCGCGTGATGGAGGCCAATGGCCTTGAAGCCGCCGGTCCGTTCCGCATCATCACCACCGACTTCGGCCAGGAGAAGTACGCCTTCGACATCGCCCAGCCGGTGAAGAAGAAGGGTGCTGAAGGTGCCACCGCTGAAGCCCTGACCGTCAAGATCGACGGTGGCGCTCCGGTGAAGTATGTGCACGTGGCTCCGCACCGCTCGGCACATGCGGCCTACACCGGCCACATGGCGGGTCTGGACGTTGCCCGCAACGGCCTGCGCGCCTGGGCTGTGACCTCCGGCAACGAAGTGATCGACCGTCCGTACGAAACCTGGAAGGATGGCATCGACAAGTCGTTCACCCCGGAAGGTACCTACGACATTTACTGGGCCGTCAAGTAAGCCTCGGCTGACCCATGTAGTGTTGGACACGAAAACGCGCCGCTCATTGCGGCGCGTTTTTTTTCATCTGGCGCCCGGAAAGGGCGCTGTGCAAGGAGCCCCCATGTTCAACCTGGAACGTCGCGCACGTAAGCCTTCCCTGCTGGCCTGCCTTGGTGCGCTGCTGGCGGCGGCCTCGATCGGCCTGTCCGCCTACGCATCGCACGGTGTGGCCGACCCGCTGGCGCAGCAGCACCTGAACATGGCGGCACTGTATGCGTTCGCGCATGGCGCGGTGCTGGTGGCGCTTGGCCCGCGTGCGCAGGGGGCGACCGCGCACCTGGCGCTGTACGTGCTGCTGCTGGGCGTGTTGCTGTTTTCCGGCAGCCTGGTGGGCGGCGCCTTGTGGCAGTGGCCGACGCGGATGGCGCCGATCGGGGGCACCAGCATGATGGCCGGGTGGGTGTTGCTGGCGATCAATGCGTTGAGGCGGTGACTGAGTCGAGGTTGTTTCTTCGATCCATGCTGATGCGATCTGCACCGTCCATGGGCGTTACTTTTCTTTTCGCGCGAAAAGAAAAGTAACCAAAAGAAACGCGCCGCCGGCCGCGAGCCGGTGCTGCGCACCGGTCCCCTGCGCTCCTCGGCCCGTCGAGGGGCGGTGCGGGAACTCGCTGCGCTCAGACACCCGCACCTCTTCGCCCTCGCCGGACCTGCGGTGCTCGGCTCGCTTGAAGGCGGACCCAACAGCCGCGCGCTGATCCGTTGTAGAGGCTTCGAGCGAAGCGACCGGCTTTTGTCTTTGCTCTCTTGTTCCATCCCGCAGCCATGCGCTGACCGCTCCAGGCTTTCGCCACGAGGGGCTCAGCCGTTGGCCGGTCTCCAGCACCAGTGCCACGGTTCGTAGACGATGCCGTGCGGGTTGTCGCGCGGGTAACTCAGATGGAAGCCGTGCCCGCCGGCATGCGCCTGCAGCCACGCGAACGCGTCAGTGGTTTCGAATGATTCTTCGGCCGGGGCGTCGCCCGGTGTGCCGATGTCCAGCGCGTGGCCGCTGTGGTGTTCGCTGAAACCCGGTGCGGCATTCACCTTCAGGATCTCGGCCACGCTCAAGCCGCGCGCCAGCTTCCGTTCGAAGATGCCCAACTGGTAGGCATGGCTGCGGAAGCCGGAGATGGCGTCCAGCGCAATTCCATCCTGTGCCGCGTGCAGTCGCATCCGCCGCCAACCCTGCGCGGCGCCACGGCGCAGCCACAACGGGCGTGCGAAGCGGTCGCGACTGGCGAAGTGCAGCAGGCACGGCTCGGATTCCAGCGGCAGGCCGCTGTCGTCGGCGTAATGCTGTGGATCCAATCCCAACTGCTGAAGGCGCTGCTGTAGCCCCGCCAGCGGCAGCCACTGATCTTCCAGTCCGGCGCCGAAGGGCCGTGCAGCCGCGGCATCCAGCAGTGCCAATGCTTCCTCGACCCCGGGTTCGCGCGGCAGGCGCGGTATCAGCGAATGGACGCCGCTCGCCAGCACCGCGGCCAGATAGCGGCCATCACGCTTGCGCCGCAGCACCCAACGCGCCTGTGACAGCAGGCGTGCGTCCAGGTTGCTGCGCGCGCGCAGCAAGTCGGCGGGCCACAGCTCGATGGCCTCGGTATTGATCAGCAGGGGGGCGCGTCGTTGCATCGCCGCAGCTTACTGCCGTGGCGCCGACGCGGCCACCTTGCGCAGCGCATCGAGCAGCGCCTGCGGCCGGTCCACACTGAGCAGCAGCGTGCTGCCATCACTGACCGGCAGGGCGAGCACCCGCGCACGGTCGGTGACCAGGGCGAAGCCCTTGCCGCCTCCCTGCAGGCGAAAGTGGCCCGAGTAGAAGCCCGGCATTGAATAGCCATTGGTTTTGACACGGATGCCGTAGCGGCGGTCACGCTGCAGGTCGACCACCTCGGCCTGGTCCAGCCGCAACTGCGCCACCGGCACCCGCCGCCGGTACATCGTTGAACGGACGTCCAGCACATCGCCGGCCAGTTCCACCCGGCGGCGGAAGAAGGCCGTGCCCAGTCCAATGCCCAGCAGGGCAATCACCAGCAGGCTCCATGCCGCACTGCCGCCCATCCGGAACCAGGGCGGCGACAGCGTTACTTCGATCCAGGGTGCGCTCGCCGGTGCCTTGTACAGCTGCGCATACAGGCAGGCCACGAAGGCAGCCAGCAGCGGCAGCACGATCCAGAGCACGCGCAGCGGCGAGCTCTCGGCCACGTCAAAGGGTTTCGGGTCGCTGCCGCCCATGGTTCAGGCCTCCTTCTTGAACACCAGCATCGCCGGGCGCATCGGCGCCGGGATGATGATGTTGACCAGTTCCCAGCCCAGTTGGCCCTGGCGGCTGAGTTCGGCCTGGATGTCCTCGGGCTTGAGTACACCCATCATGGACGTCTTGACCTCGATGGTCTGGTAGCTCCAGCGCTTGCTCATTCCTTGTCCTCCGGCGATGGCTTGGGTCTCGGCAGGCGTCCTGCCTTGCGCAAGGCGTCGCGCAGTACGTATTCGATCTGCGCGTTGAGGCTGCGCAGCTCGTCGTCAGCCCAGCGCTGTGCCGCGGCCAGGACCTCGGCATTGATGCGCAGCGGATAGGCTTTCTTCTCACTCATGAAAACTCCTGGCGGGGCGGTGGGGCACCCCGTTGCGAGGATGGCTCAGTAAAGCGAACCGGCGTTGACGATCGGTTGGGTGCCGCGGTCCGAGCACAGCACGGTCAGCAGGTTGCTGACCATGTGCGCCTTGCGTTCCTCGTCCAGTTCAACCACGCCATTCTTCTGCAGTTCGGCCAGGGCCATTTCGACCATGCCGACGGCACCGGCCACGATGCGCGTGCGCGCGGCGATCACCGCGTTGGCCTGCTGACGCTGCAGCATCGCCTGGGCAATTTCAGCGGCGTAGGCCAGGTGGCTGATGCGTGCGTCGATCACCTGCACGCCGGCGTCGGCCAGACGCTCGGCCAGCTCGTTCTTCAGGTGCTGGGAAATCTCGCTGGCGTGGCTGCGCAGGGCCAGCTGGCCATCCTCGTGCTGGTCGTAGGGGTAGCTGGTGGCCATCGCGCGCAGCGCGGATTCGGACTGGATGTGCACGAAGCTCTCGTAGTCGTCCACGTTGTAGACCGCCTCGGAGGCATCGACCACCTGCCAGACGATCACCGCGGCGATCTCGATCGGGCTGCCGTCCAGCTCGTTGACCTTCAGCTTGCCGCTCTCGAAGTTGCGCACGCGCTGGCTGACCCGGCGCTTGGCGAAGAAGGGGTTGTTCCAGCGCAGGCCGTTGTCCTTCACGGTGCCCACGTACTTGCCGAACAGGCTCAGCACGGCGGCCTGGTTGGGCTGGATGGTGTACAGGCCTGCCAGGATGAACACGCCCAGCGCCACCAGCAGGGCGCCCAGCAGCATCAGCAACAGATTGGGCGAGCCGGCACTGGCCTTGGCTGCCACTCCCAGTACGAACAGGGCGGCGCCAGCGAGGGCGACGAGCAGGGCGCCGGCCAGCGTGCCGAGGCCGTTGAGGGAAGACAGCGACTTCTCTTTCATGGCGGTACGTCCTTGAGGGTTCGGAATTAAGATATCAAAGTGATATCACTTGTCGGTTACCGTTCGTCGGATGCCGTGGCCGGGGCGGTCGGCCAGCTAGAATGCCCACCCGCCTTCACATCGCTGCTGGAACCGCCATGGCCAAGCTTGGAACTCCGTTGTCCCCCTCCGCCACCCGCGTGCTGCTGCTGGGCTCGGGCGAACTCGGCAAGGAGGTGGCCATCGAGCTGCAGCGGCTGGGCGTGGAGGTGATCGCCGCCGATCGCTATGCCGATGCGCCGGCCATGCAGGTCGCGCACCGTTCGCACGTGATCGACATGCTCGACGCGATGGCCCTGCGTGCGCTGATCGCCCAGGAGCAGCCGCACCTGGTGGTGCCGGAGATCGAGGCCATCCACACCGAAACCCTGGTCCAGCTGGAACAGGAACAGGGCCTGCGGGTGATCCCAACCGCGCGCGCTGCGCGCCTGACCATGGACCGCGAAGGCATCCGCCGCCTGGCCGCCGAGACCCTGGGCCTGCCGACCTCGCCGTACCGCTTCGTCGATACCGAGGCCGAATACCGTGCTGCCGTGGCCGCCATCGGCCTGCCGTGCGTGGTCAAGCCGGTGATGTCGTCCTCGGGCAAGGGCCAGAGCACCCTGCGCAGCGAGGCGGACATCGCCCCGGCATGGGACTACGCGCAGACCGGTGGCCGTGCCGGTGCCGGCCGCTGCATCGTCGAAGGCTTCATCGATTTCGATTACGAGATCACCCTGCTGACCGTGCGCCATGCCGGCGGCACCTCGTTCTGCGCGCCGATCGGCCATCTGCAGAAGGATGGTGATTACCGCGAAAGCTGGCAGCCGCAGCCGATGTCGAGCGCGGCACTGGCGAGTGCCGAAGAGATTTCGCGCGCGATCACCGACGACCTTGGCGGCTGGGGCCTGTTCGGCGTCGAGCTGTTCGTGAAGGGTGATGAGGTGTGGTTCAGCGAAGTGTCGCCGCGCCCGCACGACACCGGCCTGGTGACGCTGGTATCGCAGGAACTGAGCGAATTCGCGCTGCATGCGCGCGCCATCCTTGGCCTGCCGATTCCGGTGATCCGCCAGAGCGGCCCGTCGGCATCGTGCGCATTGCTGGCACACGGCGAGGGCGTGCCGTACTTCAACAACGTCGCCGCCGCGCTGCAGGTGCCGGACACCGCCGTGCGCCTGTTCGGCAAGCCGAGCGTGCACGGTCATCGTCGCGTGGGCGTGACCCTGGCGCGCGCGGAAACCATCGACGAAGCACGCGCCATCGCGCGTGATGCCGCCGAAGCCATCGGCGTCGAACTGCGCCCCTGAGAAAGGAGCGACGACCAACGGTCGTCGCCTACCGAAACCCGGTGGGTACCGACCGTTGGTCGGTACGCTGCTCTACCGCACGTCCACCCACACCAGATGATGGTCGCTGCCGTCGGCGATCTTCGCTTCCGGGCTTTCATTGGCCGGCCAGAAGATACCGCTGCCGACGTATTCGAAACCGGTCGAGGGCAGCACGTAGTCCAGGCGCATGGTGCCGGACTTCGGGCCGAAGTCGCCGGTGGCGTGGAACGGTGCGCCCTTGCGCTCGATGCCCTTGGCTGCATAGGCCAGGCTGGTCTGCTCGCCGCCGACGCTGCGCGGGGTGGGGTAGCGCAGCACGCGGGCGTTCTCGATCAGTTCGACGATCGCCTCATGGCGGCCATCGCCATCGACCGGGTCATTGTTGAGGTCGCCGAGGATCACGAAGCGCGCGTCCTGCGCCAGGCCGCCGCACTGGCCCTTGTCGTCGCACAGCCACGGCTTGTCACCCTTGGACAGGTATTCCTGCCACAGGCGCAGTTCGTCGTGGTTGCGCGCCGCGTTGCGCTTCTCCGGACCGTCGAACACCGGCGGGGTCGGGTGCGAGACCAGCGCATGCACCACGCCGGCCGGGGTCTTCACCGGCACGTCCCAATGCGACTTCGACGACAGGCGCAGCTGCGACCACACGTGGTCGTTGTAGAAGCTCTGGCCGGTACGCGGATCGACCGGGCGGATCGCACCGGGCATCGCGCTCCACTTCAGAAGCTGGAAGCTGCGCACCTTGGCTTCATCGATCGGGTAGCGCGACAGCACCAGCATGCCGTACTGGCCCGGGTGCAGGCCGTAACCCCATGCATCGTTGCCGCGGCTGCGGCCTTCGCCACCGACCACGCCGTTGTTGTCCAGGTCCAGCCCGCTGGGCACGCCGGTATTGACCGGTGCCAGGTAGCGGTAGGCGAAGTGCAGCGGCTTGCCGCCGCCAGGCTGGGCCACTTCCAGGTAGCGCTTCTGGAACAGGTCGGCGGCGCGATGGGCGTCGTCGAAATCGAATTCGTTCAGCAGCACCAGGTCCGGGCGCACCTGCTGCAGCACTGCGGCGATCTTGCGCGCGTGCTCGCTGTCGCCTTCCAGTTCCTTGATCAGGCCACCGGCGTCGTCGGAGTACAGCGAGGTGTTGTAGGTGGCCAGGCGCAGCGCTGCGGACGGCTTTTCGGTCATCGCGGGGGACGTGGCGAAGGCAGGGGCGGTGGCGCCGCAGAGCAGGGCCAGGGCGAGGATCAGGGGATGGCGGCGGGTCATGTTCATGGGCCGTATTGTGCACCCGGCCCGGTGTCAGCGGTTTGTCAGCGCCCGTCCAGATCGTTGTCGAAATCGTGCCAGCGGCGGCCATCGTAGGCTTCCAGCGGA
The DNA here is from genome assembly GCF_059368495.1 of Stenotrophomonas sp. YJH_SMC_91. Lineage (NCBI taxonomy): Bacteria > Pseudomonadati > Pseudomonadota > Gammaproteobacteria > Lysobacterales > Lysobacteraceae > Stenotrophomonas > Stenotrophomonas sp. YJH_SMC_91. Next base: position 33,922 of record NZ_JCAFRT010000004.1, on the reverse strand, counting down.
TGGAAGCGACGCTTGTAGTCCATCTTCTGGTGGCCGCGGATCCAGTAGCCCAGATACACGTGCGGCAGGCCCTCGCGGCGCGCCCATTCGATCTGTTGCAGGATCGCGAAGGTGCCCAGCCCGCGCGCGGCATGGTCCGGGTCGAAGAAGGTGTAGACCGCCGACAGCCCGTGCTCGGTGACGTCGGTCACCGCCACCCCCAGCAGCTGGCTGGGCTGGCCGTCGTGGCCGGGCAGGCGCATTTCCATGAAGCGGGTGTGCGACCAGCTGCCGATCAGGAACTGCTCGAACTCGTGCGGTCCATGGTCGTCCATGCCGCCGTTGGCGTGGCGGTGGGTGAGGTAGCGGTGATACAGCGCGAACAGGTCGTCGCGAGCGGTGGCGGCGGTGATCCGCACCTCCAGGTCGGCATTGCGGGCGGCGCAGCGGCGTTGGCTGCGGTCCGGAGCGAAGCGTGCCACCGGGATCCGCACTGCGACGCAGGCCTGGCAGTGCGCGCAGTGCGGCCGATAGACCAGGTCGCCACTGCGGCGGAAGCCCCAGCTCAGTGCCAGTGGATAGAGCGCGCCGAGGCGGCGGTCGTTCGGGTCCAGCACCAGGTCGCGTGCCACCCGGTCCGACCAGTACCCGCAGGGGTGCTCGCCGGTCTGGAAAAGTCGCAGTTCGTCGTCTCTGTCGCCATGTATCGCCATGGGCACAGCATAGCCCCAGGTTGTCGCAGTGGCGGCGACTGTCCGGCGGATGAATGGAATCGGCAGTAGCGTCAACCGACGTCGCGCCCGGGCGTTGTTGTCCCCCGAGGGTGAAGTGATCACCCCGACGCTGTTCCCATCCCCAGGAGTGACCTCATGATCCGTACCCCCCTGCTGCTGGCCCTGCTGCTGGGCACCTCCGCTTCCGGTATCGCGCTCGCGGCCGACACCCCGACCACGCCCGCGCCGCGCCCGGCCAGGCTGGACACCAACGGCGACGGCGTCATCGACCGCAGCGAGGCCGCCGCCAACCCGCGCCTGGCCGCGAAGTTCGACGAGCTGGACAAGAACAAGGACGGCAAGCTCTCGCGCGATGAGCTGCCGCGCTGGCAGCATGGGCGACGTGGCCACGGCGGTGAGCGCTGGGCCAAGCTGGACGTCAACAAGGACGGCCGCATCAGCCGCGAGGAAGCCAAGGCCGATCCGCGCCTGGCCGCGCGCTTCGACCAGCTTGATCTGAACAAGGACGGCTACCTGGACAAGGCCGACCGCGAGCTGCGCATGAAGCAGCATCGTGATGCCTGGTTCGCTGCCGCCGACACCAACAAGGACGGCCAGCTGAGCAAGGCCGAGTTCGACGCCGCCAAGGGCCCGATGCACGGTGGCCCGCGCCATGGCGGTCCGCGTGATGGCGCTGCGCCGAAGCCGCAGCGCTGAGGTTCAATGCAGTGAATGACGACAACGCCGGCAGACTGCCGGCGTTGTCCGTTACAAGCGGCCGCTGCGCATCAGTGAGTACACCACCAGCGCGATGACCATCAGGTTCATGGCGATGATGCCGGTGCGGCCATACATCGATTCGAATTTCCAGTTGATCCCGCTGCGGCCGCGCCGCGCCGAATCGCGCGCGATCATCGGTGCCATCACCCGCTGCAGCGGCACCAGGCACTGGTAATTGACCACGCCCAGGCCTACCGCCAGCACCGTCAGCTGCGCCCAGACCGGCGCCTGCAGCATGACCGCCAGCAGGATCGCTAGGCACCAGAACATGCCGGTGATGATGTTGAGATAGAGGAACCGGCGCACATCGGCGCGCTCGGATGCCGTTTCGGTGTACGACATCAGGAAACGTCCGCCCAGATAGCTGCCGATCGCACCACCGACCACGCCGCCGATCACCGCCCCCCAGCTTTCGGCCGGCAGCACGTGCAGCTGGCCCAGCGTGGCAGTCAGTGAGCCCATCGCGGTGCCGCCCGCAGCGCTGGCACCGCCGAGGCCAAGCTTGCTGCCGCCGATGCCGACACCGGTGCCGAGCAGCACCGCAGCACTGGCCGTGCCGGGCGCAGCCACCAGCACCATCGACACCACGGCAGTGGCGAATGCCGCGCTCGGTGCGCTGCTGCGCGCGAACTCGCCGAAGCGCTGCAGCAGGCCGTCGCGGACCAGGGCGCGGGCACGCGACAGGCGCTTGCGCACGGCGGCGTCACTGAGCCCAAGCAGGTCGGCCACCTGCTGCGAGCGCTGGCCTTCGCGGTAGTACAGCAACAGCACTTCGCGGCTGTCGGCCGGTAACGCGGAAATGATGTCCTCGGCGGCGATCTCTTCCTCCACCCGCTGCAGGCGGTCGGCCGCGCCCGGGGCCGGGTCGGCCGCCATGCCCATCGCAACCTCGGCGGCCTCGCCGGTCAGCGGTCTGCCGCGCTGAGTGCGCAGCCAGTCGCGGGCCAGGTTGCGGGTGATCTGCCGCAGCCAGGGCAGGAAGCTGGTCGAACTGCGCAGCTGGTGCAGCTGCTGCCAGCCCTTGACGAAGGCTTCCTGGGCGATGTCCTCGCTGGCCTGGCGGTCGCGGGTGATGGCCAGCGCGATGGCGGTGACCGTGTTCTGGCAAGCCAGCACGATGCGGCCATAGGCGTGCTGGCAACCGCTGGCGGCGGCCGGCAGTTCGCGTTCCAGGGTCTGGTCGATCGATGCGGCGAACGTCGTCATGGCGGCGGCTCTCCTGCTGGGATTGTGTCCCATGACGGAGCCGCGCGCCCAATGTGACCGACTTTCTGTGCGGTAGTGCCGGCCGCTGGCCGGCATCCTCATGACAAAAAAGGGGACGGAGGGGATTAAGTCGTTTGTGCCTCAAACGACTTAATCCCCTCCGTCCCCTTTTTGTGGCTGCCGGACGGCGGCCGGCACTACCCGTGCGTCATTTCGACGGCTGGATGCGGACCCGCACTTCTTCCTCTTCCGGCGCGGCCTGCGGTGCCGGCTGTGCCTGCTGCGGCTGGGCCTGCGGGGCAGGGGCCGGTGCGACCGGTGCCGGGGCACCACGATGGCGCAGGCCGATCACCAGCGCCACGCCGGCGATCACCACCAGCAGGGCGATGCGGATGCGCCAGGCCCAGCTGCGGCCGCCGCTGCCCGGTTCCGGCGCGTCGCGGAAGGCGAACTCGGCGGTCGGGTGGTCGCGACGGGTGGTGTCGAGCAGGCGCGCCTCGCGCAGGATTTCACGCGCGCGCGGCTGGTCGTCGGCGCGCACGATCCACACCGCCGGATAGGCGTTGGCGTTGCCCAGGTCGGTATAGCTGAACTGACCGCGGCGGCGGGTCTTGTACGAGCGCCCGTTGGTCACCTTGACGTCGATGCCATGCTCGCGCAGGAGCTCGGCCACGCCTTCGACGGTTTCCACGCGCTGGCTGCTGAAGATCTGGCGCATGGGGTTACTCCTTGGCTGGCACGGCAGCGGCCGCGGCCTGGTCGGGAACGACGCGGATCAGGCCTTCCTGCGCGGTGCTGGCCACCAGCACGCCATTGCGGGTGAAGAACTGGCCGCGGGCCAGGCCACGCGAATCCTGCGCGCTGGGGCTGTCCAGCGAATACAGCAGCCAGTCGTCGGCGCGGAACGGGCGGTGGAACCAGATCGCGTGGTCGAGCGAGGCCATCTGCACGTGCGGGTGGTAGTAGCTGATACCGTGCGGGAAGGTCGCCGTGCCCAGCAGGTGGAAGTCGGAGGCGTAGGCCAGCAGCGCCTGGTGCAGCTCCGGCGCATCGCCCACCGGTTCGCTCAGGCGCAGCCATACCTGGTGGTAGGGCGGGCGCTTGGGTGGGTTCAGTTCGTCGCGCGGGTACACGTGGCGGAACTCGAACGGGCCACCGCGCGACAGCCAGCGCTGCACCTTGATCGGCAGGCGTTCGAGCACTTCCGCCGGCAGCGGACGATTCGGCTCGATGTCTTCTGGCTGTGGCACTTCGGGCATCTTGTGCTGGTGCTCGGCGCCGGTCTCGGCCTGCTGGAACGAGGCCGCGCAGAAGAAGATCACCTTGCCGTGCTGGATCGCGGTGACCCGGCGCACCGAGAAGCTGCCGCCATCGCGGGTGCGGTCCACGTCGTAGACGATCGGGTGGTCGATGTTGCCGGCGCGCAGGAAATAGGCATGCAGCGAGTGCACGTGGCGGCCATTGTCGACCGTGGCCTGCGCTGCGGCCAGCGCCTGGCCCAGCACCTGCCCGCCGAACACGTACTTGGTGCCGATGTCGCGGCTCTGCCCGCGGAACAGGTTGTCCTCCAGCCGCTCCAGCGTGAGCAGATCGATCAGCTCGGAGACGACGGGTTCGGGCGTGTCGTTCAAGGGGGCGGCCACAGCAGTGAAGAGGCCCCGATTATACCGGTGCAGGCCAGCCCATCATCGGTAGTGCCGGCCGCTGGCCGGCAACTTCATGAGCCTCCTGGGGCGCCTGCGGTTGCCGGCCAGCGGCCGGCACTACCGTTTACTTGCCCAGCCGGGCCACCAGTGCCTGCAGCGCGTTCTGCGCATCCGGGGCGAACCAGGCCTCGACGAAGCGGTCCAGCTGGATCAGGTCCGGGTGCAGCGCCTCATGCAGGTCGGCACGGGCAATCGCACGGGTCAGCAGCATCGGCTGGCGCGGCTGCTTGAGCAGGTTCTGCAGCCAGGCCACGGCACGTGCCACCACCAGGTCACCTTCAGCCAGTTCGTCGACCAGGCCGATCTGCAGCGCCTGTTCGGCCGGCACCAGCGAGCCGGTGGTCAGCAGGACGCCGGCGCGGTGCACGCCCACCGCACGGCGCAGCAGGCGCTGGATGCCCTCCGGTGCGATCAGGCCGACCTGCACTTCGTTCAGGCCGATGGCATACGGCCGCGATGGATCGGCGCTGCGCGCCATCACCCGGTAGTCGCAGCACAGGGCCAGCACGCAGCCGCCCGCCGGGGCGTGGCCGGTGATCGCCGCGACCACTGGAATGCGGCTCTCGGCCAGCGTGCGCACGGCGCCAAAGAAGGCGTTCCAGGTGTCCAACAACTTGTGCTTGTCATCGCCATGCGAGAGCAGGTGCGGCACGTCCATGCCGCCGGTGAAGACGCGCTCGCTGCCCGACAGCACGATGCCATGCGCGTCTTCGGCCATGGCCAGCTCGATGGCATGGATCAACTGCCGGCACAGTTCGGCGTCCAGTGCGTTGACCGGCGGCCGTGCCAGGCGCAGTTCGCGGATGGGGCCATGGTTGATCACCTCGATGAGCGTCGTCATGCTGCGGTCTCGTTGCGAAGAAGGAACCTGGGCGATGATAACCAAACCATTCGTTGGCGTACTGTGGGTCCTGTGTGCGACCGCAGCATCGGCCTCGGCCGCCGAACCGGCGTGCGTCACGGTGGAGCAGGGCTGGGCGCGGTTGCCTCCGAATCCGGCAATGCCGATGACCGCCGGCTACGGCGTCATCCACAATCGCTGCAGCAAGGCGGTGGCGATCACCGGCGCGACCAGCAGCAGCTTCGGTGATGTGTCGCTGCACGAGACCACGATTGTCGACGGGGTCAGCCGGATGCGCGCGATCGAGCGCCTGCCGCTGGCAGCCGGCGCGCGTGCCGAGCTCAAGCCCGGCGGCCTGCACCTGATGCTGATGCAGGGCAAGGGCGCGCTGAAGGAAGGGCAGGTGCTGCCGCTGCGGCTGCAGCTGGAAGGGGGTAGCGAAGCGAGTGCGACGTTGACCGTGCGCAAGGCTGCGAAATGACGGTCGGGTAGTGCCGGCCGCTGGCCGGCAGCACGGGCAATGCCGGCCAGCGGCCGGCACTACCAAACAGGCTTACGACCAGTCGTAAGAGAACAGCACCGTGCGGCTGACCGGCTCGTACAGCATCACGATCGCGTCGGCACCGGTGGCACACCAGTTGTAACCGGCTACGTCGGCCACGGCGAAGAATTTGTTGCCATTGCGGGTGATGATCACCGTTTCGGCATCGTCCGCAGCGTTGGGGTCATCGGCCGCCTCGGTGAAGCCCAGTTCGAAGGCTGCGGGAATCTCCGCGGTCTCGGTCCAGTTGCCGAAACCAATGGGGCCACCCAGCGTATCCAGATAATCGCGCTCGCTGGCCTCACCCTTGCCGTAGCGCGAGTAGCAGGCGAGACGGCCGTGCGTGGCATGGTAGTCGCGGGCCTTGGCGTAGCTCTCGCGCATCTGCGCGATGTGTTCCTGTGCGTCCTTGTCCTGTACCGCATCGCCGATGAAATAGCCCTCGTTGCCGAGGAAGCGCATCTGGTTGCCGGCGGTCAGTTCGAAGGCGATCCAGTTGGTGCCGGTGAAATCGTTGTGGTGTTCTTCGGTGGTCTCGCCGATGCAGCCGTCGTACGGCTCGATCGGGCACAGCATCGTTGCCACCTGGCCAGCCAGTTCCGGGCGCAGCACGCCCAGGTCGATCTTCAGCAGCGGCAGCAGGTGCTGGCCGAGCCAGGCCTGGTCGGCGGGAAAGACGTCGGTGGGGAAGGGGACCATGCCGGGCAGCAGGTCGCGCAGTTCGGTCTTGTGGATCATGTCAATCCTTTGATCAGTGTCGGTCGTGCCGGCCGCTGGCCGGCAACCTCATTGCAGCCAAAGCGTGCCGACCAAGGTCGGCACCCACCAGGGCGCGTCAGGTGGAAGCGCTGCGGATCGCCTGCGGCAGCGGTGCGCTCTTGCCGGTCTGGGTATCCATCCAGACCACCACCACGTTGCCATCGGAATACAGCTTCGAATCGTCCTGCTGATCGACGATGCGGTGGCCGATGGTCACGCTGCTGTTGCCCAGGCGCTCGACGAACAGCTCGACCAGGATGTCGTTGGGCCACACGATCGGCAGCCGATAGTTGACGTTGGTCGCGGCCACCACCGGGGCGATGCGGTCGGTCATCGACACGCCGTCCACGCCCAGCATCCAGCGCACGCGCGCTTCCTCCAGGTAGGAAATGTACTTGGCGTTGTTGACGTGGCCCATGCTGTCCATGTCACGCCAGCGTACGCTGATCGGGATGCGGGCCAGGATCTTGTGTTCGCTGCTCATCAGGCGTCCTTCTTCTTGGTCGTGCTCTTGCTGGCCTTGCCGCTGCTCTTGGCAGCCACCGCCTTCTTCGCCACCTTGGCCGGCTTCTCAGGCTTCACCTTGCGCGGCGGGCGGGCATCGGGCTTGTTGGCCACGGCGGCCGGCTGTTCCGGGCGCGCGCTGGTAGACGGCAGCATGCGGGCCAGGAACTGGCCGGTGTACGACTGCGGGCAGGCCGCCACGTCTTCCGGCGTGCCGGTGACCAGGATGGTGCCACCGCGATGCCCGCCTTCCGGGCCCAGATCGACGATCCAGTCGGCGGTCTTGATCACGTCCAGGTTGTGCTCGATCACCACAACCGTGTTGCCCTCGTCGCGCAGCTTGTGCAGCACGCCCAGCAGCGCTTCGATGTCGTGGAAGTGCAGGCCGGTGGTCGGTTCGTCGAGGATGTACAGGGTGCGGCCGGTATCGCGGCGCGACAGTTCCTTGGACAGCTTCACGCGCTGCGCTTCACCACCAGACAGCGTGGTCGCGCTCTGGCCCAGCTTGATGTAGCTCAGGCCGACGTCGACCAGCGTTTCCAGCTTGCGCGCGATTGACGGCACCGGCTCGAACAGCTTCAGCGCATCCTCGACGGTCATTTCCAGCACGTCGTTGATGTTGAAGCCCTTGTACAGGATCTCCAGCGTTTCGCGGTTGTAGCGCTTGCCATGGCAGACATCGCACGGCACGTACACATCCGGCAGGAAGTGCATCTCGACCTTGATCAGGCCGTCGCCCTGGCAGGCTTCGCAGCGGCCGCCGCGCACGTTGAAGCTGAAGCGGCCCGGCGAATAGCCACGCGCACGCGCTTCAGGCACCTGTGCGAACAGTTCGCGCAGTGGAGTGAACAGGCCGGTGTAAGTGGCCGGGTTCGAACGCGGGGTGCGGCCGATCGGCGACTGGTCGATGTCCACCACCTTGTCGAACAGGTCCAGGCCATCGATCTCCTTGTACGGGGCGATCGGGTGCGAGGAACCGTTGATCTCGTTGGCGGCCAGCGAGAACAGGGTGTCGTTGATCAGGGTCGACTTGCCCGAGCCGGACACGCCGGTCACGCAGGTCAGCAGGCCCGACGGAATCGCCAGGTCCACGCCCTTCAGGTTGTTGCCGCTGGCCCCGCGCAGGTGCAGGGTCATCTTCGGATTCGGCTTGTGCCGGCGCGCCGGAATCTCGATCGCGCGCTTGCCGGACAGGTACTGGCCGGTCAGCGAGCGCGGTGCCTCCAGGATGTCCTGCAGGGTGCCCTGGCCGACGATCTCGCCGCCATGAACGCCCGCGCCCGGGCCGATGTCCAGCACATAGTCGGCCAGGCGGATCGCATCCTCGTCATGTTCGACCACGATCACCGTGTTGCCCAGGTCGCGCAGGCGGGTGAGGGTGCCGAGCAGGCGTTCGTTGTCGCGCTGGTGCAGGCCGATGGACGGCTCGTCGAGCACGTACATCACGCCGACCAGGCCGGCGCCGATCTGGCTGGCCAGGCGGATGCGCTGTGCCTCGCCACCGGACAGGGTGTCGGCCTTGCGCTCCAGGGTCAGGTAATCCAGGCCCACATCGACCAGGAAGCCGAGGCGTTCGCCGATTTCCTTGACGATCTTCGCGGCGATTTCGCCACGCCAGCCCGGCAGGCTCAGTTCGCTGAAGAACTTCAGCGCCTCGTCGATCGGCAGCACCACCAGGTCCGGCAGCGGGCGGTCGGCCACGAACACGTTGCGAGCCGCCTTGTTCAGGCGCGCGCCGTGGCATTCCGGGCACGGCTGCTCGCTGATGTACTTGGACAGTTCTTCGCGCACCGCCGGCGACTCGGTTTCCTTGTAGCGGCGTTCGAGGTTGGGAATGATGCCCTCGAAGCGGTGCTTGCGCTGGGTGCGGCCACCGGCTTCGGTGAAGTAGGTGAAGGTGATCGCTTCGTCGCCGCTGCCGTACAGCACGGCCTGCTGCACCTTGGCCGGCAGCGAGTTCCACGCCGCGTCGACGTCGAACCGGTAGTGCTTGGCCAGCGAAGCGATCAGCTGGAAGTAATAGGCGTTGCGGCGGTCCCAGCCGCGCACCGCACCGGCGGCCAGCGACAGTTCGGGATGCACCACCACGCGCGAGGGGTCGAAGAACTCGGCCATGCCCAGGCCATCGCAGCCGGGGCAGGCGCCCATCGGTGCGTTGAACGAGAACAGGCGCGGTTCCAGCTCCGGCAGCGAGTAATCGCAGACCGGGCAGGAATACTTGGAGGAGAACAGCGTCGGCGCGGTTTCGGTGTTGTCCAGGCTCTGCACCGAGGCCATGCCGTCGCCCAGCTTCAGCGCGGTCTCGAAGCTCTCGGCCAGGCGCTGCTTGATGTCCTCGCGCGGGCGGAAGCGGTCGATCACCGCCTCGATGGTGTGCTTCTGGCGCAGTGCCAGCGGCGGCACCGCGTCGATCTCATGCAGCTCGCCGTCCACGCGCACACGGACGAAGCCCTGCGCACGCAGCTGGTCGAACACCTGCGCATGCTCGCCCTTGCGGTCGCGGATGACCGGCGCCAGCAGCATGTAGCGCTGTTCCGGGTCCAGCGTCAGCACCTGGTCGACCATCTGGCTGACCGTCTGCGCTTCCAGCGGATAGCCGTGGTCCGGGCAGCGCGGGGTGCCGACGCGGGCGTACAGCAGGCGCAGGTAGTCGTAGATCTCGGTGATCGTGCCGACGGTCGAACGCGGGTTGTGCGAGGTCGACTTCTGCTCGATCGAGATGGCCGGGGACAGGCCTTCGATGTGGTCCAGGTCCGGCTTTTCCATCACGCTCAGGAACTGGCGCGCATAGGCCGACAACGACTCGACATAGCGGCGCTGGCCTTCTGCATAGATGGTGTCGAACGCCAGCGAGGACTTGCCCGAGCCGGACAGGCCGGTGATCACGATCAGCTTGTCGCGGGGCAGGTCGAGGTCGAGGTTCTTCAGGTTGTGCGTCCGCGCGCCGCGGATGCGGATGAAATCCATCGCCATGGGGGATCCGGTTGTGGGGGCGTTGGCTGGGTGCCGGGCCAGCAGGGAACGGCAATCGGTCAGCCTACCGAGGTGACCAGATGGGGGCAATGGGCGACAATGCCAGCCCGGTGTCTCACCTTGTGAGACAGGCCGTCAGCCAGGGGTCAGATCCCTTTTCACGCCGTGAAAAGGGATCTGACCCCCGTGCCGCTGCCGTCTCCTTCGACGTTCAGGGGTTGACTTGACCCGCCCCCGCTGATCTGCGTACAATTCCGCTCCTGTCCGCCCTCGATGGCGGCAGCTCAGACCACAATAACTACAGAGGAAGGCCTGGTCATGTACGCAGTACTGGTCACCGGCGGTAAGCAATACCGCGTGGCGCAGGGCGAAAAGCTCCGCATTGAAAAGCTCGAAGTCGAAGTCGGCAGCGAGATCAAGTTTGACAACATCCTGATGCTGGGTGACAGCGACGGCGTGAAGCTGGGCGATGCGCTGAAGGGCGCTGCCGTCACCGCCAAGGTCCTGTCCCAGGGTCGTGCTGACAAGGTCCGGATCATCAAGTTCCGTCGCCGCAAGCACCACATGAAGCGTCAGGGTCACCGTCAGTACTACACCGAAATCGAGATCACCGGCATCGCCGGCTAAGCATCAGGAGAAGCAGTCATGGCACATAAAAAGGGCGTAGGCTCCTCGCGCAACGGTCGCGACTCCAACCCGAAGTACCTGGGCGTCAAGATCTTCGGCGGCCAGGCCATCGAAGCCGGCAACATTATCGTGCGTCAGCGCGGCACCCAGTTCCACCCGGGCACCGGCGTTGGCCTGGGCCGTGACCACACCCTGTTCGCCCTCGTGGACGGCAAGGTGGAGTTCTCGGTCAAGGGCGCCAAGAAGCGTCGCACCGTCAGCATCGTCTCGGCCGACGCCTGATCCAGGCATCGCCGGCGCCCGTGCCTCGGCATGGGGGTGCTGCATGAAGAGCCCCGCTTCGGCGGGGCTTTTCGTTAGAGTTGAAGCAAGACCGGCCAGGCCGGGCTGCCGGCCATCGGCAGGCATAACATTCAAGGTGACGGCCGGCAGGCCGCGCCCATCGCAGGCATCGAAACAATGAAACTGGTAGACGAAGCAGAAATCGAAGTGTTCGCCGGCAACGGCGGCAACGGCTGCATTGGCTTCCGTCGCGAGAAGTTCATTCCGCTCGGCGGCCCGGACGGCGGCGACGGCGGTGCGGGCGGCAGCGTGTACATCCGCGCCGACGAAAACCTGAATACCCTGGTCGACTTCCGCCATGACCGCATCTTCAAGGCGCAGCGTGGCGAGAACGGCATGGGCCGCCAGGCCTACGGCAAGGGCGGCGAAGACCTGACCATCACCGTGCCGGTCGGCACCGTGGTGATCAACGTTGCCACCGATGAAGTCATCGGCGACCTGACCCAGCACGGCGACCGCCTGCTGGTGGCCAAGGGCGGCCGCGGTGGCCTGGGCAACATGCACTTCAAGAGCTCGACCAACCGCTCGCCGCGCCAGGCGCTGCCGGGCGAGCCGGGTGAGGAGCGCACGCTGAAGCTGGAGCTGAAGCTGCTGGCCGACGTCGGCCTGCTGGGCTTCCCCAACGCCGGCAAGAGCACCCTGATCCGTGCCGTTTCGGCCGCGACGCCGAAGGTGGCCGATTACCCGTTCACCACGCTGTACCCGAACCTGGGTGTGGTGAAGGTGGAAAACTACCGCAGCTTCGTGATTGCCGACATCCCGGGCCTGATCGAAGGCGCGGCCGACGGTGCCGGCCTGGGTGCGCAGTTCCTGCGCCACCTGCAGCGCACCCGCCTGCTGCTGCACCTGGTGGACATCTCCCCGATGGAGGGTGGGGTGGAAGGCATTTCTCCGGTCGAGCAGGTGCGCGCCATCGAGCGCGAGCTGGAAAAGCACGATCCGGAACTGCTGCAGAAGCCGCGCTGGCTGGTGCTGAACAAGGCTGACCTGATGTTCGAGGATGAAGCGAAGGCTGCGGCCGAGCAGATCGTCGTCGACCTGGGCTGGAAGGAGCCGTGGTTCCTGGTCTCCGCGCTGGGTCGCGAAGGCACCTTCCCGATCATGAGCCGGATCATGGCCTTCTTCGATCGCCAGAAGGAAGAAGAGCAGGAAGCCCGTAACGCGCAGTAGAGTCGACTGTCAGTCGACTGACGTTGGCAAAAACCCGGCTTCGGCCGGGTTTTTCATTTTCCGGTAGTGCCGGCCGCTGGCCGGCATTCCTCGGGGTTGCCGGCCAGCGGCCGGCACTACCGGATCGCTGGCAACAAAAAACCCGGCCGGGGCCGGGTTCTTGTCTGCTGCCCGGCCCCGGAGGGCAGGGCGGCAACGCCGGATCAGGCGGCCTTGAGGGCCTTGATGCGGTCGTTCAGGCGGCTCTTGTGGCGAGCAGCCTTGTTCTTGTGGATCAGGCCACGCGCGCTGAAGCGATCCAGGATCGGCTGGGCAACGGCGAAGGCGGCTTCGGCGCCGGCGGCATCGTTGGCGTCCAGCGCCTTGATCACTTTCTTGACAGCGGTGCGCAGCATCGAGCGCTGAGCCACGTTGCGCGCGTTGCGCACGACGGTCTGCTTGGCGCGCTTCTTGGCGGACTTGATATTGGCCACGGTGGTGGTTTCCTGAAAAAATCGGTGTTATGGGAACAGCAAGCTAGCTAGTATGATGGCGTAAGAAATGCACGTCAAGTCGATTGTCAAGAGGGACGCTGAGTGAGTTCACCCAAGTTGTTGCGAGGCCTGCTGTCGTTCAGCAGCATGACCATGGTCTCGCGCGTTCTCGGACTTGTCCGGGACTTCGTGGTGACCACCACGTTCGGCACCAACGCCATCACTGATGCTTTCTGGGTCGCCTTCAGGGTACCCAATTTCCTGCGGCGTTTGTTCGCCGAAGGCTCTTTCGCCACCGCTTTCGTGCCCGTGTTCACGGAAGTGAAGGAGACCCGCAGCCACGCCGAGCTGCGTGAACTGATGGCCCGCACCGCTGGCACCCTGGGCGGGGTGCTGATGCTGGTCACTGCGCTGGCGCTGATCTTCGCGCCGCAGCTGGCCTCGGTCTTCTCCAGTGGCGTTGATACCGATCCGGTCAAGCAGGGCCTGCTGGTCGACCTGTTCCGCCTGACCTTCCCGTTCCTGTTGTTCGTGTCGCTGACCGCCCTGGCCGGCGGCGCGCTGAACAGCTTCCAGCGCTTCGCCATGCCGGCGCTGACCCCGGTCATCCTCAACCTGTGCATGATCGCCGGCGCGCTGTGGCTGGCCCCGCGGCTGGGCGGCACCCCGGAAAAGCAGATCCTGGCGCTGGGCTGGGCGGTACTGGCTGCCGGCATCCTGCAGCTGCTGTTCCAGCTGCCCTCGCTGAAGGGCATCAACCTGCTGACCCTGCCGCGCTGGGGCTGGAGCCATCCGGGCGTGCGCAAGGTGATGACGCTGATGGTGCCGACCCTGTTCGGCTCCTCGGTGGCGCAGATCAACCTGCTGCTGGACACCGTCATCGCGGCCAAGCTGACCGATGGCTCGCAGTCCTGGCTGTCGCTGGCCGATCGCTTCCTGGAGCTGCCGCTGGGCGTGTTCGGCGTGGCGCTGGGCACGGTGATCCTGCCGGCGCTGGCCCGTCACCACGTCAGCACCGACCGCGAAGGCTTCTCGCGCTCGCTGGACTGGGGCCTGCGCATGACCCTGCTGATCTCGGTGCCGGCCATGCTGGGCCTGCTGCTGCTGGCCGAACCGCTGATTGCGACCATCTTCCAGCACGGCCAGTTCAGTGCCTTCGATACCCGCATGACCGCGCTGTCGGTGTACGGCCTGAGTTTCGGCCTGCCGGCGTTCGCCCTGCTGAAGGTGGTGTTGCCGGCGTTCTACGCACGCCAGGACACCAAGACCCCGGTGCGCGCGGGTGTGGCCGCGCTGGTGGCCAACATGGTGTTCAACTTCGCCCTGCTGGCGGTGCTGTACCAGGTCATGGTGCCGGACGAGCTGAAGGCGCAGGGCGTGATGGCGGCCATCGGCAAGCAGCCGGGCCTGCATCTGGCGCTGGGCATTGCCAGCGCGCTGTCCAGTTACCTGAACCTGGGCCTGCTGTGGTACTGGCTGGGCAAGACCGACGTCTACCAGCGCCGGCCGGGCTGGGCCGGCTATCTGCTGCGACTGCTGCTGGCCTGTGCGGCCATGGTTGGTGTGCTGCTGGCCCTGCTGCACTGGCTGCCGGGCTTCTCGGCGATGAGCGTATGGGAGCGGATCGGCAGCCTGTCGCTGCTGGTCGGCGGTGGCGGTGTCACCTACGCGGTAGCCATGCTGGCGATGGGCTTCCGCCCGCGCGATCTGCGCGGGCATTGATCGCGGCTTGTGGCGGCTATACTTCAGGGTTACACCATTGAAGCGGCGGCCCCGGTCGGGCCGGAACGAGAGTTGATGAGCAGGCTGTTCAGAAGCGTCGAGGGCGGGGAGCTGTTCCCCAACGGAAGCGTGGTCTGTATCGGTGCATTCGACGGCCTCCACCTGGGCCATCGTGCGCTGGTCCGCCATGCGGTTGCCCGCGCGCGCGCCTTGGGCGTGGCCGCCGTGGCCGTGGCGTTCGAGCCGCTGCCGCGTGAGTTCTTCGCCCAGGGCACACCGCCGCCGCGGCTGACCCTGGCGCGCAGCAAGGTCGAGATCCTGCGCGAGCTCGGTGTCGATGCGGTCGGCCTGCTGCGATTCGACGCGGCGATGGCGGCGATGCCGGCCGAGACCTTCGTGCGCCAGTTGCTGGTCAACCGCCTGAGTGCGCGTGAGGTCTGGATCGGCCCCGAGTTCTGCTTCGGCAACCGCCGCCGCGGCGACCTGGCTCTGCTGCAGAAAATGGGTGCCGAACTGGGTTTCACTGCGGGCGAAATTGAAGCGGTCGACCTGCATGGCGAACGCATTTCCAGCACCCGCATCCGCCAGCTGCTGCAGCAGGGCGACTTCGCCCGTGCCAACGATCTGCTGGGTCGTCCGTACGCGATCAGCGGCCGGGTGGTGCGCGGGCGCCAGCTCGGCCGTACGCTGGGCTTCCCCACCGCCAACCTGCGGTTCCCGAAGACCCCGGCACTGTCGGGCATCTACGCGACCTGGGTGCATGGCGTGTTCGACCAGCCGTGGCCGTCGGTGTCCAGCTTCGGCACCCGCCCGACGGTGGAGGGCGTGGAGCCGCTGCTGGAAGCCCACCTGTTCGATTTCCAGGGCGACCTGTACGGGCGCCACATCGATGTGGAGTTCGTCGCCAAGCTGCGCGACGAAGAGAAATTCAATGATCTGGCGGCGCTGACCGACCAGATGCACCGCGACGCCGAACAGGCGCGCGCCATCCTTTCCGAACATAGATTGCGAGCCACTGCGTGAGCCAGGACTACAAGACCACCCTGAACCTGCCAGCCACCGAATTCCCGATGCGCGGCGATCTGCCCAAGCGCGAGCCGGGCATTCTGGCGCGGTGGGAAGCGCAGGGGCTCTACCAGCAGCTGCGCGACAACGCCGCCGGCCGCCCGCTGTTCGTGCTGCACGATGGCCCGCCGTACGCCAACGGCCGCATCCACCTGGGCCACGCGGTCAACAAGATCCTGAAGGACATCATCGTCAAGTCGCGCTACCTGGCCGGCTTCGATGCGCCCTACGTGCCGGGCTGGGACTGCCATGGCCTGCCGATCGAGATCGCGGTGGAAAAGAAGTGGGGCAAGGTCGGCACCAAGCTCGACGCCGTCGAATTCCGCCAGAAGTGCCGCGAGTTCGCCGAAGAGCAGATCAATATCCAGCGCGTGGACTTCAAGCGGCTGGGCGTGACCGGTGACTGGGACAACCCGTACAAGACCCTGAGCTTCGACTTCGAAGCCAACGAGATCCGTGCGCTGTCCAAGGTTGTGGCCAACGGCCACCTGGTGCGTGGCGCCAAGCCGGTGTACTGGTGCTTCGACTGTGGCTCGGCGCTGGCCGAGGCCGAGATCGAGTACCAGGAAAAGGAATCGCCGGCGATCGACGTGGCCTACGCCGCACGCGATGCGCAGGCCATCGGCCAGGCGTTCGGCGTGAGCGTGCCGGCCGACGTGGAAGTGGCCGTACCGATCTGGACCACCACCCCGTGGACGCTGCCGGCCTCGCTGGCGGTGTCGCTGGGCTCGGAGATCACCTACGTGCTGGCCGAAGGCCCGGCGCACAACGGCAAGCGCCGTTGGCTGGTGCTGGCTGCGGCGCTGGCCGAGCGCGCGCTGCAGCGCTATGGCGTCGAAAACCTGGTGCTGCACGGTGAAACCACCGGTGCGGCGCTGGAGAACCAGCTGCTGGCGCACCCGTTCTACCCGGAGCGCGAGATCCTGGTGCTCAACGGCGACCACGTCTCCGACGAGGACGGTACCGGTGCGGTGCACACCGCCCCCGGCCACGGCCAGGAAGACTTCGTGGTCAGCCAGAAGTACGGCCTGCTGGACAAGTACAACGCCGGCCAGGTGACCCCGATCGACGGCCGTGGCGTGTACCTGGAATCGACCCCGCCGGCCGGTGACGTGGTGCTGGCTGGCCAGCACCTGTGGAAGGCACAGGAAGGCATCGTCGGCGTGCTGCGCGACAACGGTTCGCTGCTGGCGTTCCATCCGATCCGCCACAGCTACCCGCACTGCTGGCGCCACAAGACGCCGGTGGTGTTCCGCGCCACCCCGCAGTGGTTCATTTCGATGGACAAGGCCAACCTGCGCAACGATGCGCTGGCCGCCATCGACACCGTCGGCTGGTTCCCGACCTGGGGCAAGGCGCGCATCCAGAGCATGGTCGACGGTCGCCCGGACTGGACCATCTCGCGCCAGCGCACCTGGGGCGTGCCGATCGCACTGTTCACCCACCGGCAGACCGGCGAGATCCATCCGCGTTCGGTGGAGCTGATGCAGCAGGTCGCCGACCGCGTCGAAGCCGAGGGCATCGACGTGTGGTACTCGCTGGATGCCGCCGAACTGCTGGGCGCTGAAGCCGCCGACTACGAGAAGGTCACCGACATCCTCGACGTCTGGTTCGACTCGGGCGTGACCCATGAAGGCGTGCTTGCGGCGCGTGGCTTCGGCAAGCCGGCCGACCTGTACCTGGAAGGTTCCGACCAGCACCGCGGCTGGTTCCAGTCCTCGCTGCTGACCGGCGTGGCGATCGACAAGCGCGCCCCGTACAAGCAGTGCCTGACCCACGGCTTCACCGTGGATGAGCACGGCCGCAAGATGTCCAAGTCGCTGGGCAACGGCATCGAGCCGCAGGACATCATGAACAAGCTGGGCGCGGACATCCTGCGCCTGTGGATCGCCTCGGCCGACTACAGCAACGAGATGTCGCTGTCGCAGGAGATCCTCAAGCGCAACGCCGATGCCTACCGCCGCCTGCGCAACACCGCACGCTTCCTGCTCGGCAACCTGGACGGTTTCGATCCGGCACAGCACCTGCGTCCGCTCGACCAGATGGTCGCGCTGGACCGCTGGATCGTGCATCGCGCGTGGGAGCTGCAGGAGAAGATCAAGGCGGCCTACGACGGCTACAACATGGCCGAGATCGTGCAGCTGCTGCTGAACTTCTGCAGCGTGGACCTGGGCTCGCTGTACCTGGACGTGACCAAGGATCGCCTGTACACGATGCCGACCGATTCGCACGGTCGCCGTTCGGCACAGAGCGCGATGTACCACATCGCCGAAGCGTTCACCCGCTGGGTGGCGCCGATCCTGACCTTCACCGCCGACGAGCTGTGGGGCTACCTGCCGGGCGAACACGCCGGCCACGTGCTGTTCACCACCTGGTACGACGGCCTGGCGCCGCTGCCGGCCGATGCCCAGCTCAACGCCACCGACTTCGACCAGTTGCTGGCTGTGCGCGAGCAGGTGGCCAAGGTGCTCGAGCCGATGCGTGCCAACGGCGCCATCGGTGCCGCGCTGGAAGCGGAGATCACCATTGCCGCCAACGAGGAGCAGGCCGCGAAGTGGCAGCCGCTGGCCGATGAACTGCGCTTCCTGTTCATCAGTGGCGACGTGCAGGTGCGCCCGGCGACCACCGACGAGGTGTTCGTCAGCGCCCAGCCGACCACCAAGGCCAAGTGCGTGCGCTGCTGGCACCACCGCGCCGACGTCGGCAGCAACGCCGATCATCCGGAACTGTGCGGCCGTTGCGTGAGCAACGTGACCGGCGCCGGCGAAGTGCGGAGCTGGTTCTGATGGCCGCGCCCCGTCCGCATCCGAACGCCCTGGTCTGGCTGCTGCTGTCGGCCGCCATCATCGGCCTGGACCAGTGGTCCAAGGCCTGGGTGCTGTCGAGCCTGCCGGAGTTCCAGCCGGTGGTGGTCATCGACGGCTTCTGGAACTGGTACCGCACCTACAACACCGGCGCGGCATTCAGTTTCCTGAGCGACGCCGGTGGCTGGCAGAAGTACTTCTTCACCGCACTGGCGATCGCCATCAGCGGCCTGATGGCGTGGTGGCTGCGCGGCACCGCGCGCGGCAACTGGAAGGCCGCGGTGCCGTATGCGCTCATCATCGGCGGCGCCATCGGCAACGTGATCGACCGCCAGGTGCACGGCCACGTGGTCGACTTCATCCAGTGGTACGTGGGCAGCTACACCTGGCCCTCGTTCAACATCGCCGACTCGGCCATCGTGGTGGGTGCCATCGGCATCGCCCTGTTTGGCCTGTTCGACGGCAAGTCCGCCAAAAAGGCGGATAATGCCAATCCGAAACCGTAAGCCGGCCGCTGCCGGGAGATTGAACTGATGGATGTGCTGCTCGCCAACCCGCGTGGTTTCTGTGCCGGTGTCGATCGTGCGATCGAGATCGTCAAGCGCGCGATCGAAACGCTGGGCGCGCCCATCTATGTTCGCCATGAAGTGGTGCACAACCGCTTCGTGGTCGACGACCTGAAGCAGCGCGGGGCGATCTTCGTCGAGGAACTCGACGAAGTGCCGGACAACAACACGGTGATCTTCAGCGCCCATGGCGTGTCCCAGGCCGTGCGCCAGGAAGCCGAGCGCCGTGGCCTGAAGGTGTTCGACGCCACCTGCCCGCTGGTGACCAAGGTCCACTTCGAAGTCGCCCGCCACTGCCGTGCCGGCCGTGACGTGGTGCTGATCGGCCACGCCGGTCACCCGGAAGTGGAAGGCACCATGGGCCAGTGGAACCGCGAAGCCGGCACCGGCCAGATCTACCTGGTGGAAGACGTGGAGCAGGTTGCCACGCTGCAGATCAACCAGCCGGAAAACTTCGCCTACACCACCCAGACCACGCTGTCGGTGGATGACACGCGCGGGATCATCGATGCGCTGCGCGAGCGTTTCCCGGCGATGCAGGGCCCGAAGAACGACGACATCTGCTACGCCACGCAGAACCGCCAGGATGCCGTGCGCGATCTGGCCAAGCGCTGCGACCTGGTGCTGGTGGTCGGTTCGCCGAACAGCTCCAACTCCAACCGCTTGAGCGAGCTGGCCCGCCGTGAGGGCGTGGAGTCGTACCTGATCGACGGCGCGCACGAGATCGACCCGGCATGGGTGGCAGGCAAGCAGCACATCGGCGTGACCGCCGGCGCCTCTGCACCGCAGGTGCTGGTCGATGGCGTGCTGGCGCGCCTGGCCGAACTGGGCGCCACCGGCGTGGGCGAGCTGGACGGCGAACCGGAATCGATGGTGTTCGCGCTGCCGAAGGAACTGCGCCTGCGCCTGGTCGACTGACCGGGAAGCGCCTCATCCACGCATGGCGTGGATCTACTGGAACTGCTCTGGTGGGTGCGAACTGGCACACGGTGGGTGCAAACCAGCACAAGGTGGGTGCGAACCTTGGTTCGCACGCTTTTTCGCACGCAAGGATGGGCGGCCCGCCCATGACCTTTGGCCATGGGGCAGGGCACGTTACAGGCCTAGCATCGGAAGATTCTCCGCTGTTGGAACCTGCCCGATGAAGACCCGAGCCTTGGCGATGTCGTTGCTGTTCGCGCTGGCGGCCACGCCTGCACTGGCGCAGACCTCGCCACCGGCGAACGCGGTGGCCCCCGGCCTGCTGCGCATCGATGTCGACGCGCGCGATCTGGCCCGGCGCATCTTCAAGGTGACCGCTACGATGCCGGCCAAGCCCGGCCCGATGACCCTGCTGTACCCGCAGTGGATTCCCGGCAACCATTCGCCCACCGGCCCGATCGACAAGTTGGCCGGGCTGCGCGTGACCGCCAACGGCAGGCCGCTGGCCTGGCAGCGTGACCAGTTCAACGTCTATGCGTTCAAGGTGAACGTGCCCGAGGGCGTGAGCGAGATCGTCGCCCACTTCGACTTCCTGTCCTCGCAGGGCGGCAGCCAGGGCCGGGTGGTGATGACCCCGGAAATGCTCAACCTGCAGTGGAACGCCAATTCGCTGTATCCGGCCGGCGTCGATGCGCGCGACCTGCAGGTGCAGGCCAGCGTGACCCTGCCCAAGGGCTGGTCGTTCGCAACCGCGCTGGAAACCGCGCGGCGCGACGGTGACACCGTGGTGTTCAAGCCGATCTCGTATGACCATCTGGTCGATTCGCCCTTGTTCGCCGGCGAGCACTACCAGCGCATCGATCTCGACCCGGGCGCGAAGGTGCCGGTGCACCTCAATGTGTTTGCCGACGACGCCAAGTCGCTGAAGCCGAGCGAGGCACAGATCACCATGCATCGCGCGCTGGTCCAGCAGGCCGACAAGCTTTACGGTGCGCGCCACTACAACCACTATGAGTTCCTGCTGGCATTGACCGACCGCCTCGGTGGCATCGGCCTGGAGCATCACCGTTCCAGCGAGAACAGCGCTGACCCGGGCTACTTCACCGAGTGGGACAGCAACGCGTGGATGCGCGATCTGTTGCCGCACGAGTACACCCATTCCTGGAACGGCAAGTACCGTCGCGGCGCCGACCTGACCACCGCCAACTTCAACGTGCCGATGGGCGACAGCCTGCTGTGGGTGTACGAGGGCCAGACCCAGTTCTGGGGCCAGGTGCTGGCGGCGCGTTCGGGGCTGTGGTCGACCGCGCAGGCGCGCGACATGCTGGCCAATGTGGCCGCGACCTACGACCGTGGCCGACCGGGCCTGGCCTGGCGGCCGCTGCAGGACACTACCAACGATCCGACCATTGCCCAGCGCCGCACGCTGCCCTACCGCAACTACCAGATGAGCGAGGACTACTACTCCGGCGGCCAGATGCTGTGGCTGGAAGTGGAGGGCAAGCTGCGCGAACTGAGCGGCAACCGCCGCAGCCTGGACGACTTCGCGCGTGCGTTCTTCGGCGTCGGCAATGGCGACTGGGACGTCAACCCGTACACCTTCGATGATGTGGTCGCGACCTTGAACGGCATCGCGCCGTACGACTGGGCGACGTTCCTGCGCGGGCGCCTGGACGGCCACGGTTCGTTGACCGGCGGCCTGGAGCTGGCGGGCTGGAAGCTGGTCTACCGCGATACGCCGAACGACGCCTACAAGGCACAGGAAAAACGCGCCAAGGCGGCACTGCTCGCCTATTCGCTGGGCGCGACCGTACTCGACAGCGGTACGGTCGGCGATGTGATCTGGGACAGCCCGGCGTTCAACGCCGGTCTTGCACCGGGCATGAAGGTGATCGCGGTTGGCGGCCGTGAGTACAGCAGCCAGCGCTTGAAGGACGCGGTGGCTGCGGCAGCGAAGGACAAGGCGCCGATCGTGCTGCTGGTGAAGCAGTTCGACCGCATCGAAACGATGAGCATCGCCTACCACGGTGGCCTGCAGTACCCGGTGCTGGAGCGTATCGCCGGCAAGCCTGACCGCCTCGCAGAATTGTGGAAGGCGCGATGAAGCCGCGCGCCCGCGATGGCGTGATCCTGCTGATGGCGATCCTGGCCATCATCGGTGCGTTCCTGCACGGTGACGGGCGCTGGCTGCACTGGCTGGCCAAGCCGACCACCACGCTGCTGATCGCTGCCATCGTCTGGCGCGTGCATGATCCCGCGCAGCCGTTCTATCGACGCGCGGTGCTGGCCGGCATGCTGCTGTCGTGCGTGGGTGACATCGCTTTGATGCTGCCGATGGATGCGTTCGTGCCGGGCCTGGTCGCGTTCCTGCTGGCCCACCTCTGCTACATCGTGGCCTTCCACGACGGCCTGCGTGCGGGGCGTGGGCTGTTGGCGGCCAGCGTCCTGCTGGCGACGTTTGCCGTGCTCAACGTACTTGGCCTGTGGCCGCACCTGCCTGCACCGATGCGTGTGCCGGTGCTGGCGTATGTGGTGGTGCTGGCCTCGATGGCGGTGCTGGCACTGGCGCGCCAGTGGCGCCGGCCACAGCCCGCTGCCGTGGAAGCCAGCAGCGCGCGCTGGGCTGCCGCCGGTGCGCTGCTGTTCGTCGCCAGCGATTCACTGCTGGCCTGGGACCGCTTCGCCGGCGGCCTGCCGCTGGCCAGCGTGCTGGTGCTGTCCACGTACTACGGCGCGCAGTACGCCATAGCCCGCTCGGTGAAATAGAAAAAGGGGACGGAGGGGATTAAGTCGCAATCCGCACCAAGGCACATGCGACTTAATCCCCTCCGTCCCCTTTTTGTGTGGCCTATCGGCGGTTCACGCCGCGCAGGGTGCCCTGCGCATCGAACTGCAGGCGCACGGATTCGCGGTCACCGGCGACGTCATCCGGCAGCCACACCAGCTTGCCGCCTTTGCGCACGATCACGTAGACGTGGCCGACTTCGGATGCGGGGTTCTGCAGCGCGTTGCGTTGTTCCTGCAGTGCCTGCGCCACGCGCGGCACGGCCTCGAAATCGATGCTGGCCAGGGGTGTGCTGCTGCGCTGCAGGCTGATGGTCGGCGCGAACTGCTGCGGGTTCACCGGATTGCCCTTGCGCCACTGGCCACGTTCGAAGTGGTAGCTGTCGACGTGGCCCGGCTGTTGCGGGTCGACCAGATCCAGGTTGATGCGGCCATCGTCGTAGAAGTGGATGCTATGGAAGACCGTCAGCCTCTGGCCGGCCAGTGCCGGCAGCTGCTCCAGTGCCTGGCGCGCAGCCTGCAGGTAGTCCGCATCGAACAGGCGATTGTTGCGTTCGGGCGCCGCAGCGGTACTCGCCGCGGGGAAGGCGGCCGGGGACGGCACAAGCGATGCGGGTTGCTTGCGCGGCGACTGAGACGAGACGGAGGGTTGCAACCGGTCCGGCTGTACCGAATGCCCCAGCGTTTCGCTGATGGTCTGCAGGGCGCCGCCGGCAACGGCCACGCCCGCCAGAACCAGCAGCAGTACCAGGAACACGGTGTGGGTGGAGGGCGGCTGTTTCATACGCCCTCCAGGCGCACGTTGCCACGGTCATCCGGGTCGTACAGCAGGGTCACGTTTTCGCGCGGGATGTTGGCTAGATCGATCAGCGGGATGAAGCGGCGCACGCTCACCTGCTGTACGCGGCCGTCGCGATCGGTGTACTCCAGCTGGAACTCCACCTGCGGCTGTTCGTTGAGGTAGGTGCCGGTCTGACGCACCTTCAGCACCCTGGCCTCAACGCCGATGCCGCGGTACTTCAACGCGTCGCCGCGCGCATCAGCCTGCAGCAGGCGGCCAAGCAGGCGCAGCCCCAACATGTACCCACACAGCACCAGCGGGCACACCAGCAGCGGGTGGCCGAAGGACAGGAAGGTCCAGCCAAAGCCCTCGCTCTGCAGCCGGTAGGCCGCCACATAGGCAGCGGCTACCAAGACGATGCCGAGCGCTGCGCCGATGCTTCGCCGCCACAGGCTGGCGACATCCAGTTCGGGCTGGGCACCGTCCAGTACCACGTTCGGGAACGCGCCCGGCACCCGGCTCAGGCGTGCATCGACGTGCCTGCCGACGCCGAAGCGCTGCAGTTGCGGCTTGCTGTCGACCACCAGCAGCTGTTCGCGGATCGGCGTGCCGGACAGGTTCTTGAAGGACAGCTGCAGTTTCCATTGCGCGAAGCCACGCACCTGTACGCCGGTCTGTTCAGCGTGTTCGATCAGCGCATCGCGCGGTTCGCCATCGGCGAGGATCGAGCGGACGCGATGCAGGGCGCGCGGTGGGCCGAGCAGCAGGAAATGCAGGAACGCGAACAGCAGAGAGAGCCATGCAGCCAGCGACAGCACAAGCAGCAGCAGGGACAGCCATGGCGCGCTGCGATCAGCCAGCGCCACCGGCCAGGAGGTTCCGAAATAGAGGATGCAGGGGAAGGGCAACGCGAAGAACAGCAGGAACGCGCCCCAGAACCAGAGATAGGCTTTCATGGGGAAGGTGGCAGACCGGTGGAACAGGCCGCGTAGCGTACTACGCTCAGCGGAACTGCAGGGTAAGCAGGTAGTAGCGACCCAGTGGATCGTCCAGCCCCGGCATCTGCCCACCATTGCCGACCAGGTAGTTCACCGGTTGCGCATCAAGCACGTTGTGCACGTCCAGCGCCGCGATGACGCGTGTGCCCAGGCGGCGCGCCAGGTGCAGGTTCCAGCGCAGCTGGCGCGGATTCATGCAGTGGTTCTGTTCGATCTGCCGCTGCGGGCACTCGGCGCCGGGCAGCCATGCGCGGGTGCGGCCCACCTGGTTGCCGCGCAGGGCGATGTCCCAGTTGCTGTTCTGCCATTGCACGTTGAGGACCGCCGCCATCTCGGGCGTGACATGCCCGCGCAGGTCGATCGCCGGCTCGTGGTCCCGACGGCGGCGCAGCTCCTGCTGCTTCAGCGCGTCCAGCGAGAACAACCACTGGCCGGTGCTGCCGGTGTCGATCCGGTATTCGCCACGCAGCACCCAGTTGCGGGAAGTGGTGCGGCCGATATTGTCGAACGACAGGCGGAGGCTGCTCAGGTTGCCATCCTCATCCAATTGCCAGGTGTCACGGTTCCACACGGCATCGGCCGGCTGCAGCGCGAGGATCTCGTTGCGCAGCTCGACGATGTTGTGGGTCAGCGAAAGCGAGAACGCATCGCTGGGTGACCAGGTCGCCGCCAGCGAATGGCTGCGTGAGCTCTCGGCCTTGAGCGCGTTGTTCTCCTCCACATCCGCAGTGACCACGCAGCGGCCGTCCGGCTCGCTCTGTGCACAAGGTGGCAGTGCGCTTGAGACGGGCAGGGTAAGGGTGCCGAACTGTCCTGGCGGGCGGCGCTGTTCGAACAGGCTGGGCGCGCGATAGCCGCGGCCGCTGGCCAGCAGGAACGACCAGTGCGGTGTTGGCGTCCAGCGCAGGCCGGCACGGGGCGAGAATGCCGTGTAGTCGCCGTCGTAGTCCCAGCGCGCGGCCAGGTCCATGCGCAGTTCCGACGTTAGTGGCAGGCCCAGTTCCGCATACGCACCGCCACTCTGCCGCGACAGGCGCCGCTGCTGCTGCGGCAGTCCCAGTGCCAGATCGCCCTGGCTCAGCAGGGTGTCCGGGTGCGACGTCCAGCGTTCGTGGCGCAGATCGATGCCGGTAGCCAGCTGCGCATTGCCGCCCCGCATCGGCATCAATGCGCGCTGTATGCCCCACCAGCCCTGCCACTGCTCGGTAAGTCCACGGTTGCGGATCGATGGGAACAGCGAAGTGGCTTCATCGGCGGGCAATGCATCGAAGCCTGGCAGGAACCTGAGCGACTGCGCCGCCTCGATGAATGGTTCGGCGCGCACGGTGCCCGGCGTGGCCAGGGTGACGTCGCTGCGCTGCGCGCTGATGCCGGCGTCCCAGCTGTGGCTGCCCTGGTCCCGGCCGATGCCCAGGGTGAGATCGGCGTCGGTGGCACGGACCTGGGGACGCACATTGCCGGCTTCGCGCAGGACACTGTTGAAGGTGTAGCCGTACAGGCCGAGGGCGACGGCGGTCGGGCCCAGATCGAAACGCTGCCGGTTGTGGCTGGCGCGGGCTTCGGCATAGACGTAGCGTCCCTGGCCACGCTCATGCCGGTAGCGCAGATAGGCCGAGGCGGTATCGGAGGCCGGTTGAAGCGAACGAGGGCGCGAACTGTCGAACCAGCAGGCGCCATTGCGTCGTTTCAATGGTCCGTCGCAGCGCGTAGCGGGCCAGTAGTCGCCATCGCGGAAGGCGCCGATCAGGTACTGCGACGTCTCTGCGTGCCAGTCACGCTGGTCCCCCGCCAGGTGATCGACGCGATGCAGGTCGATGCCTGCGAACCAGCGGTCGCCGCTCCCGCGCAGGCCTCCGGTGGCGGCCTGCACGCGGTACTGGCCGGCGTCGCCACGACTGCTCAGACCGGTCTGCAGCGTTGCCTCCGGGCCGTCGGCCTGGTCGCGGAGGATGATGTTGACCACGCCGGACATGGCATCGGCACCGTAGATGGCCGAAGCACCGCCGCGCACCAGTTCGATGCGTTCGACAAAGCTGAGTGGAATGCCGCCCAGGTCGGTGAGCCCGCCCTGTTCCAGGGACACCATCGGATAACGGGGCAGGCGCCGGCCATTGACCAGGAACAGGGTGGCGCGCGGTCCCATGCCATCCAGGCTGGTGGTGGCGGCTGCACCGACAGGCAGGTACTGCGAATCGCCACTGCGTGCGCTGCTCATCGCTGGCAGCCCGTTCATGCCGGGCAGGTGTCGCAGCAGGTCGAACAGGCTGCCGTAGCCACTGCGCAGGATATCTGCGCGATCGATCGTGGTCACCGGCAGGGTGGTCTGCACGGAGGTGCGCGGCAACCGGCTGCCGGTGACATGGATCGGCGCCAGGTCCACTTGGGGGGGCGACTGCGGGGGCATGCGCGGGCGCGGCGCCACCGTTGCCGGAACCGGCGGCGCGACGGCGGGCGCGACGCGGATGCGGCGGACCACGAAGCCACCGGACGGTGTTCGAAGGATGGTCACCGGCATGCCGGCGACCAGCTGTTTCAGGGCCGATGCTGGATCGGCCTGGCCATGGGTGCCGTTGGCATGGAGCCCCGCCAGTTCCCGGGCATCGAACACCAGAGCGATGCCGCTTTGCCGTGCCCATTGCTGCAATGCCGAGGGCAACGGGCCAGCGTTGATGCGGTAGTCGTGGGTGGCAGCCGGATCGCCTGCGAGGGCGGCAGGCGGCGCGGCGACCAGCAGCGCCAGGCACAGCAGGGGGCGGAGCAGCCCCCACTGCAGCGCGCCTGGTCCTGCCATCACCGCAGGCCTCCTCAGTACGTGCGGCGCAGTTCCAGCGCGCCATCCGGGCGCGTCTGGCCAGCAATGGACCAGCCAAGTTCCAGCGCGGACAGCAACTCCTGTGCGTCGCCTGCGCGGAACGTGCCGCTGACTGCCAGATCGGTGATCTCCGGGTCGGCGATCACCAGCGGTGCATGGCCATAGCGGTTCATGCGTTCGACCACGATCGACAGCGGGGTGGCATCGAAGACCAGCTGCCCATGCAGCCAGCCCTCGGCGGCTGCCGTGGAGGACAGCGCTGGACCGGGCTGGATGCGCCCGGAGGGGAGTACCTGCAGTTGCTGGCCAGGGGCCAGGGTGTGCTGGGCGGCGCCGTTGCTGACTTCCACCGCACCCTCCAGCAGCGCGACCTCGACCAGGCCATCGTGCAGGCGCTCGACCTGGAAGGTGGTGCCGATATCGCGGATGGTGCTGGTGCCGGCGCGCAGCTGCAGTGCTTTGTTCGATGGCGCGACCTGCAGCTGCAGGCGGCCGCGTTCGAGGTCCAGCTCGCGGTGGCGCCAGCCAAAGCGTGCGTGCAGCGTTGTGCCGGCATCGAGCATGGCTACGCTGCCATCGGGCAGGGTCAGCCGCTGCGCCTGATGCGTGTCATTGGCAAAGCGCTGCGGGGCTGGGTTGCCATCCACCGCTACCATCCAGCCCACGCCGATGGCCAGGCAGATACCAGCGGCCGCGGCCGCAGCAGGCAGCCAGCGGCGTCGGGCAGGCCGTGCCGCACGCGCCGCAGCCGTCCGCAGCCATGGGTCCGCAGCCAGGCCCTGGCTCTGCTGGAAAAGATCTTCGGCCTGCGCCCAGGCTTTGACATGGGCAGGGTCTTCAGCCAGCCAGTCTTCGAACGACTCGCGTTCGGCAGGGGTGCAGTCCGGGGCCTCCAACCGCGCCACCCAGGCGCTGGCGCGTGCGAACAGCGAGGCGTCTTCCGTGTGCCGGTGGCTGCTCATTCGGTATCCCCGTCGTTGTGCAGCGGATCCGGTCCCAACTCCTGGCGCAGGCCCTGCAGGGCGCGGGCGATGTGTTTTTCCACGGTCTTGGCTGTAATTCCACAGTGCCGCGCGATCTGCGTATAGCTCATGCCGGTGATCCGGTTGAGCAGGTACACCTCGCGCGCACGCTCGGGCAATTTGAAAAGGGCCTGCCGCAGCAGGGACAACATCTGCCCGGACTCTGCCTGGCGCAAGGGGTCCGGCGACGGGCTGGTGGGCTCGTCGTGACCATCATGCTCGGCCAGTGACAGGTGCGGTCGCGACTGCGGCGATCGGCCGCGATCGGCCAGGCGATTGCGCGCGATACGATACAGCAGCAGGCGCAGTTCGTCGGTGCCGTGCGCGCGATAGCGGATCAGCCGCTCCATGCAGTCCTGCGCGATGTCCTCTGCATCCTCCGGCCCGACGCCCCGTGTGCGCAGGAACGCGCACAGTGGCGCGCGTTCCTCGCGTACGAACGCGATGAAGGCGTCCGCAGGTGCGGGTGGCTCCGGCGCGTGGTGGATCAGGGGGGACGGAACGGACAGGGCTGGCCTCGGCTGACGTTGGCGGGTGCGCCTTCGAGTTTTACGCGACGATGACCGGATGGGGAAGAGTGTGTGGTGCCCCTCTCTCATTGTGAATGCATTCATTTTTTCCGGCCGACCGGGCTGGGGGAGATTCCGGCGCTTTGCCGTTTGACTCCTTACCCGCGTGTTGCGGGTGGAGAGAGAGAACGTATGAAGCATTCGAAGTTGAGCCTGGCCCTGGCCGGGCTGATCGCCGTTGGCGCCATCGCGGCGGCTGATGACGTCATGGCAATGAGTTATCACGTGCAGGGGGATCGCATCTTCCTGAGCGGCGGGGTGACCTACGCCGATGTGGTGTCGTTGCCCGCGTTGCTGGCCAAGGCACAGGCCGAGGGCCGGCCGATCCGCGAAGTGGTGCTGCGCACCTCCAATGGTGGCGCGCTGATCGCCGGCGAGTGGCTGCAGGGCGTGATCCGCACGTCCGGCCTGAACACCATCGTGTCCGGCCACTGCATTTCGTCCTGCTCGATCATGCAGTCCGGTGGCGTCGAACGCTATCTGGCCGGTGATCTGCCGATCGTCGATTCTGTACAGATCCACGCGGCCAGCAACAGCGGCAAAGTGATCTACACGCCGTCGCCGCGGATGACCCAGATCTATACCGGCAACTACGGCGGTGGCATCGATGCCGGGCTGCTGCACAAGGCCATGTATGAAGTCGTGCAGCCCAACGGCCTGTTGGTGTTCCGCGATCCGGCGCGCACCACGGGTGCCTCGGTCACTTTCGATCCTGATGGCAGCGGCAGCAAGCTGGAGTCGTTCCCGGGGCAGGACATCTACAGCAACAGGGTCATCACCGCCAAGGGCTACCGCGATCCGGGCGATACGTTGAATGTCACCGCCAACGTGAGCGGCGACATCAACCCGGGCTACCTGCGCACCGGTCGCCAACTGCAGACCTTCGTCGATGATGACTTCGCGCGCTGGAACACCAACTGGCAGTCCAGCTACATCAACCTGGCGCAGAGCATCTACAACGCCTCCAGCAATGGTCCGCAGGGCATCGGTGCGAACTCGGTACAGGATTACCAGAACGATCCTACATACAAGGCCCTGCTGCTGTCGAAGCTGCGCCTGGGTGACCTGGATGTGTCCACGCTGGACAACTCCATGGGCGTGATCCGCGTGACCAACGGCGCGACATGGCGGACCTCCGCGACCACCGGTGCCGACTTCATGCTGGTCGACAACGGCACCATCGCGCTGGAAGGCGGCGCCCTGCGCGCTTCGGAGGTGCGGGTAATGGCCGCAGGCATGCTGGTCGGCAATGGTGACGTGGCCGGCACCGCTATGGATCTCAGTGCGCTGGCCAGCGGTACCCGCCCGTCCTGGCGCGAGGACGGCTTCAACCGCCTGCGCGTGTACGGGACCCTGATGCCGCGCGGCGGTGATCTGGTCACCCATGGCTACGTCAACATCATGCCGGGCGGGAAGGTGCTGTTCGATGTGACCGAGAACGGCGGGGCGGGCAGTGGCCGCCTGCGCGTAGGCAGTTTCTTCGACAGCAAGCAGACCGACGGCGCGCTGGTGATCTCCAAAGGGGCCTTCCTCGAACTGAACGTGGCGCAGGGTTACTACGGCCAGGACTTCCGCCGTGATCTGGTGCAGGGCCCGATCTACCTGGGCGGCTTCGAAGAGGTCGTGCGCCTGGGTGACACCGGCTACAGCGCCAGCATCACTGGCGGCGAAGTGTTCCGCCCGCGTCACAACTCGCTGCTGAGCTTCAACGTGAAGCAGGCCGCTGACGGCCTGTGGCTGACCGCCAACCCGGGTTTCGACCAGTTGGGCCTGTTCACCAACGGCACTTCCGGCGATGGCTTGGGCCGCGCGCTGGCGACCGCTTCCGATCGCAGGGATGGTGGCCTGAAGTCGCTGCTTGGCGCCCTGCAGTTCGCCGACCGTGACGTTATCGCACAGCAGGCCGGTGCCCTGCGCGGTGACGCGCACGCGACCCTGCGCCTGGCCGACAACGCATTGGTGGGCAGCATCGGCAACGTGGTGCAGCAGCACCAGGCCGCGATGCGCAGTGGCGGTGATGCCGACGGCTTGGCCTCGCAGGCCGCGCAATCGGTGTCGGCGCAGCCGGGCACGCGCCACGGCAGCCTGTTCAACCAACTGGCCATGCATCTGGTCGAGCCGGCGGCGGGTGGCGGTGAAGGCAGTGGCTCTGGTCGCAACCATGGCCTGTGGGCGCGCGGTTTCGCCAGCCACGGCCGCATCGATGCCGACGGTGGCGTGGCAGGCTTGAGCCATAACATCGGCGGCATCGTCGTCGGCGCCGATACCCGCGTTGCCGATGACCGCGTCACTCTGGGCGTCAGCGTGGCCGCGGCGGATATGTCGACCAAGGGCCGCGACGGCTCCGACTTCAGCGGTGACGTGCGCGCGCTGGACGTGGGCGGCTACCTGGACGCGACCTATTCGCGCGGCTATCTCTCGGCGGCGGTGCGCTACACAGACCTGCGTCACGACACCCGCCGCAGCGTCAGCGGTATCGATGGCCTGCAGCAGCCGCTGCGTGCCAAGTACAGCAACGATGCGATCTCCGCGCGGGTGGAGCACGCGTTCTCATTCACCACGGGCAAGGGCCTGGTGATCCAGCCGCTGTTGCCGGTGGTGGACTACGCGCGTACCTCGGCCACGCGCTTCAATGAAGGGCAGGGCGCGGGTGCACTGGTCGGTCGCAGCGGCAGCCTGGAGAGCATCCGCGTGGGCGCCGGCCTGCAGCTGTTCAGGACCTTCGAAGGCAACAACGGCGAGCGCATTACCCCGCGTGCCCGCGTGGTCTGGCAGAAGGAACTGGGTGACTCGCAGGCGCGCTACAGCACCGGCTTCGCCGCAGCACCGGATCTGGTGTTCGGGGCAAGCAGCCAGGCCGTGGGCGAGCAGGTGCTGGCCTGGAACCTGGGCGTGACCAGCCGCGCCAGCGAACGCCTGTCGATCATGGCCGACTACGTGGGCGAGCGTCGTGACGGGCAGATCCAGAACGGCGTGATGCTGGGGCTGGGTTACAAGTTCTGAGTGGCACAGGGCACCGGCGATGTTCGCATCGCCGGTGCCATCCCCACGGACGCGTGGCTGCGGTATGGTCGGCATGGCATTCCATCCAGGTTCTTCCATGCAGATCGCCGTTTTCAGCGCCCGACCCTACGACCGTCGCTTCCTGGACGAAGCCAACCTGCGTGAGGCGGCGGGGCAGGGTTACACGTTCATCTACTTCGATGCCGCGCTGGATGTGCATACCGCAGCGCTGGCACAGGACTGCGCCGCGGTCTGCGTGTTCGTCAACGATCGGCTGGATGCGCAGGTGCTGCGCGCGCTGCACGCGTTGGGTGTGCGGGCCGTGCTGCTGCGCTGTGCGGGCTTCAACAATGTGGACCTGGCCGCTGCGAAAGCGCTGGACCTGTTCGTCGCGCGGGTGCCGGCGTACTCGCCCGAAGCCGTGGCCGAGCACGCATTGGCGCTGGTGATGACCCTCAACCGCCAGACCCATCGTGCCTACAACCGCGTGCGCGAAGGCAACTTCATGCTCGACGGCCTGCTCGGGCGCACCCTGCATGGCCGCACGGTCGGCATCGTCGGTACCGGCAAGATCGGCCTGGCCACCGCGCGCATCTTCAAGGGCATGGGCTGCACGGTGCTGGGGCACGACCCGTATCCGTCGGCGGCCTTCGCAGGTATCGGCGAGATGGTGGCGCTGGATGAACTGCTGGCGCGCGCTGACATCGTCTCGCTGCACTGCCCGCTGACGCCCGATACCCAGCACCTGATCAATGACGCCTCGCTGGCGCGGATGAAACCGGGCGCGATGCTGGTCAACACCTCGCGCGGCGGATTGGTGGATACCCATGCAGTGATCCGCGGGCTGAAGTCGCGGCGGCTCGGCCACCTGGCCATCGACGTCTACGAGCAGGAAAGCGCGCTGTTCTTCCAGGACCTGTCCGGCGAGATCATCGACGACGAGGCCTTCCAGCGCCTGATGACCTTCCCCAACGTGCTGGTGACCGGCCACCAGGGCTTCTTCACCGTGGAGGCGCTGCAGGAGATCTCGGCGATCACGCTGGGGAACCTGCAGGATTTCGCGGCTGGGCGGGTGTGTGCCAACCGGGTAGAGGCGGACTGAGCCGGGTGGATTGACCGCCGGGGCGCCCAGCCCGTAAAATCGCGGGCTCCGCCGGAATAGCTCAGTTGGTAGAGCGGCGCATTCGTAATGCGTAGGTCGCAGGTTCGACTCCTGTTTCCGGCACCAGTTGTAGAAAAGCCCCGGCCTTGGCCGGGGCTTTTTTGTGCTCTGGTATGCCGGCCGCTGGCCGGCAGCTCCAGTAGTGCCAGCCCATGGCTGGCAGGTCGCGATTTCTGAGCCTCGCGATCTACCCGCCCCTCCGCCTTCCCAGGCGCATGGCTCCTTGCACAGTTCCTGACCTGGCAACTGCAGCCGGTCATTCCTGTGCTATGAATACCCAGCCTTGCTTCAAGGCTCTTTTAGAGATTGGAAGGATGCGCAGGTTCGGGGGAACTGCAGGCGGCGTGTTTACCCGCTTCAGGAGATGTGGAGATCGAATTCGCAAGCTGGGGGCATCAGGCGCTTGGCTGTGTTGTGTGCTGCTGATCGGCCTTGGTCTGTCGCCATCCGCAATCGCCCAGACCACTGTGACGTACATCCACACTGACGCCCTGGGCTCGGTCGTGGCTGAGAGCGATGCCAACGGCAATGTGATCAAGCGCTATGACTACGAGCCCTACGGGGCCGTGGTCGGTGGTCAGGTCACGGACGGGCCGGGGTATACCGGGCACGTGAGCGACTCGGCAACGGGCCTGATCTACATGCAGCAGCGCTACATGGATCCGCAGTTGGGTGTGTTCCTGTCGGTTGATCCGGTCACGGCGTATGAGCAGCCGGTGGGGCAGTTCAATCGGTATAGGTATGCGAACGGGAATCCTTACAGGTTCACGGATCCAGATGGGCGAATCGTCAAGTACGCATTTGAAGGCGGAGCGACGCTGCGCGATGGTGCTGCCGTGCTCAACCATTGGATGAAGTCAGAAACCATCAGCTCTGAACTGAAGCAGATTCTCCTATCCGATGAGACCTACACCATACAGTTCAATCGCAATGGTGATTTTGGATATGACGAGAACAAAAGAATGGACCGGCCAGAGTTCTGTAGACACTCAGTTGCCGCTCTGCGCGTAGCGCCTTTCAAACTCTACCGGTGACACGCCGCCAGCGGAACCATGCCGGCGGATCGGGTTGTAGAACATCTCGATGTAGTCGAACACGT